>JBEKJF010000001.1:0-57033 GCA_050011375.1 Candidatus Sulfotelmatobacter sp.
CTCACCGGCCAGGTGCGAAACATCGCTGAGGTCGCGACCGCCATCGCCAACGGCGATCTATCGCGCAAGATTACGGTCGATGTCCGCGGCGAAATTTTACAACTCAAGGAAACGCTGAACACGATGGTGGATCAGCTCAACCGCTTCGCTGGCGAAGTAACACGCGTGGCTCGCGAAGTTGGAACTGAAGGCCGACTGGGAGGACAAGCAAACGTTCCCGGTGTGGCCGGCACGTGGAAGGATCTTACGGACTCCGTCAACTCGATGGCGGGAAACCTTACTGGTCAGGTGCGTAACATTGCCGAAGTCACGACGGCTGTCGCGCGCGGCGATTTGTCGCGCAAGATCACGGTTGACGTGAAAGGCGAAATTCTCGAATTGAAAAACACCATCAACACGATGGTGGACCAACTCAACGCGTTCGCTGGCGAAGTAACGCGCGTGGCTCGCGAGGTCGGTACAGAAGGCAAGCTGGGCGGGCAAGCGCAGGTACCCGGCGTGGCCGGAACCTGGAAAGATCTCACGGACAACGTCAACTTCATGGCCAGCAACCTTACCGGCCAGGTGCGTAATATCGCTGAAGTCGCAACGGCTGTGGCTCGCGGTGATTTATCACGCAAGATTACGGTCGACGTGAAAGGTGAAATTCTCGAACTCAAAGACACGATCAACACGATGGTCGATCAGTTGCGTTCGTTCGCGTCGGAAGTAACCCGCGTCGCGCGCGAAGTTGGCACTGACGGCAAACTGGGCGGCCAGGCACAGGTGCCCGGAGTAGGCGGCACGTGGAAGGATCTAACCGACTCGGTCAACTCGATGGCGAGCAACCTGACCGGACAAGTGCGTAACATTGCTGAGGTCGCAACGGCTATTGCGAGTGGTGACTTGTCGAAGAAAATCACGGTCAATGTGAGCGGCGAAATCCTTCTGCTCAAGGAAACCATCAACACGATGGTCGACCAGCTTAACGCGTTCGCCGGCGAGGTAACGCGCGTAGCCCGCGAAGTAGGCACCGAAGGGCGTTTGGGAGGACAAGCCAACGTGCCCGGCGTTGCCGGCACATGGAAGGATCTCACGGACTCCGTGAACTCGATGGCCGGTAACCTCACTGGTCAGGTGCGCAACATTGCAGAGGTCACAACCGCTGTGGCCCGCGGCGATTTGTCGCGCAAGATCACTGTCGACGTGAAAGGCGAAATTCTCGAATTGAAAAACACCATCAACACGATGGTGGACCAGCTCAACGCTTTCGCCGGAGAGGTTACGCGCGTAGCCCGCGAAGTCGGCACAGACGGAAAGTTGGGCGGACAAGCGCAGGTTCCCGGAGTCGCCGGAACGTGGAAGGATCTCACGGACAACGTGAACTTCATGGCCAGCAACCTTACCGGCCAGGTGCGCAATATCGCGGAAGTCGCGACGGCCATTGCGAACGGAGATCTCTCGAAAAAAATCACGGTAGACGTGCGCGGCGAGATCCTGCAGCTCAAAGAAACGCTGAACACGATGGTCGAGCAGCTGCGTTCGTTCGCTGCTGAAGTAACGCGCGTCGCACGCGAGGTAGGTAGCGAAGGCCGGCTGGGAGGACAAGCGAACGTCTCAGGCGTAGCCGGAACGTGGAAGGATCTTACGGACTCGGTGAACGCGATGGCCGGAAACCTTACAGGCCAGGTGCGTAACATCGCTGAAGTAACCACGGCCGTGGCTCGAGGCGACTTGTCACGCAAAATCACGGTGGACGTGAAGGGGGAAATTCTCGAACTCAAGAACACTATCAACACGATGGTGGATCAGCTGAACGCGTTCGCGGCCGAAGTGACTCGTGTGGCTCGCGAAGTAGGTACGGAAGGCAAGCTGGGCGGGCAGGCGCAGGTGCCCGGCGTAGCCGGAACATGGAAAGATCTCACCGACAACGTGAACGTGATGGCCGCGAACTTGACCGAACAAGTGCGCGGTATCGTGAAAGTGGTAACTGCCGTCGCCAATGGCGAACTTACTCAGAAGCTGACTGTCAACGCGAAGGGCGAGGTCGCTGCGCTAGCCGAAACCATCAACAACATGACGAACACGCTGGCAACTTTCGCTGATCAGGTTACGACGGTCGCGCGCGAAGTGGGGGTCGAAGGCCGTCTCGGCGGCCAGGCGAACGTGCCTGGCGCTGCCGGTACGTGGAAAGATCTCACAGGAAACGTTAACCTGCTGGCCGACAATTTGACCAACCAGGTGCGCGCCATCGCCGAAGTTGCCACCGCCGTGACCAAGGGCGATTTAACGCGGTCCATTCAGGTGGAAGCGAGCGGCGAAGTTGCAGACCTGAAAGACAACCTCAACACGATGATCGACAACCTCCGGCTCACTACCGATCGCAATACGGAGCAAGACTGGCTCAAGACGAACCTGGCCCGCTTCACCGGAATGTTGCAGGGGCAACGCGATCTGGCCACTGTGGGTCGCATGTTGCTGTCAGAACTCGCGCCGCTGGTGAGCGCCCAGCAAGGCGTGATTTATCAGATGGGAGGCGAGGAATCAACCGAGATGGTGCTGCTCTCGGCCTTTGCCGGAGACGGCGAAGATGGACATCTGCGAAGGTTGAAGCTGGGCGAGGGATTAGTCGGGCAGTGCGCGGCAGAGAAGCGGCGAATGCTGATCTCCGATTTGCCGCCGAACACGATTGCGATTCGTTCCGGCTTGTTCGAGGCCGTTCCCCGGAATGTCATCGTGCTTCCGGTGCTGTTTGAAGACCGGGTCAAGGCGGTTATCGAACTGGCATCACTGAGCAGTTTCACAACTTCTCAACTGGCATTCCTGGAGCAACTGACGGCCAGCATTGGTATCGTGCTGAATAGTATTGAAGCCACAATGCAGACCGAAGGTCTGTTGAAGCAGTCGCAGCAATTGGCTACAGAACTTCAGGTTCAGCAAAAAGAATTACAGCAGACCAATGAGCAGTTAGCGCAAAAAGCGCAGCAGCTTGCTGAACAGAACGTCGAAGTCGAACGCAAGAACCAGGAAATCGAACAAGCCCGCCGGGCTCTCGAAGAGAAGGCCAAGGAATTGGCCTTGACGTCCAAATACAAGTCCGAATTCCTGGCCAACATGTCGCATGAATTACGGACGCCGCTCAACAGCATCCTGGTGCTCGGCCAGCAACTCAGCGATAACCCGGATGGAAACCTGACAGCGAAACAGGTTGAGTTCTCGCGCACCATTCATGGCGCGGGAACGGATCTATTGAACCTGATCACGGACATTCTTGATCTGTCGAAGATCGAGTCCGGAACGGTTTCCGTCGAGGCTGAAGAAGTTTACTTCGCCAGCATGCTGGACGCGGTGGAACGCCCATTCCGCCATGAGGCGGAGAACCGGCATCTCAGCTTCGAAGTGCAGACCGATCCGCACCTTTCGCGGAGCGTAGTCACCGACTCGAAGCGCTTGCAGCAGGTATTGAAGAACCTGCTCTCCAACGCCTTTAAGTTCACAGAAGTTGGAGGCGTGCGACTCTCTGTATCGCTAGCCCAGTCCGGTTGGACAGAAGGACATCCCATTCTAGGGAAGGCGGGGTCGGTCGTCGCCTTTGAGGTTTCCGATAGCGGCATCGGCATTCCGCAAGAGAAGCAGCGCATCATCTTCGAGGCCTTTCAGCAGGCAGATGCCGGCACCAGCCGCAAATACGGCGGAACGGGTTTGGGGTTGGCCATCAGCCGCGAACTCGCGAGTCTGCTCGGTGGAGAAATTCAGCTGCGCAGCACTCCCGGCAAAGGCAGCACCTTCACTCTGTATTTGCCGCAAACGTATGTGGGACCTTCTGTGGGGAATGCCGCGGCGGTCGAGCCGAAATTCCGGTCGTCTGTTTCCCCAGCGCCGTTATCTGTGGTGGAACATGCGGTCGAAAAAATTCCCGATGATCGCGACAATCTGCATCCGGAGGATGCAATCCTTCTGGTTGTAGAAGATGATCCGCACTACGCGCGAGTGTTGTGCGATCTCTCTCGGGACAAGGGCTTCAAAGTCCTTGTTGCAACCCGGGGTGCGGAAGCCCTCGCGCTCGCCAAGGAATATCATCCCACGGCCGTGTCGCTGGATGTTTTCCTGCCCGACATGCTGGGCTGGACGGTCCTGAACCACTTGAAACAGGATCCGGCGACCAGGCATATTCCGGTGCAAATGCTGACGCTGGACGAAGACCGGCATCACGGGCTGGCCCGAGGCGCGTTTGCATTTGTTACAAAACCAACTACGACAGAGGGGCTGGAAACAGCGCTGGCCCGCATTAAGGAATATTCCGCTCCGCGGCGAAAACGGTTGCTGGTGGTGGAGGACAATCCGGCCGAGCAGCTCAGCATCAAAGAACTGCTGGGTTATGACGACATTGATGTCACAGTCGCGAGCACGGGAGCGGAAGCAATTGAGACCGTCAGCGAGCAGACTTTCGACTGCGTTGTCCTTGATCTGCGCCTGCCCGATATATCGGGCTTCGAAGTGTTGGAGCGTCTCCGTGACACTCCGGCGCTGAGCGACTTGCCGGTCGTAGTATTTACGGGCAAAGAGCTTTCACCAGAAGAAGATGCGCGCCTGCACTCGCTGGCGCGCAGCGTCGTGGTGAAGGGTGTGGAATCGCCGGAACGCCTGCTCGATGAGACGGCATTATTCCTGCATCGCGTAGTCGCCGATCTGCCGGTAGAAAAACAGAAACTTCTCGACCGGCTGCACCACTCGGACGATGCTCTGGTCGGGAAGAGAGTGCTGGTGGTAGACGACGACGTGCGTAATATTTTTGCTCTGAGCAGCGTGATCGAGCGCCGGGGCATGAATGTAATCACCGCCGGAACCGGCCGGGAGGCGATCGCCAAGATCGAATCCACGCCGGACATTGCGATTGTGTTGATGGATATTATGATGCCCGAGATGGACGGCTACGAGACCATGCAGGTGATCCGGCAAAATCCCAAGTTCCGGCGCTTGCCAATCATCGCATTAACCGCAAAAGCGATGAAAGGAGATCGCGAGAAATGCCTTGAGGCCGGAGCGTCCGAGTATCTGGCCAAGCCGGTCAATACGGAGCAATTGCTCTCATCACTGCGTATGTGGCTTCACAGGTAATGGCTGCGGCAACAGCTTTGCGAAGGTAACACTGCGAGAAGTGGTTAGTACTTATGGGCACAAACGAGAAGATCAATATCCTCATGGTGGATGATCAGCCGGCCAAGCTGCTCAGCTATGAGGTGATGCTTGGCGGATTGGGCGAGAACCTCATCAAAGCGTCGTCTGCAAAGGTAGCCCTTGAAGTTCTGCTGAAGACTGACGTGGCCGTGGTGCTGATGGATGTGAGCATGCCAGAGCTGGATGGTTTTCAATTGGCGGCCATGATTCGCCAGCACCCGCGCTTTCAGAGAACCGCAATCATTTTCGTTTCGGCCGTGCATTTGACCGATCTGGATCAGCTCAAGGGATATGAACACGGAGCGGTCGATTACATTTCCGTTCCAGTGGTTCCAGAGATGTTACGGGCGAAAGTGAGAGTGTTTGTAGACCTGCACCGCAAGACGCGACAACTGGAAGCTTTGAATCGTGATCTCGAGCAACGTGTGCTGGAGCGGACGGAAGAACTGGCGCGCAAGGCAGAATTACTATTGCAGCTGAATGTGGAACTGGTGGGAAAGAATCAGGAACTGGATGCGATTGTCCATACTGCGCCAGACATAATTTTCAGCCGTAAGGCCGACGGCACGCGGGATTACATCAGCGACCGGTTTTATGATTTTACCGGTGCTGCTCCAGGTTCGGCGAATGGTTTCGGCTGGTTGGACTACGTTCACCCCGACGATAAGCAAAAAGCAATGGACGAGTGGTTGCGCTGTGTTGACTCGGGAGCAAACTACGAAGCGGAGTATCGCCTGCAATCAAAGGATGGAACCTATCGCTGGTTTCGGGCGCGTGCGGTTCCTATTCGCGACGACGGGAAGATCGTCAAATGGTACGGAACCTGCTCTGACATTCAGGACAGCAAACTACTGGAACAATCCATTCGCGACAATGCGGCAAAGCTGGAGAAGATGGTCGACAGGAGGACGGACGAATTGCGGCGGCTTTCCATCCGGCTTATGACCATGCAGGATCAAGAACGCCGCCGGCTGGCACGCGATCTGCACGACGGACTGGGACAGGAACTAGCCGTGGCCAAGATGGTGCTGGACAAGATGATCCTGCAGAAATCCAACTCCGCGGAGCCACAAGCGGAGGCGTGGACTCAGGCGAGCAGCATTATTGACGGTGCCATCCAACAAGTGCGCACCATGTCTCATCTTCTGCATCCGCCATTGCTCGATGAAGTGGGCTTGCTGTCGGCGCTTTCCTGGTACGTGGAGGGCCTGGCCAAGCGAAGCGGTATAGAAACTGCCCTCGACGTACAGCCTGGCGATTTCCCGAGGCTCGGAGCCCACGTCGAAACCGCAGTCTTCCGAATTGTGCAAGAAGCGCTTACCAATGTCTTCAGGCATTCCGAAGCGAGCAAAGTGTGGATTACGCTTACTCAGCGGGAAGGAATTATTGTCGTTGCAGTACGAGACAATGGCAAAGGAATCCGGAGAGAAATCGAGGAACTTCAGCCAGACAGCGTTGGAGTCGGAATTGGTGGCATGAAACAGCGCGCCAAAGAATTTGGCGGAGAGTTGCGGCTCAGCAATGCAAATCCTGGAACTCTCGTCGAACTCACGATTCCCTGCAGTTCGGTGTTACGGGATTCCAGTTCCGTCATGGATGACGTGCGTGAAGCTGTGCCGGAGTAATGAGACTCGAACACTGTGACTACCTATGAAGAAAGCCGGATTCCCAGACCCCGCAATGCTCATGCCCGACGCTGCCGTCGAAACCCGTTCGAGGCTGGCGGCCATTGTGGAGAGTTCCGACGATGCGATTATTGCGAAGGATCTGAACGGCATCATTACCAGCTGGAATAAGAGCGCGGAGCGAATCTTCGGGTACACGGAGCAAGAGGTTCGAGGCAAGCCTGTCACTCTTCTCATCCCACCGGATTTACAGGCCCAAGAGGTTGAGATCCTGCAGCGCATTCGATCGGGCGAGCGCATTGAACACTTTGAAACCGAGCGAATCGCAAAAGGTGGCAGGCAAGTTCTTGTGTCGCTCACGATTTCGCCGCTAAAGGATTCGGCCGGGAGAATCGTAGGCGCTTCCAAGATTGTCCGCGATGTTACCCGTATCAGGCACGTTGAACAGGCGTTGCGAGAAAGCGAACAACGAATGCGCTTCTGCCTGGAGGCGGCGAATGTTGGCACCTGGGATTGGGATGTTGCAACCGGATCCGTTCACTGGTCCGAAAACATGGAAAGGATTCATGGGCGGCGGCTGGGATCGTTCGGGGGAGACGTCGATGCATTTCTGGAAGACATTCACTCCGACGATCGCCAGCAGGTGAAGGACGCCGTTCAGCACGCGGTGCAGGGCGGCGGTAAGTGCCATTGGCAATATCGCTACACGAAGACCGACGGAAGCGTGGGATGGATGGAAGCGTCCGGGCAGGTCATCTACGATGCATCGAACCATCCCACAAAAATAATGGGAGTGTGCAGGGATATCAGCGAACGCAAAAGCGCTGAAGATGCGATTCGGGCTGCTCATGAACAATTAGATGGGATGGTAAAGGAGCGCACCTCTGAACTGGAGCGCGCCCAGGAAGGCTTGCGAACGCTTTCGGCACGGCTACTGCGGATGCAGGATGATGAAAGACGCCGCATCGCGCGCGAACTGCACGATGCGGCCGGTCAGATCCTGGTAGCGTTAAGCCTGAATCTGGTTCCGGTGGAAGATGGGCTTAAAAAGGAAAACTCCGGGTTGACCAGGTACGTCACAGAAAGTCTGCAGCTCATCGACGAGTTATCCAGGGACTTGCGGACAATGTCTCACCTGTTGCACCCGCCGTTGCTCGATGAAGCCGGGCTACACTCGGCCGTGCGCTGGTACGTAGAGGGATTTGCGGAACGAAGCAAGATCGAGGTAAATCTACATCTCGACCCCAAAGTTGGGCGTCTGCCGGGCGAGCTTGAGACCGCAATCTTCCGCATCGTGCAGGAATGCCTCACGAATATCCATCGTCACTCCGGCAGCACCTGGGCGAGCATCGCAATCACCCGCGACTCGGAGAACGTCACCCTTGAAATATGTGACAGGGGCAAGGGCATGCCGACGCCAACCCGCCCTGGCGTTGGCATTCAGGGCATGGGGGAACGCGTGCACCAGTTGAGAGGACACTTGGAGTTTAAGTCCGGAGACAGCGGTACGCGAATTACCGCACTCTTTCCAGCGAATGCCGCGTCGCCAGAGATCTCGGCGGAAGTTGTAGACGCGCTGCCCTAAAAACGATGTCCGCGAAAACTCCTGCGTTGGAAGACCATTTCCGCATCTGTGATCATCCCATCGAAAACAGGAGCGCAGTTCCTACCGAGTAGTTTCTTTTCATATCAGGGCTTCACCCGATTGAATTGATTGGTTGCATGGCTGAGTCTTGATTTTTGTGGACAGCCTGCGTGATTTCGCTCGAGTTCCATTCTCGCGGCTGTAAATAGCACAACAAACTCAAATTCCCAGAGATGGATCGATGGCGAGAAACAAGTCAGTGTTTGGAATCTACCTGAAGCGCAGCGACATGGACTCAGCCGTTGCCGCGCTGCGGGATGCCGGATTCTCCACTTCCGATATTTCCGTTCTATTGCCAGAAGATGTCGGGGCCGGCAATCTGGTAACTGAAAAGGCCACGAAGGCGCCGGAAGGAGCAGCCTACGGGGCGGGTTCCGGAGCGGCAGTGGGAGGCGCCCTCGGCTGGCTGGTGGGAGTCGGCGCGTTGGCCATCCCTGGAATCGGCCCGATTGTCGCGGCGGGACCATTGCTAGCGGCTCTTGCCGGCATCGGAGTCGGTGGCGCCCTAGGCGGATTTACAGGAGTTCTCATCGGCGCAGGGATTCCCGAAGATGAAGCCAAGAAGTACGAGGGCAGACTGATGAAGGGCGGCATCCTGGTCGCGGTTCATTGCGAAACCTCGGAGGAGATCGATCGCGCCAAGAGCATCATGGAAGTTACGGGCTCTGAAGACATCGCATCGTCGGGCGAAGCGCCAGCGGATAGAAAAACTGCTGCCTGACGCCTGCGTTGAGCCGACACACGCAGAACCGCAGTTTACGGGGCTTTCCGATACGGAAAGCCCTGTGCATTTGTTTAAGGCTCAATTGCATTTGTTTCCATCTCCTGCGATCACCCTATCTCCAGCGGTGATCGACTGTAGCGACCCCTACGGTATCGGAGGTATTTCCCCGGCTCCCCGCCACGCTCTGGCTTCTTTTTACAGCTTGAACCGGATGGAAGCACAAGCCCAGGAAAGTTAGGTTAACTATGCGGGGGAAATTCAAATAATAGTTGCTCGCTTCGAGCACGGAAGAGGATTAGTTATGACAAGAAACGGCTTCAGTGTAACGAAAAGTCTTTTGGTGCTCGGTGCCAGTCTCCTGGTCTTCACGAGCATCGCATGGTGCGCGGATGACAAGGACGCCTCGGACATCGACAAACGGCTCGACGCGTCGGCCAAAGTTCTAGATGAAATTATGGCCACTCCCGACAAAGCCATCCCTGACAAGGTGATGAGGGATGCGAAGTGCATCGCGGTGATTCCGTCGATGGTGAAAATCGCTGTAGGTTTCGGCGGCAACCATGGCAAGGGCGTCGCTACCTGCCGCACGGAAGCCGGCCACTGGAGCGCTCCGGCACCGATCACCATTACGGGGGGAAGCTGGGGTTTGCAGTTGGGTGGTCAGGCCATTGACGTAATCATGGTTGTAACCAATGAAGATGGAATGCAGCATCTGTTGCACAGCAAATTTAAAGTTGGCGCGGACGCTTCGGCAGCTGCGGGCCCGGTGGGACGCGATACTGGCGCTGACACCGACTGGAAGATGAAGGCCGAGGTGCTGACTTACTCACGAGCCCGCGGCATTTTCGCGGGAATCGATTTGAACGGTGCAGTGGTCACGCAAGACAAAGACGAAACCCGAATTCTTTATGGAAGCTTCGTACCGTTCGAAGAAATCTTGAGCGGAAAAGTTCATCCGAAGGAAACGAGTGAACCGTTTCTCTCCGCGGTAAGGAAATATTCGGGTCAAGCCAAGGAGCACGGGGAAGTCATCACACCTGGGAATACAACTGCGGCCAGCCGTTAAGTTGGAGTGTGAGGGGTTTTGAAATGGAAGCCCGGTCCCTAATAAGGCCGGGCTCCAGAGTAGAAATCGAGATAGCTAACAAACCATCAAAGGGAGGAATTTTTTATGGCGACAATTTTACTGATTGTTCTTGTTCTGTTTTTACTCGGGGCTCTGCCGGCGTGGCCCTATAGCAGATCGTGGGGCTATTACCCGAGTGGCGGACTTGGCTTGGTAGTCGTGATCTTACTGGTGCTGCTCTTGTCCGGGCGGCTCTGACGTTCCGGGGGCTGCGGTCGGATTTAGAAAACCGTGGCCCTCATAACCTGGGGATGGTGAAGCTTACCATCCTCGATCTTAATTCAGAAGTGCGATTTTTCTGCCGACGTTTATAAGGAGTGCCAATGCCGAACCAAAGTCCCCGTCTCGCCGCTCAAGCATCGTACCCAGGGTCTGCAACAGCTGTTCTCGACACTCCTCTTTATTCAGGCCGCGAATCAGGGGTGCGGTCGGGAGCGAGCGCGCCGCGGATCCAACGAGCGCCTGCCCCGGATGCAATCTGGGGTCAGTTCAATAATTATCGATCTAACGGGCTCGCTGGATCCGCAGTGGTGCACGTGATCGCGCTCGGCCTTATCCTGAGCGCCGCAACATTTGGTCATCCAGTTGTACAAAAAGTTCAGCAACACCAGACAGTGACTTTGATTGCGCCATCGCCGGAGACCTACGCGCTTCCGGTGGCAAAGAAGATCGCGAGTGGAGGCGGTGGTGGCGGTGATCACGACCGGTTGCCTGCAACAAAAGGAAGACTGCCAAAACTTGCCGTCGAGCAGATCACGCCGCCACAAATCGTGGTTCACAACGAACATCCCAAGCTCGCAGTTGAGCCGACAGTCGTTGTTCCGCAGGTAAAGTTGGCTAATAATCACATGCCGAACCTTGGCGATCCGGTGGCCGCGCCGCTTCCGTCGGCTCCGCCTTCGAATGGAATTGGCTCGGGTGGCGGCATCGGCTCTGGAACTGGCGGCGGAGTGGGAGTGGGCCACGGTCCTGGCGTAGGCGCAGGCAGCGGCGGCGGTGTAGGCGGAGGCGTATTCAAGGTTGGCGGAGGGATATCAGCCCCTCAGCCTGTTACAACTCCTGACCCCGAATATACCGAGGAAGCCCGGAATGCCAAGACTCAGGGAACGTGCGTGCTTTGGCTGATTGTCGATCAGCAAGGGCATCCGCGCGATATTCGCGTGGTACGTGGCCTGGGATTTGGATTGGACGCCAGAGCGGTTGAGGCAGTGAAGCAATGGCGCTTTCAGCCCGCTATGAAGGATGGCCAGCCGGTTAACGTTCAGATCAGCGTAGAAGTTGGTTTTAAACTCTATTGATCTGAATTGCAGCTGGCTTATCAGCACAAGCATTCAGTACAAGGGCGATCTCCGATCGCCCTGTTTTTTAGCTATTGACTGGGTGTGAGCCCGAGTCAACCAGGCAACACATATCACGAATGAAAGTTTTGCCTCTCGTGCAGAATTAAATCAAATTCTCAGCATTTAACTCCCCTGGAGTTGTACAGCAAACCTACCAGTCAAGTACAGGAGCATCCTGATGGGCCTCTGCACTTATAGCCAGTACTCTCATTTTGGAAGTTGAATGCTCCCGGAATCATGGAGAGCAAAACAACCACCCTAGTTTGAACGAAGGAGACTACAGTGGCGACTTGCGTGATTTCCGCGACAGCAACCGATGTAATTCCAGCCCCCAAACGGGACGAATCCGAACGCAGCCTGGTACAGCGCGCACAACGCGGCGACGAACAGGCCTTTGCCACGCTCTTCCAATTGCACAAGAAGCGCGTGTATTCCGTATGCCTGCTAATGACGAAAGACATCGCCGAGGCTGAAGATCTGACCCAGGAAGCCTTCCTGCAGGTGTTTCGCAGCGTCGGCTCGTTCCGCTGTGACTCCGCGTTTTCTACCTGGCTCTACCGAATTGCCGTCAACACCGTGTTAATGAAGTTGCGTCGCCGTAAAACTCCGCCGATTTCTCTGGACGAGCCCGTCTCGGCAGAATCGCCGTCTCTGCGACGCGACATCGGCAAGGCAGATCCGCGGCTCAGCGGCGCAGTCGACCGGATTGCGTTGCGACGCGCCATGCAAGAGCTCCCTGAGGGATGCCGCAAGATTTTCGCTCTTCACGAGGTGCAAGGATACCAGCACCACGAGATCGCGAAGATGCTGGACTGTTCCGTCGGCAATTCAAAGTCGCAACTCCACAAGGCCAAGATGAAGATGCGCGATCTGCTTTTCCCGAAGCGGAGAGTTCTGCGCCGGCCCGCAGTTGCTCCAGTTACGGAATCTTCAGCACCCGAGAATCGTAATGCCCGGCCTCAACTTGCAGTGGTGTAGCCCGATCTCGGAAAAACACTCAAAGGAACAAAAAGATTCCTGAGAAGAAGATAAAGAAGATTAGGGAAAGGACAACTTCTGTGGGGTTAGGGGCCATTCTAGTAGTGGGAGCAGAGCGGGAGATTTTTAGCTCGGCTGCCCCGCAAACCGACTTGAAAGCTCTACTCGCCCAGCCTTTGGCGTGCGTCGATATACTCGGTCGTTCCGTGCTTGAAAGCATGATCGAGCGTTTCGTCCGTGCCAATGTGGAGGCAGTCACCGTTCTCGTTGCAGCGGAGCATTCTTGCGGAGTCGAGCCCCTCAGGGGCACGTACGAGCATGTGAGCGTTCGGGTTGTGGATGATCTGTTCAGCGCGCTTTCCGAACAGCTAAGCGATTACTCGCGAAGAAGTATAGAACACTCATTTGTCGTATCAGCAAGCGTTTACACAGAAACGGATCTGCTGGATCTTTTCTACTTTCATCGAGAAGCTCGGCAGGTAGCGACGCGCGGCCTCGACCGGGATGGCCCTTTGGATTTGTGGGTTGTCGATTGCGCACAGGCACAGCAGGGTGATGTTGAGGGCTTGCTGGCACAAGCTGAAAAAGCCGGCGCTACGTACTTTATTCGCGAATACGTTAACCGCCTACTGCAGCCCCAGGATCTACGGCGGCTCGTTTCTGATGCACTCTCTGGACGCTGTGCGATGCGGCCTTGTGGCCGTGAAGTCAAGCCTGGCATTTGGATAGACACTGGAGCGGAGATTGATCGAGGAGCGCGCATTGTGGCGCCCGCTTACATCGGGCGCGGTTCTAAAATTCAGGAAGACACGTTGATCACGCGCTTCAGCAACATCGAAAGAGATTGCTGCGTGGATTGCGGCACGGTGATTGAAGACAGTTCGATCCTGGCAAACACTCACGTCGGGATTTGGCTGGAGGTGCGCCATGCCTTGGCAAATGGCAACATGTTCTTGAGTTTGGAGCATGAGGTGGTGATCGAGATCTCAGATCCAGGTGTTATGCGTTCCACTCGTCCGGTTCAACAAGGAACGAAGGATGGTTGGAGTTGGAACCGCAAAGCACGAGAGCCACAAACCGTTGCAGATCCAAAACCAAAACCCTCTCCAGCGCCTGAATGGCAGCTGGGAGCCGATCTTATTCAGGGGTAACCGAGATGTATACCACAGGACCCGTTGTTGTGATGGAGTTGCCGGAAAAACTGCAGCACGCAGAAGGAAAGGCGTTCCTCGTCGAACTGCGGCCACTTCTGGAAGTCGATCGTCCACGCATTGTTCTGGATTGCTCTCAGATGGAAAACATTGACAGCGCCGGCATTGAAATCCTTCTTCATTGCATGGAAGAAGCGATGAAGCGGGATGGAGATCTGAAGCTGGCCGCCCTTTCTCCTGCGTCCGCGGCGATCCTTGAACTCATGCGCGTTGATCGCCTGTTCGAAGTATTCGCGACAGCCGAGGAAGCAGCGCAGAGTTTTCACGCGCTTGGGCTGGAAGAGCCACAGGGTCTGCCCTGGTACTCGGCTCCCCATGGGCTCGCGAATCTGAAGGCTGCTAGCTAAACAGTTACTCTGTCCGCCGGAGATAACGATGACAGCATGGAAGAGGGTATTCGTACACGTTGCCTGGAGCATCTTGCTTTTGGGGCTGCCCGGGGTCGCGTCGCCGCTTGACGCGCAACAAGCTGGTGAGCCGGCCGTCAACGGACCATCCGCCACAAGCCAAACCCCGCAACGGAACATTCCGGCTACAAACGTACGGGATGATTTGAAAGCTGGAGAACTTCCGGATAGTCCGGGAGCCATGTTGGCGAAGGCGTCGGATCCTGTCGCGCTGCAGAGTTCGGCCGAGCCACGTTTGACGACGTCGTCCTCCGGGTCGAGTCCGTCCGCATCGCCCCAGGCTCAAGCACAGTCGACTCCGCAAAGGCCGGTAGGAACTGCTGCTGCGGAGTCTCCCCACGCAACCGGAGTCGCTGCGTCGCAGCCGGCGGGCGTAGCGATCGCGCCGGCGAAGCAGCACCGAGTGCGTACCATCGTTCTAAGGACGGGAGCGATCATCGGAGCGGGTGTGGCTGTGGGATCGGTGGTCGCCCTAACGGCGGCTACTCCGAGTAAACCACCGGGAGCGCATTAAACCACGGGATTCAATTTCGTAGAAGCGCGTTACGAAAATCCACACCGGGTCAGCCTAATTATGATTGTGAGCTTTTCGGGAATCGATGGAGCGGGCAAGTCCACGCAGATTGGTGCGTTGCAAGACTGGCTCGCTAAAAGCGGCTTAAGGGTGAAGCTCTACACCTTTTGGGACGATGTTGTCGCGTTCCCTGAGGTCCGCGAGTTCATGAGCCATGCGGCGTTCAAGGGAGACAAGGGGATCGGAACTCCAGAGAAACCGTTGCACCGGCGCGACAAGAATGTTAAATCCTGGCCGGTCAGTGCTATGCGCTTTGGACTCTACTTCGCGGACGCGATGAAACTCCGGCGAGTGCTTCGGAGCATTCGCAAAAGCGACGTCGAGGTAGTCATCTTTGATCGCTACATTTACGATGAACTCGCGAACCTGCCATTGGACCGATGGCTGGCTCGGACATTCATTCGATCTCTACTGAAGCTCGTACCCAAGCCCGATATCGCTTATCTTATCGACGCCGACCCGGTGGCTGCGCGCACTCGTAAGCCCGAGTATCCACTGGATTTTCTTCGCAGCAACCGTGATGCCTACCTTGCACTGAGCCGTCTCACGGGCGCCGTTACTGTCATCGAGCCCCTCCCCATCGAAGTCGCAGAAGTGAGAGTCAAAGAGGCATTCCTCCAGAAACTGCCGGTGCCGGACGACGGTTTGTCGCAATTACCGGTTTTGCCCTAGCGCAAGAATCAGATAGCCAACATCTTCCCCGCGTAAATCATCGAAGCTTGAGCGATCACGAGGCCGGAGTCCAATGAAGATTTGTTTGGTAACTACTTTTCCACCCAGCCAGGGAGGATTAAGCGAGTATGGACTTCACATTGCCGAGGAATTGCGGCGCAATCCGTTTATCAGCCTGACGATTCTTGCCGATAAAATTTCTCCATCCCAGCCTGAACTGGATGGTTTTTCATTGCAACGCTGCTGGTCGATGGACGACCCCACGAGCTCGGTTCGGCTTCTCGATGCCATCTGGAAGTTGAAACCAGACGTTGTGTGGTTCAATCTTCTTTTCAGCACATTCGGCCGAAATCCCATCAATGCTTTTATGGGGCTGGTCACCCCTTTGCTGGCGCGCATTAGCGGTCGCTATACCCACGTGACCCTCCACCACCTGATGGATACTGTCGACTTGAAAGATGCGGGAGTTCGGCATCCGAGGATCTATCGCACGGCTGGGGCGGTCGCCACCAGAATGCTTTTGCTGTCGAATTCGGTCTCTGTGCTCATGCCGGGATATCGCAGGATCCTGCATGACAAATATGGGCACGACAATGTTCACCTGCGGTCTCACGGGGTTCTTACGCAGAGACCGGAGTACCCCGATTTCTCGCGGCGCAGAAATCCTGAGCATCGCATCCTGGCGTTCGGCAAGTGGGGAACTTATAAGCGTCTCGAACTCATGATCGAGGCGTTCAAGATTGTTTCAAACGAAATGCCCGACGCAAGGTTAGTCATCGGCGGGGGCGACCATCCTCAGGCCGCGGGATATGTGGAATCCGTGAAGGAGAAATGCGCGGGGAATCCGGCAATTGAGTTTACTGGCTACGTGCATGAAGATCGACTGCCGGATCTCTTCCAAAGTTCCTCGGTCGCCGTGATGCCCTATTCCTCTTCGACGGGTTGCAGTGGTGTTGCGCATTTGGCTTGCGCATACGGAGTGCCTATCGCTTGCGCGGATCTCCCGGATTTCCGCCAGATGGCACAGGGTGAAGAAATAGCGATAGAATTTTATCAACCGGGAAATGCGGAAGACCTGGCCCGGTGTCTGATTGATCTGCTGACAGATACAGAAAAGCAGCAGGCCATGGCGGTGCAGAACTTCTCCACGGCTCTGCGCATGACGATGCCCACGATCATCCAGAAGTATCTGCGGCATTTTGAACTCGAACAAAGAACCGAGGCTCTGCGGCGGGTGACCAGATTCCGCAGGTTGCCCACTTGGGTTCCTTCGAAGGCTCTCATGCTGAGGATCATGACCCGAAATTCGCCGGGATGGGTGCATCGCTCTGCCGTTCAGCGACCAGCGTGGAAAAGCTTGGACCGCAAGAATCTACCGAACGGTAATATTGACCGCAGTAGAGAACTGGGCAGAACTGGAGTTGCCAACAATGGTGACGGAATAATTGCTGGAAGCCGTGGCGCTCTGCGTTCCGGCGCTGCTTCCTCCGCAGGAAACGGTCATCATTCCGAGAGCCATCAAAGCCACAAGAGCGAGGACTTGAGCGCTGCGCCTGCGGCTCACATTGCCGATAAAAGCGAAGCCGGCTATTCCGAAAGAGAGCAGCCAGCCGGCATAGAGTGGACTCGGCTCGCTCCGCTGGGGCAAATCCATCCCCGCAACGGCAACGGTGGAAATGGTAAGAGTGGAAGTGCCGGTGCGGGTGCCGGGAGTAATGGTGGCGGGCGAGAAGACACAACGGAAGCCGCTGGGCAGACCACTGCAGGAGAGCGAGATGGCGCTGTTGAAGGAGCCGGGTTGCGGCTTCGCGGTGACGGTGAGGTTTCCGGACTTCCCGGCGGGAATGGTGACTGCTGACGGGGAGGCGCTGAATGCTACCGTCGACGAACCTGCTTCTGCGGCGCAGGCTGGGCTGTAGTTGATAGCGCCGGTAATCTGATTGGCGAGGCTGGGCTTGCCTATAGCTTGCACAAACAATTTGTAATTGCCCGCCGGGATTGAAAAACTGCACAAGTTCAACGAGTCGGTCCCTGCGGCCATGTTTGCCAGGGCCATCAGGTTCTGACCATCGGAGCTGATATACACCGTGTAGTGGTCGACCGTGCTCTCTTCCCCGCTAGGGGCCCATCGCAGGGCAGTTCCGGCAACCGAAGCGGAGACTGTCAGACAATTGTCGATACCGGATTCGATCTCGGTGGCCTCTTCATAATCGTTCCAGGTCACCAGTTGCAGGTCGGGCAGTTGTTTTCCTGAATTGTAAAGACCGTTAATTTTCGAAAATGTTTGCAGCCAGGTCTGGCCGCATTGCTGTCCCATAATGCGATCGGAACCCCAAGACGCTAGAGTATCGTTAAAGCCTTTGTATGTTGCACCTATCGTTTGTTCGTTCTGGAACGACATTCCCGCGTCGTAAAAACTGGAAAGATAGCTCATCCCGTAATCGGTTGTAGTCGGCATGACCCAGGAATAGCTGCCGTCGCTGAGTACGTGGCTGAATCCGTTGTTGTTCTGGAATACGAACAGAGGGTGAGTGCTTAAGGTGCTGCTCAGTGCGCTCCAATCGATTGAATAGGAGAGATCGATATTGAAGTTGCTGACGACTGGCTGTCCCTGCCAAGTCATGTATGCGGGCGAAGGAAAATACGTCTTTTCAATGTATTGTAGCTGACTCACCAAGGCTTGTTGAGGAGAACATCCGGAACAGGAGTCCCATTCGAGTGCGCCCTGATCGATCATGATGGCAAAAGTAAAGCCAGGATGGCTTTCAGCCTCTGCCATGACCGCTTGAGTCGCCCGGTCGATGAAATTGTTTGGTCCGTACCAGTCGATGATCACGCCATCAATGCCGCGGCTGATCATGTCGTCAATCTGGCTCTTGACTTGCGCGGGATCAGTGGAGTTATAACCGACATTCATATGGCTGGACTGCCCAAACCAGAGCATCAGATGGGCGTAGACCTTCGTGCTTGTTCCTGAATAGAGCAGAGTGTGGACGTCGACTTTGCTGATGTTTCCGGCGCCTCGATTGCCGTTGGATTGGCGCAGAAAACTGTTCGCCGCACTTGTGTTATTGGAGGTTTGAGCAGCGAGAGTTGTGGTCGGCACCACATAGGAGGAACCCGCCGAACACAGGCGCACACACGTGAGAATGACTGCAACCGCGAAATTTAAATGACGCATCGGTCCTCACGGGCGGAGTAGTGCCGAGGATCTTGGACGAACTGCGGCCAGAACGAGGAAGGCACGCCGCGCCTGTAGATTTCCTGTTGCCGGCCTGATCTTTCTGACTGATCTTTCTGACTGGTCTTGCTGACTTTCTTGCTGAGTCTTATCTGGGAACTGAGTGAGCTTATGACTGAGGCAATGAAAGGGAAAGATTACATTCGTCCAAGAACCTAGGTGCTACGACCTAATTGGCCATGGCGATGACGGCGCAAAAATGCCTGAGTGCCTTTATTGGGAGCGCTAATTCTCAAGCCGCTGGTAACATCGCTGTTCTAGTTGCCAAGTTCCATAAGGTTGACGCGTTGAAGATATTCTGTTGCTGTGGCCTTGCTTTTCGCACCGCTAATATCCAACTGAAAATTCATACCGCTATCATCAGACCAGCCGGACGGGATGTTTTTGCGACCCGAGAGGGGTTGTTCCGCTGAAGCCGCTTACCCACAAGCTGGAGCCAGAGTAGAGGGACTCGCCTGTGGATGTCTGCGAGAGGTGGACAAAATCAGAGTGACGGATGTCACCGGGAGAGTGTTCGCCAAACCGGGTGGCAGGTAACTTTCGATTTCACGGCTCTCCCCGGCTATATACCCGATCCACTGTAGAGATCAGCATTCTGGACGGTAGAGAGATGGGGAACGGTAATGGAGATAACGCGGCACTCCCCGGTAGATGACAACTGCCTAACATCCGGCCTCATCAAACATCGCGTCTGTCGAAGTAACCATCACGTCTGTCGAAGTCGTTTCGTCTGGAGTAAAACGCGCCATGAGATATCCGCTCTGCTCTTCGTTGATGTCGTTTTCTGCATTGTCTCTGCTGCTTTTTTTGATTGCATGCCAAGGACTGGCGTCACAGCCGAACCAAGCCTCCAATTATCAGCTGACCGTGGCTACGGCTGGCGCGGGCACGGGAACTGTAACCAGCAGCCCGGCGGGAATCAATTGTTCCAGTGCTAGCTCGACTGCGAACACGTGCACAGCTACTTTTGCGACGGGGACCGCCGTTACGTTGACCGAGACTCCCGCAAGCGGAGGCACTTTCGTGAGCTGGGCAGGGGCTTGTACGGGAGCTGCGAGTTGCAGCGTCACCATAAACGCAGCGACCTCGGTGACCGCAACGTTTGGAGCTGAACCTACCTACCAGCTAACCATCACTACGGCTGGCGGCGGCATGGGAAGCGTTACCAGCAGTCCGGCGGGAATCAATTGCACGAACTCTAGCTCATCGGGCAGCTCGACTACGAACATCTGCAGCGCACCTTTTGCACAGGGTAGTGCGGTTACGCTGACCGAGACTCCTGCAAGCGGCAGCACCTTTGGCAGTTGGTCTGGAGGTTGTACCGGAACTACGACTTGCAGCGTCACCCTAAGCGCAGCAACTTCCGTGACTGCAACTTTTGGTGGATCGTTGCAAAGCAGCATCAATCACATTATTTTGTTCGCGCAGGAGAATCGCTCATTCGACCACTACTTTGGAGCGATGCGGCAATATTGGGCGAATAACGGAATTCCGGATCAGAGCTTTGACGGCTTGCCGCAATTTAATCCGGCGAGCGGGATTGCTCCCCTGCAAGGGCCGGCGCCGTCCGTTCCGGGCTGCAACATCGCGAACTCGGCCACAGATTGCTCTGTGGATCCTTCAAATCCGATCACGTCGTTCCATTTCACTTCAGTCTGCAATGAGAATCAGAGTCCGTTCTGGAATGAGGCGCATAACGATTGGGACTACAAAAATCCCGCAGACCAACCCGCTGAGGTAACTTCGACCGGAGCGCCGAATCCGCCGTTGAACGGCTTCGTCTGGACTGCCGCGTACGACGCCCGTTCCTATGGTTTCATGGACGTTATGGGCGTGCGCGCCATGGGCTACTACGACGGTACGGATCTGAATTACTACTACGCCATCGCTAGCGATTTTGGAATCTCCGATAGATGGTTCGCTCCGGTGATGTCGCGGACTCAGATAAACCGGATGTATATTCTGGCTGCGACCTCCTACGGATACGCCTATCCAGAAGGCACTGATCAAAATGACGGTAATCAGGCACCCAGCAAAACCATATTCGAGGCTCTTCAGGACGCAGGAGTCAGCTGGAAAATTTATGTGAATCCAAATGGTGTCTACTCCAACGGCCAGGAGTGCAGCGCTACCGAGGTTTCCGATTCCAATGGGTTATGCCTGATCACAGTGTCATACATCAACGAGTTTAAGTATGAGGAGACGATCATAAACAGCGCCGGTCAGAACCCGGACTTGCTGATGAATGTCGTGCCCATCGGTCAGTTTGCTATCGACGCGGCGAATGGCACGCTCCCGCAGTTCGCGCTCATTGAACCCGCCTCGAATTCGGGGAACGATGAGCACCCATCGGATTCTGACGGTTTTCCGGTCAACGTGCAGGCGGGACAGCAATACGCGGCGGACAACGTCATCAATACGCTGCTTCAGAGCCCCAGTTGGGGCGATTCGGCGCTGATTTTTACCTACGATGAGGACGGCGGCTATTACGATCACGTCTCGCCGCAACCCGCGGCTCTTCCCGGCGATGGATACAATTATCCTGTCGACTTGGATCCAGTGAACAAGGGCATTACAGACGACATCTGCACGAAACCGGGCGAGGTTGAGGGACAGGGAACATGCAGCTTCGGCTGGACGACGTATCGCGTGCCGAACGTTGTCATTTCACCCTACTCTCTCAAAAACTACGTTTCTCACACCGTTCGTGACACGACCTCCGTCCTCGCTATGGTGGAAGCCCGCTTTGGCCTGTCGCCTTTAACCGGGCGCGATGCTGCGCAGCCCAGCATGAACGAGTTCTTCGACTTCGTAAACAAACCCTGGGCCACGCCACCAACGCTTCCGAAACCGGCTACGGGCCTGCCTTGCGACCAGACTCCGCCCGCCAGTTGGCAAGAGCCCCCTTTACTGACCGTTATTGCGTCCGGAAACGGATCGGTGACGACCAGTCCCGGCAGCGGCATCGACGGATGCAACAACAACAAGTGCTCGGCGACGTTCGCCAATGGGACAGTGGTTACCCTGACTGCGACTCCGAGTGGCAGTTCTACTTTCACGGGATGGTCAGGAGGTGGGTGTACCGGTACCGGAACGTGTTCGATAACCATAAGTTCGTCTACGGCCGAAACCACAGTTACAGCTACCTTCAACCCATAGGCAAATAATGCGCGCCCTCTCACGGGAGTCGTTGTTCCAGCGCGGGGACTTCTAGAAAGTTCTCCGCAATGGGATAATGACTTTCGTGAGACTCCAGCGGGCGGTTGTTCTGTGGTTAGTCTTCTTTTCCGCATCCTACAGCGTGGCGGCGACGCGCCATTACTACATCGCCGCCGAAGACGTGACCTGGGACTACGCTCCCAGTGGGCACAACCTGCTCAATGCCCTGCCCATTCCGCAGCCGTGGGGGCAAAAGCGGCAGTGGCCGAAGAGCCGCTTCATTGAATACACCGACGACACTTTTACCACGCCGAAGCCGCAGCCGCAGTGGCTGGGAATTCTTGGTCCGATCATCCGCGCAGAAGTTGGGGATGAAGTTGTGGTCGAGTTTCTGAATCGCCAGCACCTCCCGCGCAACATGCATCCGCACGGCTTGCGCTACGACAAGAACAGCGAAGGCTCTTTCTATATTCCGTTCGGAAAAGGCGACCGGGTCGCGCCCGGAAGACGATTCACTTACCACTGGTTTGCCAATGAAGCCAGCGGTCCGGGGCCGGGGCAGCCCAGTTCCATCGTCTGGTGGTATCACGGGCACGTGGATGCAGCCGTTGAGACCAATGCTGGTTTGTTGGGGCCGATCGTTGTTACGGCAAAAGGGAAAGCGAATCCTGACGGCTCTCCGAAAGACGTGGACCGCGAATTTATTGCCTCCTTCATGGTCTTCGATGAAATGGGCGGCAAGCCCGCCGGCCTGTTCTATGCCATTAACGGATTCATCTTCGGCAATCTTCCCGGCCTGACCATGAAGCAAGGGGAACAAGTGCGCTGGTATTTGCTGGGGATGGGCAATGAGATCGACCTGCACACTCCGCACTGGCACGGTGAAACCGTTACCGATGAAGGCCGGCATACTGACGTGATTGAGTTGCTTCCGGGAAGCATGAAGACGGTCGACATGATCGCCGACAATCCCGGTACATGGATGTTTCACTGCCATGTGGAAGATCACATGGAAAACGGGATGATGGCGGTTTACACGATTTACGTTCCTCCCACGCGGGCCTGCCCGGTGGCGTTTACTGGCGGCGATTTCTGGAAGCATCCGGAAAACTTTTCACTCACCGTGAAGAACACCGGCAGTAAAACGATTTCGAGCGTGAGTCTCACGACCGAAATGTTTGTGGCTCCGCAGGATTTGCGACGGCCCTTCAACGTTCAATGGTCGACGACTAAACCGATCTTGCCGGGCCAGGAGCAGACGATTGAAAAACCCGGCATCCGCGCTGAGAGTGCGCAGACCGTGATGGGGTGGGTGTTCTTTCCGTCGCTGATAAAGTTCGATGACGGGAGCGTGTGGCGCCCGCAAGGTGAAGGGGAATGCTTCAACGTGATCTGGCGGGACGCGCAGCATCCTGAACTGATGGCATTGCCGCCGCGGCAAAGTGAGATGAATCCAGACTAGCGTGTGGAACAGAAATGCCTAGCGTAGATTCGGCGGGTTTACTGTCACATTTTGCGCGACGTAGCGGCTGCCATCAAACCGCGAAAGCACCGTAACATCGGCACCGGGGCGCAGATTATCGACGGATGCAGCAGTCGCATCGAGAGAGATTTCGTAGGTCTTGTGGTCGGTCGAAGAGGTGAGAACTAGAATTCCCAGGCGAAGATCTACCGACATGACGGTGCCCGCAAAAGAAAAGCTGGCGCCGGGAATGGCTAGCACGGAAAGTTCACTCGCGACGTCGGTCCCATCCTGCTGCGGACCGAATTTCACGGCGACCAGCGTTCCGGGAGCGAGTTCGCTTGCGGATGCGGCATGGCCGTTATCCACAACCTTGGTCTGCGAGTTCAGACGTATTTTTAGTGGCCGGGGCGAAAGCAGGTCGCGCAGCAGCAGTTCACTCTTATCGCTGCGATAGCTCACGACCGTTCCCTGACTCTCGCCGCCTGCAGTGTTTTCAGTTTTCAGCCGAATCGTTCTGGCGAAAACCATGCCTCCGTCGAGAATCGTGTCGATATAAATGCGATCTCCCTTTTGCAGGTCGGAGGCCGAAGCCTTAACGCCATCCTGAAAAATATTGGTGCGCGGGTCGAACGCGATGATCATTTTGCCGCCACCGAAAAGCTGAACGGTCATCCGGTCGCGTACGCGATCCAGTTTGCCAATCCTGCCGCCAATCAGACTGGCTTTCGCAGGACGAACCGGCGGCAAATCGGGAATTAGGCTGGCTGGATCGATTGCGGTATCGGCGGTATCGGCCGGCTGAGGGGCAGTGCCGTCCGATGTGGGGGTTGCAGCAGGCGAAGATACCACGTTCTGGACCGGCACCGTTTGCCCGTGCGTCATTCCTGCCAGCACTGAGCCAGCCAGAAAAACCTCCAACCCCGCACGCAGTAAGAACCGAGACATAGCCATCCCCACACAAGAATTTGACGCTGCATTTGGATGCCAAACAGGGGCCTAGGGGTAGTCAGGTTTTCGGAAAAAAGGCACTCTTCGACGACAAACCATTGGCCCTTCCCGGCATCATAACTACGTTTCTAAACATAAGTTTGCGAGGCCTTTAGGCATGACTTGGAAGCAATGGGTAGTCGTCGGGATAACAAGTGCGATCGTGGGATCGGCTACCGGCGCGCGAGCTGGCGACCTTAAAATCAAACTGCCTAAACGCAGTCAGACGACCCCTGTGCAGCGACTAAACCAGGAGGGAGTGGAAGACATCCGCAAGCATAAGTACAACAAAGCGGAGACTTCGTTCTACAAAGCTTACCTCCTCGACCCCGACGACCCTTTCACTTTGAATAATCTCGGGTACGTTTCGGAGTTGAAGGGGCAGGTGGACCGAGCGCAACGCTTCTACGAGTTGGCTGGGCAGCAAGCCTCCGACGCAGTCATCTTTCGCGCGAGTTCGCGGCGCGTCGAAGGGCATACTCTGAAAGAGGCACTGGCGATTCCGGGGACTCCGCTTGAACTCAATCATGACAACGTGGAAGCGGTACGCCTGTTGTCACAAGGTCGCGCTCCTGAGGCCGATCTCTTCTTGAACAAGGTTCTGGCAAAGGATCCGAACAACATTTTCACGCTCAATAACATGGGCGTCGCCAAGGAAATGGAAGGCGAATCACAAGCAGCGTTGAAATTTTACGATGAAGCCGCGGCAACCCACTCGGATGCGAGCGCTGTGGTGACGCTGGCTCGCTCGTGGAGAGGCAAACCGGTCACCGAGATGGCGGCCCAGAATGCGCGGAATTTACGCGCCCGGCTGGAAGCAGAAGAGAAAAATCCTGAAGCGAAAGTGGCGGACTTAAACATTAGCGGAGTCTCGGCCGTGAATCGCAATGATCTTGGTGCGGCAGATCAGGCCTTTCGAAAGGCTTATGCCCTGGACCCAAACAACGCATTTGCGGTTAACAATATTGGATACCTGGCCGAAATCGAAGGCGATCGCGAGACGGCGCAGTTTTTCTATGACAAAGCCCAGACCGTGGCCGGCAAAGCGACCGTGGGACTAGCTACTCGACACGCCGCGGAAGGGTCAAAGTTATACCAGGTTGCAGGGCAGAACGACGCGAAGGTTGAAGTTACAGTGAAACAGGAACGCGATGCCCGGCGCGCGCTCGGTGAGCCGAATCTGCTGCGGCGCCGGGATAACTCGCCTGTACAGGAGCCCGCCGCACCGCCATCAAATGATCCTTCGCCGCAGCATTAGAACCCGCGGAAGTGCAAAGGTATGGAGAGCTGGTATTGCCTTTGCGCTACAGGCCGCGTTCCTGAAAGCGGCCAATATCAGACTCTGGGCTGTAGGAGAAATAACGCACCAGGTTCGTCAAGTATCGCAATAGCGTGTTCACATTCGTGGAATACCAGCAGCAGCGTGTCATCTCGGGCGAAAACCCGCAAATAAATCGAAGGCGCCCCAGCGCGGATAGAGACGGGCTGAGCATCGCTGCAGCCACGCGGTGATTGCCATCCAAGATCGTCAGAGGCCCAGTTTCATCCACTCCGATGAGGAGGATTGTAGGATTCTCCAGGTCGTGCCGCACCGAATCGCTGAGACTGCGCAGCTTGGAAAAGAAATCGTCCTGGACAGTGGTTTCAAGCTGCACGCGGATACGCTCAACTACGTCCGTCACGTAGAAACTGCCCTCGGAGACGCGCCGCCATTGTGCTCTCGGAAAAAAGCGAACTCGACTCAAGTCTTCAGGTGTTAATTCGACTTCGAACCATCGGGTGTCTGCCGGGAGTTCACGCCACATTGCTCCTCGCCGCAAAAATAGAAGGGCTTGCCGCACCGCGTTTTCTCTGGAACTATTAAGATCCGGGTGCCTGACCACCTGGTCGAACTCGCGCCGATAATCGTTGAACTCGTGGTGATGGAATTCGCTGCGTAGAAACTCAGCCATGACCTCTTCCTCGGTCAGCATACTGCGCAACCGAAGACTGCTGTAGACGCCAAGAGGCGGAGGAGTCAACTGACGCCGGAGCAATGGAATGATCAGGATGAAAAGCAAAATCACCATCAACACCAATTGGACGAGAATCACCTGGCGAAGCGTTTGGTGAAGTACGCAAATCCCAAGAACAAGGGCGCCACTGAAGGCCAGTTGAACCCAGCTCGTATTAGCGATCTTGCGGGACATTTCGTAAGTGATGATTACGGAGCTGAGCGAATACACTCCGGTGGTGATGGCATAGAGGATCAGCAGGGGAGCAAGCGCCCCGTAGTTGCCCAGTTCGAAATGAGCGCCAAACAGCGTTTTCCACAGAAAGCTGGGAACCATCCACAGGCCGAAGATCAGCACCGACAGGATAAGAAAGACCAGCAACAATGATGTCACCAGGACAGGGCTGTTTTCATGCTCGTCTGAGGCTGCCGCCGCAGAAACAGGAAACATGGTGTTGACCACGGACCACGCGCACATATTGACCAGGCGCCCGACCAGCGCTACCGCGGCATAGAATCCCGCTTCGGCGGGAGGGAAAAAATGTTTTACGAGAACGATATCGAAATTGTTGATGACGGTCTGGCCGCAAAAGAAAACAATTGCCTGCAATCCCTCCCGTGCCGAAATAGCGACTCCGCGAAAACTCAAAGAGGTCAAGCCCGGACTCGGGAGGGCCACAAAGTAAGAAACAATTACCGCTAATACACTGGCAAGGACGGCTCCTTTTACTCCCATTCCCAATTCAATCAGCAGGAACGCTCCGCCCAGCCGGACTAACCCTTCCAACATGAAATTAATGGCAAGAGGACCGAACGCGTGAATGCCTTGAATGTAGCCGCGGCGCACGCCGAGAGGAACATAAAAAGCGGTTCCCAGCGCCAGGAGCGATATCAGAAATGGATCGGGCAAATTCAGATAGCGGGCGAGCGGCACCCGCAAGAGAAAAAGTAGGACACTAATGGCGATTCCGGCTAACCACGACCGCTGGTGGAGGTTGGCGAACACGGACGATCTGGCTTCCGGCGATGTGCTCTTCGCCACATACTTTGCGCACACGACCTGGAACGACAAGGTAATGCCCGACATGAGCATTAGCAGCGTATAAACCGCAGTAGCGTGTGCGAACCCGGTGGGACCGAGGAGCCGCGCCGTGATCACGTTGTAAAGCAGGTTCGTAACTCCGACGAGCCCAGAGCCAGCCAGCAGGGTCAGGCTGCCGCCCAGAAGCTTGGACTTGAGGGCCTTGGCAGCAACTGGCGGCGGTGGAGCACTCTCGTCAACGAACGAGACGCTTGCATCGCCCTTAAGCATTTCGGTCATGGTTGAAGTAGGCAGTTTCAAAATAAGGTAAAGTGCACGACCGGAAGCAGTGTTGTCTTGGACGATCCCGCGAATTCGTAAAACGTTTGTTGCTGAAATCCAAAAGAGAGTCGAAATGGATGAGTGACAGGCACGCCGCCGGAGCCGTCCTTCAAGCCGGCGCGAAGCGGCCGTGTGTAGGTAACCAGAAATTCGCTTTGCGCGTTATTGTATTCGTGGTAACCCTCGCCGCGTGAGAGCAGGAAGTTCCCCTGAAAGTTCCAGCTGGGATTGGCTCGGAACTCGAATCTCGCGCCCGGAAGAAATGCCTGAGCGATCGCATAGTCTTCGCCTTGCACTCTCCATGACCGAAGATCCTCGGCCAACACGGCTGCGGTCAGACGCCTGCCGAACTTGCGCTGAACTCCAATGTAACTCGATGTATTGAAGTACTCCTGCACGAGAGGATGAAACAGAAGGTCGCGGATTGCGTAGCCGGCGAGTAAAGAGGTGTGTCCCCAAGGGCGACCGACGGTGAATTCCAGACTAGCGGAGGCGTCCCTTGAACTGAGGCTCTGGTCAGTGAATGGTCCGGCCTCACGAATGGCGCTGCCGTTGATCGAAACCCAGTTGAAGAACGAACTGGTCGAGAGATAGAAAAACTGGCGAAAGAGATCCTGGCTCATATACACGGGCGAAATCGTGTCACGCCGAACGGTAAACTGGAGACCGCCATTGAAAGCAATCGTGTTGGGTCCGAGATGAAGAACAGGGGTGATTCCTCCGTTGACAATGGTGTCGTAGGTGTTGCGGTCCTGAATCACCCCGACGCTTGGGAAAAGCAATCTGCCGGTCGTGAGGCTTTCGCCAACGAAGCCGGAGATTGCCGGCAGGTTCGCGACATGAACGCGATAGTGAGTATCGGCCAAGTCTTGATAGGAATGCCGCGGAGGCGGCAACAGCGCTGGATTGCTCACCTTCAGAATTTTGGCATCGAGCGTATATACGTTGATGTCTTCCAGCGCGGGGATGAATAGAGCCTCGGGCAACAGGCTCAGGTTTTGCGTGATCGACTTGCCCTCCTCGCTGGCAAGCTCGTTCTGTGCGGTCTGCGCTGTTGTTTGATCTTCCTGGCCGGCGACAGTGCTGGCCTGCGCGAATGCGGAAAGAGCTTGCACCGTATCCTGCCGCTGGCGAAACACGTTCGCCTCAGCCATCATGTAGTCGTAATCATCGACGAAGTCTTTCGCCGGACCGAGGCTTGCGAGCGCGTCTTCTGCTCTGCGATTTTCTCCCTCGGCGAGGTACGTATTCGCGAGTCCTATTTCAACTTCGCGATTGTTGGCACCAGCTAACCGCGCTTTGTCGAAATAGGTTTCGGCAAGATTGAAGTCGTGCATCGCCAGGAAGATGTTCGCTGCCTCCAGAATGTCTTCGGGAGTCACCGCCGATGCGTCAACACGCGCCTCGGCAAAGCCAAGCGCCATCTGACGGCGAGCTTCGTCGTAGTGCCCACGTCCCATGAAGACCTGAGCGATGGATAACCGCACCTGGATGCGGTCTCCCTTGGGAACGTCCAGTGCACGCGAGAACCGCTGCATCGCGGCATCTCGATCTCCCAGCAGCAACAGAGCGCCGCCGGTGGCCATCAAGATGTCTACTTTGTTGTTGCCGTACTGTTCGGCCAACTGAATGTCGCGCAGCGTTTCTTCCCGCGCTCCCTCCTTCGCATGAACCTGCGCTTTCAGGGCGTAGACTGCCGGGTCCGTGGGAGAAAGCTTTTGCGCCACATCAATCGCAGCCAGCGATTGCGGGAAGCGGCGTAGGTGATAGAGCGTGTCTGCATAGGCCAGCTGAATCGGAAGATCGTTCGGAGTTTCCTGCAGCGCTATCCGGTATTCCGATTCTGCGTGTGAAAAATCCTGTCCTTGCCGGAATGCCTCGGCCCTGGCTAAATGCCACGGGCGCGACTTCCCCAGCATTTTCTGGGCGATGGCTAACTGCGCGAGCGCGGGTTTGGGCCGGTGCAACTGCAGATCTGAATATGCCAGGCCGAGATGCGCCACACCGTTCTCAGGCTGTAACTGAATGGCAATCTGAAAGTCTTTGACCGCGTTGCCGGGCGCGTCCAGATCGTTCAAAACGTATCCGCGATTCACATAAGCCAAAGTTAGCTTGGGGTCGCGTTCGATCGCGCGAGTGTAGTCGGCGACAGCTTCGCGGGATTTTCCATCATGCTCGTGAACGTAGCCCGCAACCAAAGCAAGATCTTTGTCATCGGGCAGAATCGATTCATACTTGGTAACCAGCGCCAGGGCATCTTCATAGTGGTTCAGATAATAAAGATCGTAGGCAAGATAAACCGCGCCTTCACGGTCATGCGGCAGCTTATCCAGAACCTTGTAGCCGAGCTTGGCGGATTCCTCGTAGTCCCCTTTCAAGGTGAGATAGCGCTCGCGTTCGCGCATCACCTGCGGGCTGTCGCTCATCTTGCCCTTGGCGCGATCCAGCCATTGTTTGGCCAACTCGGACTCATGCGATTCCAGAGCGGCGTTGGCGCCTCCAGCCACGACAAGAGGATTGGTAGGCATGTGCTGATAAGCCTTCTCGTAGTTGGCCTCAGCTTCGGGGAAATTTCTTTCGGCGGTGTACAAGTCACCGAGCGCGAGATATGGCGCGAAATCCTTTGGATGGGAATTTACCAAGCGAATGAAATAGCTCTCGGCGAGTTTTGAATCTCCTTTGTCGCGGGCGAGATAACCGAGCGACGACAAGGAGGTTCGATTGTTAGTATCCAGCTCCAGAACCTTTGCAAATGTCGCTTGCGCGGCGTCTTTTTGGCCGAGCTTCCATTGCAGGCTGGCGTAGTTCAGAAGTGAATTGACGTTGGAAGGCGCCAGGGCCAGCGCATCCTGGATATCCTTGTTGGCCGCATCAAGATTGCCCGATCCGGCTTCGATGGCCGCGCGAAGCCGTAGCATCTCCGGCTTGGAATTTGCCGGCACGTTCACTTGATTTATCGCTGCAAACGCAGTATCGAGTTGCTGCTTCGCTCCAGCTTCGTCTCCTTGGCGCACATCGAGTTCATACAAATTGAGGCCCAATTCGATCGGATAAAGCGGACCCTCCGGCACTTGTGCTGGCAGGTGAGAGATCGCCTGGTTGTATTCTGCGGTTGCGTCTTCAAGGCGATCCTCCGCATTATCAATCGCGCCTGCAATCGCGTGCAGCCTGTAGTTATTGGGATCGATCCGCCGGGACTCCTCAATAAAGCCAGCGGCGGCGTCCGTCTGGCCGAGGCCTACCAAGGCCTGCGCAGCGCTGAGATTTAGATTGAGATTGCCCTTCGCACTCTTCGCCAGCCGCGTGTACAAGGCGGCCGCCTCCTGCGACTTGCCGGCTAGTTGGTAGGTGTAAGCCAAGTCAGCCTGCACGTCGATGGTCTTCGAGGGAATTGCCTGCAGCGCGGCGATAGCCTCGTCGTATTTCCCTTGATCGCGATATTCACCCGCAACCGCGCGCAAGACTTCGGGATCTTTCGGCGCGCGGGCCTTCGCGCGATTCAAGTAGCGAACTGCCTCATCCGGTTGAGAGAGGTGTTCATAGGCGTGCGCGATCAGCAGGTCGTTATGCGCCGAGGGTTGCAAGCCTTCCGCCCGCTGCAGTAATTCGAGGGCGCGGTTTGGATCCGAGTTGAGCAGAAGCTCGCCCGCAAGCTGCAGGCTGTTCGCATCTTTCGGATTCGCATCCACGACGCGCTGAAGCAATTTCTCCGCCTCGGCGTCGCGGCCCATCTTGGCATAGGTCTGCGCTAATCCCGCCATGCCATTGACGGAGCTCGGCCGAAGTTTCAGCCCGCGATTGTAGGCGTCGACCGAGGCCTGATAATGCTGGTCCAGCCGCGCACAGTAGCCTAGCAGGAACCACAGCTCCGCATTTTGCGGAGCGGATTTCGCAGCACGCTCCGCGAAAGAGACGGCGGCTGCGTAGTCGTTCTTCTTCAGCGCATCCTGGGCGGCTCTTGCTTGGCGAGCGACTTCAATGCTTGATCCCCAGCCTAGTTCAGAATTGCTCTGGTTGGAGTCTTCCTGAGTGGAATCGGCGGAGTTCTGTTTTTGGTTACCGGGATTTGACGTACCGGAATTAGACGTACCAGGACCGTTGACGTCATACGTCTGACCCAGAGCGACATTAAAAAGGACAGCTATGCAAAAGCACGTGAGCGGAAGTCGGCTTTTCACGAAATCACCACTTTTTATACAAGTCTTCGGTTTACCTCCCGCATACGACTGTTTGTGCGGTCACTCTCTGATGCCACTCTTCCCGGTAAGGCTGCTTTTGTATCCTCAGCACTTGAGTGACCACTTAAAAATGGAGTAAACCCTCAGTCCACTTTGTGAATCCAAGTTCTTCGCTAGCTGGACCGCATGGAGCGCAACAACCGCTATGGAGCGCACTACAGTGAATTCTGTCCAAAGCTACTCTCGTCCCATCCCCCTGATCGCGATCATTCTGGTGGCCCTGGCAGTTCACGGCCCGCTGCTTATGATGCAGCTTCCGGCAGGGTCATTCGACGCGAACTTTCATATGTTCTTCGCGTCGCACTACGCTCATCATTGGTTCAATCCCTGGAATGAGAAGTGGTTTGCAGGTTTTTCCCAGACGACGTATCCGCCGTTGACCCACCAATGGATCGCCCTGCTATCGAATGTGGTGGGCCTGAAAATGGGATACATGCTGGTGCAGTTGATCGCCGTGTTGTTGCTGCCCGTCGGAGTGTTTCGCTTTGCCAGAATCTGGGTAGAAGACCGCGCCGCTAGCTACGCCGCTCTTGGGAGCATTTTTCTAGGGGCTCTCGCCTTTCTGGTGTATCAGGCCGGACAGCTTGCAACGGTAGCTTCCGCAGCGCTGTACCTCAATGCCCTTCCTTACTTCTACGAATGGATAACCGAGTCCTCTGGTAGGTCGCTGGTCAAGGGAGTGGCTGTCAGCCTGGCCGCCGCGGCCGCGCACCACGTTACGTTGATATTTGGCGTGGTGCTTTTTGCGGGACCAGTACTATGGGTAGCTTTTCTGGATGCGCGCGACGAACGGGTCTCAGGATCGAGCGCCGGCGTGCTATCACGGGCTGCGGTATTTGGAGTTGCGGTGGCTGCCGGGGTGGGCATCGTGCTGTTGCCGTACTGGTTGGCCATTCTTCAACATCCCATCCATCAGATTCCTATTCCTCACGATAGCCGCGCCAATTTCTTGCTGAATTCCACGACAGCCATCAATTATTTCGTGATTCCATACGGAGCGTTGATTCTTGCGTTGCCATTTATTTTCCTGCGCGGAGCTTCCTCCCGCCGGTTAATACCTTTGCTTTTCGGATTCTGGCTGACCTTTATCTTCGGGCTTGGCGGCACCACGCCGTTGCCGCGATGGCTACTGGGTCGCGCGTACGACATTCTGACTTTTGAACGATTCACCTTCTGGGCGACTTTGATGGCGATGCCGCTGGTCGGCGTCTTAGCAGTCGAGATACTCGATCGCTTCCAAGCCAAAGCGGCAGTTGCGCTCTCATTGGCAGCGGTCGGAACGATAGGCGCGGCGCTGTGGTGGCTCTCGGCTAATCCCTACCGGCCGACGGGATCCATGAATGTAGAGCCAGTGATCGCCTTCCTGAATCGCGATGGCCACGACACTTATCGCTATGTCACTTTAGGCTTTGGGAGTGAACTGTCCAAGGTTTCAACCTACAGCAGCGCTGGCAGCGTCGACGGAGACTACAACTCCGCCCGCTTGCTGCCAGAGATGACGCACTACGGTTCGGCGCAACTTACGAATGCAAAGTTTTACGGCTCGGCTGGTATGGCTTCACTGCGAGCCATGCTCGAGCACGCGAACCGCTACGGCTTGAAATATATTTTTGTGCACGATTCGTATTATGAGCCGCTGCTCACCTTTGCAGGATGGCGAAAAATTGAGACCTTCAACAACGGCGATATAACAGCGTGGTCGAAAGACGACGTACCCCCGGCTCACCGGATCGAGTCAGACGCAATTCCTGCGCCGTGGCAGGGACTTTTGTGGGGCATTTTGCCGATGGCCGTAAGTCTTCTGGCAATTTTTCTCGAACTTCTCTTACCGGAGGGGCGCCGGGCGAAAATGCCAGTCGGAGTTCCTGTCCGCGCTGAACGCGCTGAACAACATTCCGTGGCCTGAGGCATCAGAATGAAATTCACTCTGCCAATTATTCTCGTCGCCGTAACCGCAGGATTGATGACCCTCGCCCTCTTTGGGGCGGGACACTCCAGCGGCACCGTTGGGATCGCCGCGGGGTCTGCCGTATTCTCGACGAAAGCGAGCACCCCCGAGCAAGGGCTCAATAATCTTCTCGCGGATGTACAGCGCCGCAATTGGGACCGTGCGTACTCTGCCCTGTCGACGACAAGCGCGGGCGACAGACAATCATTTATTCAGGACTGGACCGGTTCTGATGGCAGCCTGCGTTCGTTTTCAAGTTTGGAAGGGTTTCAGGCTCGTCCGCTGCATGCCACCAATGACGATGCGCAAATGCGCGTACGGCTTCATTGGACGACGCCTGTCGGCCCCATTGAAGATGTCCGCGATTTTCACCTGATCAGGGAAGCTAACACCTGGAAGGTGGCGTGGCCGAAGATGCAGATCTCCAGCGTGCCCGCGCAGATAATTCCCGTAACGTATTTGCGCTGGGACCTGGTAAGCGGGAGCGGTTCCGATGAGTGGGGCTCCAAAAATGTGGATGCGCCCCACGTGCGCATCATCTCCATGAACGCAGTCGACTCCGCCGAAGGCGCAGTAGTGATGGGCGAAGTAGTGAACGAAGATACAATTCCGGCGTTTGTGAATGTGAATGCTGCGCTGGTTGATGGGGCGGGTAAGGCTATCGATGATGAGAGCAGCTTCGATAAAATTGACCACGTGCTTTTGCCAAAACAAGTCACTCCGTATCGAATCGACTTTCCGAATATCAACCTGAAGAACGTTAAGAACGTGCGCATGGATGTGAAAGCCACGTTGGTGCCTGCCTCGGCCGATCCGGTGATTGGCGTGATGAATCAGAAAGTTGTGTCTGACGTTCAGGGAAAAAGCATTCTTCAGGGAGACTTGATGAATGAGAGCGGACAGACGGTCAACATTCCCCATGTGATCGCCAGTTTTTACGATAACAATGGCAAAGTTATTTGGGTGTCCGACGGATACGTGAACCGTGCCCTGCTCCCGCAATCCGGGCAACCTTTTGCTGTAGAGATTCCGAAAAGTTTGGCGGGCAAGGTACAGAGCTTTCACGTCGTGGTCAACCAATACAGTTTGGGCAGGTCCTAGATGCGTCGTCTTCTTCCAATCTGCACTGCCATTTGTTTATCAACGTTATGCGCTGCACAGGATATGCATGCGCCCGCCTCGGCGATTGCAGGCGAAGAGGCGACCATTTCAACCAATGGAAGCGGGAAAGCAACTTTCTACCTGCTCGGGCCAGGAGTTTCGCGCAAGAGCGACGTCAGCCTGGGGAGCGAAGTTCAATTAAAGGCTCAGGATTTGCAGAATGCAGGCGAGTATTTTGCCGTTCTCTGCTCCGACACGTGCCGCAGCTCCAGCTTCTACGTGACTGCTGCGAAGCCAGCCAGCCTGACCTTTCTTGTACATCCCTCGCGGGTTCCGGTGGGGCAAGGTGATGCCGTCAGCGGCGTTGCACTTCCCTTCGATCAATTTCGCAATTTAGTTCTCACTCCGGAGACGGTGAACTTTCATCTCCTCGAAGGAACTGCATCAGTATTCTCCCGCTCATCGCAAACACGAGATGGCATAGCCTGGTTTCGCACCGCATCTCAAAAATCTGCGGGAACCTTACAGGTGGACGCTTCGCTTGGCGATCTGTCGGCGCGGCGCGCTGTGCAGCAGGTTGCTTCCGATCCGTGCAATCTGCGAATTAAAGGCGAGCGAACGAAGGCTGGAATTCTCGTGCAAACCGAACCGGTTCGCGACTGTGCGGGAAATCCCGTACCCGACGGTACCATCGTTAGCTTCACGGCCACAGATGGGAATGGCAGGAGCACCGTCGATGCTCCCATTAAACAAGGCGTCGCGCGTGCACAACTGGAAGCGCCGGGCGCTACCGTGATATCGGTCGCCTCGGGCGTCGCTATGGGCAACGAACTCCGCATAGGAGCGCAGCCATGAGCCGTATCGTGACGATTTTCGCTTTGCTGCTTGCTTCTTCGCTGAGTTCGTTCGGCGCTGACTCTGCCGTGCGGGTGCAACTGGATTCGACCAAGGCAAGCCCTCGATCGGTCGAGAGCCTCACTGAGCAAGTAATTCTCCGCGACTATAGATTCGCGTGGACGAGCATCGCTCAAGCCCTCGAGTTCAACACCCTCGATCCGCTGGAAGGTGCATTCACCGGGGAATCAAAACAGGTGCTCAGCCAGAGTGTTACGAGCCAGCAACGCACCGGCCTCAGTCAAAGATACGTCGATCAAAATCACAAAGTGCAAGCCGTTTTTTATGCCCCGGAGGGCGATGTGATAGAGCTGCACGACACGGCCGAGTATCAACATCAGATCCTGGACAGCGGAAAATTGATCCACGAGGAACACGTCGTAGTGCATTACATTGTGCTCATGACGCCTGCCGCCGATCGTTGGATGGTCCGCCATCTGCAGGCTGTGCCGCAGTTCTGAGATGGCGGAACGTCGCATTTCACCACGCACCACGGTCCGCACACGCCAACCGCAGGGCTTCGCGCAGCATCTTAACCTGTGCGCAGGAAGGCTGAAAGAATGGAGCGGTCATTTGCCCAGGACGTTACTTGCATTTTCCATAGCATGTTTTGTAATCGTGAGCGGGTGCGCCAACAACACGGGCGCTCATCGCGCGCTGCTGCAAAACGGCTCCGCGCCGGCACTTGCCCCTAAACTTCTCGCAGTCTACATGCCATGGTTTGGCGACCACTCCCACATGGATGTGGGCTATTCCAGCCAGGATCCCGCCGTTCTTCGCAGGCAGATTCAGCACGCTCGCCGTATGGGAATTTCCGCTTTCGTCGTCGACTGGTACGGCGAGAGCCGTCCTTATTCAGATCACAACTTTGCTCTTCTCCAACAGAGCGCGAGCGAAAACCATTTCCAGGTGGCTCTACTCTACAACGAGTCGGAAGATGAGGACGCGCAAGCCACGGACGCGGCGATTGCAGCCCTCGACAAAGCGTACAAAGATTATTTCGGTCCCTCTGCCAAGTACCGCGACGCTTATCTGACCTACGATGGCAAGCCCATGGTATTTGTTTTCCCGAAGAGCGGGCACATCGACTGGAATCGCATTCGTGAGCATTGCAGCTCCTGGGACAGACCGCCGATGTTGATTTATAAAGACGAACCGCCGGCGGAGTTCGCGAATGATTTCACGGGATCGTATGCCTGGGTTCAGCCTGGTCCCGGTGGATGGGCTCCCGATGGCAGCAACTGGGGCGAGCAATATCTGGATCATTTTTACAAAACTATGAAGAACAGTCATCCCGACAAGATTGCGATTGGCGGCGCATGGCCGGGCTTCGACGATTCCGCAGCAAAGTGGGGACTGAATCGCCACATGCAGAACGGTTGCGGTAAGACTCTGGATGAAACCATGAGTTTGTATGAACGCTACTACAACGGCTCCAATCCGCTTCCATTTCTACTGATCGAAACTTGGAATGACTACGAAGAAGGGACCGCGATCGAACAGCGAACGGCAACTAATTGCGGCGGCACCGCAACCGGCGCTTCCGCTGAGTCGACTCCGCAATGAACTCCTCGGTGAACTCTTTCGTGAACGCGGCATCCTGCAACACTTTGCATAACAACCTGCTCGCGGGTTTGCACATCGAAAAAGGGCCTGAATAGATTGGCACTCGCGAAGTCACAAACGGCGAAACTGGCGAAACTATGGACAGCGTTATGATCGAAGGCGTTAAGAACTCCACGGAAAATCTCACACTTCTCTCCCGCCTTTTGCTGGGAGCCAGCGGAAATACAGACGAGAACACCTCTGTTGTCAGCTCCTACGGCCTGCGACAGTTGGGGGAAGTCTGGGGTCTTGCGACCTCTCATCATGTGATCATGCGGACTTTCCCTCGTTTGTACGAGGTGATGGTATCCGCAGGGAATGACAAGGCGGAGTGGGTTCACGACGCGATGGCAAAAGAGCAGCAACGCATTGACCGTGCGTTGTCTTTTCTGTCTCCGATTTGCGAGGTATTGCAGGAAGCAGGAGATGTGATGGTAATCAAGTCTCTTGACCACTGGCCCGACCTGGGAAGCGACCTCGATCTTTACAGCAACGCGCAAAGTGCCGATGTCGTCGCGCTCATGCGTGAGCGCTTGAACGCCCGCGCGGATGAACGCAGTTGGGGTGACCGCTTGGCGAACAAATGGAACTTCATCGTTCCCGGCCTGCCCGAACTGGTGGAAGTGCACATTGGAAGACTGGGCCAAACGGGAGAACAGGTTGCGATTACCGACTCTTTGGTAAAGAACTCGAGTCTGGCGCAGTTCGGTTCGCACACTCTCCGCGTTCCTGCGCCAGAAAACCGGTTAATCATCAGCACGCTGCAGCGCATGTATCGGCACTTTTATCTGCGACTCTGCGACATCGCCGACTCGGCCCGCCTCGTTGATTCTGGTGCGGTAAATTATCCTTATCTCAAGGACTTGGCGCAGTCGGCGGGCCTGTGGAAGGGGCTGGCCACTTATCTGGTTGTTGTTTCCGGGTATGTAAAGTCGTATCGCGGAGAAGGGCTTGCCTTGCCGGCGCTGGTGCTGGATGCGGCGCGATTTGGCAACGAGCGTCTTTTCTTCAAACGAAAATTCCTCAGGGTTCCTATTTTCCCTCATGCCGCGAGCCTTTACGTTTCCGAATGGGAGAGGCTGCTCCGCAATGGAGAACTCCAAAACACCCTGCGCCTGAGCTTGCTTCCCGGGTTGGCCGTAACAGCAGCGCTGGAAATGAAGCTTACCGGGAGCGACAAAGGGATTTGGTAAATCAAGGGTGCGGAGCGCGGCACTCGGTAGTTCACCGTATTGCAAGAACTCGACCAGGCTCTCTATGGTGATGAGGCAGAAGCACTTAGCGGAAAATGCCGCTGCTGAGCGCAGCGCATTAGTGTCGGCAATTAGTTGGGCCCGGATTGGAAGGAAGGTGCAGCTTGGTTCGAATTCTAGTAGTGGATGACAACCCGGCTGTGCGGCATTACCTTCGCTCTCTGCTGGAGCAGCAGAGTACCTGGCGGGTTTGCGACGAAGCTCGCACCGGCGGCGAAGCTCTGCAAAGGGTCAGAAACAATCCGCCGGACATGATTTTGCTCGATTTCCAGATGCCCGATCTTAACGGACTTGAGGTTGCCCGACAAATCAGCGGGCTCTTCCCTGAAATTCCCATCCTGATGGTTACCATTCATCTCTCCAAACAACTGGCCGAGGAGGCCCGGAGGGCCGGGATTCGGGGAGCCTGCGCGAAGTCCGACGTGGGTTCCATCGTCCAGGCAGTGGATGCCTTATTGCATGCTGGAACGTATTTCCCCCAGGCATGATTTCGACCCAAGTTGACAGTGTTAAAATTGAGCAGGGGTATGCTGGAAGAGGCCGAAAATACAGGATTCCCTGTATTCGGCTGGCGGCGGTTCGCATGCTAGTTTCTCTAGTGATTACAAGCGAACTGCGTTTCCGCCTGGTGCGTGTGAAGTCGACCGGCAGAAACGGCCCGAGAAGCAAGAGCCAGCCGGAGAGTCTGTGAATTATCCTACCGGGCTGTCTCAGAGAGTCACGAAGAATCTTATGGCAGTTCGCATATTGCTGGTGGATGATCATCCCATCGTGAGGCAAGGCCTGCGGACTCTGTTGGAGGGTCGATCCGGATGGGAAGTTGTTGGGGAAGCGTCGGATGGCCTGGAGGCCTTGGAGAAGATTGAGAGCTTGAACCCCGACGTTGTAGTGCTGGATGTCACCATGCCTCGCATGAATGGTCTGGAAGCGTGCCGGATGATTCAGCAAAAGCGAAAGAGTTCTGGTCTTGAAGTTCTTTTCGTAACCCAACATGATTCTCCGCAAATGATGCGCGAGGCGCTTGATGCCGGCGCCCGGGGATATGTTGTGAAGTCGAATGCCGCTCGCGATCTATTAGAGGCCGTAGAGGCGGTGAGCGAGCATCGGGTTTTTACAGCGCTGGCGAGAAGCCCACAAGCCGCTAATTAACCGTGGAAGCGCCAGCTAAATCGATTGCAGGACCGTACACGGGAGGGAATCTGCCATGAAACTCCGTATCTTGCTAGCCGACGATCATGAAATTGTACGTCGAGGCCTTTGTGCTCTTCTGCAGAAGCATGAGGGATGGGAAGTGTGCGGAGAGGCCTCCGATGGCCGCGAGGCGCTCGAAATGGCCAAGCAGTTAAAGCCCGATGTCGTCATTGTAGACATTGGCATGCCCTACCTTAATGGCTTGGATACTACGCGCCAACTGTTGCAGCATGATCCCCACTTCAAAGTCATCGTGCTCACCATCACGGATTCCGATCAGGTGATCCGCGAGGCGCTCGATGCTGGCGCGCGCGGTTTTGTGCTTAAATCCGATGCGGCTCGCGATCTGGTATCGGCGGTGGAAGCATTGCAGAGCAAGCGCATGTTCTTCACGCCCAGAGTGAACGACCTGGTGTTGGCGGGCTTTCTGGACAAGGGGCACGCGATCTCACGAAACGAACCGCCGAACCTGCCGACGCTGACCGTCAGGGAGCGCGAGGTCACTCAACTTCTGGCTGAGGGAAAGAGTTCCAAGGAAGTTGCTTCGCTCCTGAACTTGAGCACGAAGACAGTTGAGACTCATCGCAGCAACATCATGCGGAAGCTCAGCCTGCACTCTATTCGCGATCTGGTTGTGTACGCGATCAAGAACAACATTATCCAGATCCAGATGCCGCCGCAGATTCAACGTCCGACCGAAACGACGGTGGCCTAGCGTTAGCTCTCCACGCGCTGAGTGCGCACATCACTGGCGCTTTTAGTGGGGAGACTCGGGTGGGTAATAGCCAGTCTTGGTGCGCACTGTTAGGGCGCGGTATCCTGGAGCGTGCGCCTCCACCTTTACCGACTGATATTCCGGCCTCGCATTCTGGTTCTTTGGTCGGTACGCGATCATGTACTGGCCACGGATGTCGTGCGCGATGGTTCGCGTAATGCTATCCACCTGGTCGAGGGTTCCGGGAAAGTAAGCCACTCCGCCAGTTCCTTTCGCCAATTGCTGCAGCGCTTCCCGGCCTGAGTTCTGCAATCCGCTCCCCAGCAGGCCAATAGCGTAGAGAGTTGGGCCGTTGGCTTGTTGCAGTCGGCGCGATGCCTCCTGCAAGGTCTGCGCGCTCATGTTGTCTTGCCCATCTGTGATCACCAGCAGAACCTTCTTGGTGAGATCGGAATTGTTCCTGAGGTGCACCGACGAAGCGACGATTGCATCGTAGAGCGCAGTGCTTCCCCGGGCCGAAACCTGATGCAACGCTGCTTGCAACAGGTTCACGTCAGAGGTGAAGTCCTGATCTAGATACGAATTCTGACTAAAATTGACGACGAATATCTCGTCCTTCGGATTGCTGGCTCGAATCAGATTGAGGACCGCCTGGTTGACCGCGTCGCGCTTCTCGCGCATCGAGCCTGAGTTGTCGATTACGATACCCATCTCTACCGGCACGTCTTCGCGTCTGAACGAGGTAACGGGCTGAGCGGCTCCGTCTTCATATACCGTGAATGCGCTTTTATCTAACCCCGGAACCGGGTTCCCTTGGTCGTCGACCACAGTCGCGTGCAGCACGACTTCTTGCACCTGCTTTTTGAAAACAAACATGCTGCTTTGGTCGCCTGCGCTCGGCTCTTGTGCTGGCGGCTGTTGTGCTGCAGGTTCCTGACCGGCAGGCTGGCCGGCAGCAGGCGGCTGCGAGTCGGTTCCATTGGGCGATGGCTGGCCAGCGGGAGTTTCCCCTGCGCCTGCGGTGGCCGCAGGTGGAGTTGCCGTGGTACCGGGCGCCGGGGTTTGAGCCAACGCTTCTGAAGCGAACAGAAGCAAGACAACGTAGCAGAGAGCAGTAGACAGAATCGAACCGTACGATCTGGCAGCGGCAGAGCGCATTAGGAATTCCTCCGTGGGCTTTTTAGATGCCAACTTTACGATTCGCGTAGAAACAACTTAATGCGAGCCGAGGTCTTCTACAGTAAAGACCTGAGAGCACGTCTTTCCTGCTGATTCACTGGCATTCACCTTCAAGCGCCCTTGCGCCGCCAAAGACAAGCCTCGCGGTTTTCTTACAACCCGCGCAGGGCATGAGCGCACCTATTCTCATACACGCGGGTCGCTCCTAAGTTGAGAGCTTCTCTCGTCGGCCGTCGTTGTCCTTCACCATAGGAGGTGGAGCTTTGAGCGCGCTTCGAATCCTTGTTGCGGACGACCACGAGGTAGCTCGTAAAGGCATTCGCGCCCTGTTGGAGGACCATGCGGGGTGGGAGGTTTGCGCAGAAGCTAAAGACGGCCGCGAAGCCGTCGAGTTTGCAGCCAAATTGAAGCCCGACGTATTTTTGCTGGATGTTGGAATGCCGAACCTGAACGGGCTGGATGCGGCGCGACAGATTTTGGCAATCATGCCCGAGGCGCGAATTCTGATTCTGACCATACACGATTCCGAACAAGTGGTGCGGGAGACACTGGCCGCCGGCGCCCGTGGTTTTTTGCTGAAATCCGATGCGGGCAGGGACCTTGTGGCTGCAGTCGAAGCCCTGCAAGAGCGGCGAACATTCTTCACTCCGAAAGTGGCGCAGATGATGCTCGATGGCTATTTGCGTCCACACGAGAGTGACGCGTCGGAGAAATGCGTTCTGACGCCGCGGGAACGAGAGGTGATTCAACTGGTGGCCGAAGGCAAGACCACCAAGGAAGTTGCCACCGCCCTCAGCCTCAGCGTTAAGACTGCAGAAACACATCGCACAAATCTCATGCGTAAACTCGACCTGCATTCGATCGCGGATCTTACGCTCTATGCCGTGCGGAACGGAATCGTACAAGTCTACTAACGGCTGAGCCCCTCCGTGCGTAGTCCGCCAGTCTCATGTAAAGCGATATCGCGGCTTGAATGGGGAATTTACCGGATACTTGGTTTCATCAGGGCCCGCGTACACTGCGGTGCAGTCGCTGTTGACCGAACACACGTGAAAGGAGCTTCCGATGCTCTGGACTATCGCGGTTGTGCTTTTGATCCTTTGGCTTTTGGGTATGGTCAGCTCGTATACGCTTGGTGGTTTTATTCACATTCTCTTGGTGCTGGCGGTTGTCGCGATCTTGATCCGCCTGATCCAAGGGAGAAACCCAGTGTAGGACTGCAAGCTGGGGCGGCACGCGATCCATTTTTTGGAAAATCCCGATTACAAATTTATTCCGGAGGAATGACAATGAACAAAGATCAAGTCAAAGGTAAGGTCAAGGATGTTGCAGGCCGCGTTGAACGCCAAGTGGGCGAATGGACCGGAGACCCGGAGAAACAGGTCAATGGAACGCTGAAACAGGCCGAAGGCAAAGTACAGAACGCCTGGGGCAACGCCAAAGATGCCGGGGAAAAAGCGGCCAAAAACAGCAAGACGAACAGTCCAGCAGGAGATAATTCCGCCACAGAAACCGAAGTAGAAGTTCGACGCCGCAAAGCCAGTTAGTGGTTTCTTTACGGGGACGCCGTTAACGGTGTCCCCAATTTTTTTCACCGCAGAATCCAGCCCCACGAACTGCAACAAACTCCCTTTTGAGCGCTTAGGCTTGTGCGACTACGCCTAAAGTTTCCAGAGCAGGGCCAAGGCTTGAGCTGCGTCCGAGAGAGCGCGCTTTTCCATATATGCTTGGGAGCCGGAAACTCTTTCTCGCTGAAAAATGGGGGTTCGATATTCTGCCCGCTTTTTGGCGGCGAGATCGGCCTCGTGAATCTGACAAACAGCGGTTTCGAATTTGCGCCTTAGGTCTTCTGACGCGGGTTGTTGATGCATTTCAGTGCGGGAACCTGCGAATCTGTATGCCATAGGAGTAGGGCTCACTTTCTGCACTCTCTGCACAATAAAGCGCCCTGGGTCTTTCAACAATACTGTGCACTCCCGGTTCACGGGCGATAGTTCCCCTATCTGCATATGGTTACGAAATGTAAGGTGTTCGAGACATCAAAGAACGCCTCCGACCTGCTGCGAAAGCAACGCACCAGTGCTGAAGATCACCCATAAAGTGAATGTTCTATTTAGGCTGCTGCGCGAAACTTAGCCAGGGGTTCCGTCCGGCGAATATCTCCAGGAAGGCAAGGCAATGGAAGGGCCTGTTCCTGCCCTTCCATTACCCACTGTTGGAGCCTAGGCGACTCTCTTGGTTTTTGTTTTTGAAGCGCTGCGGCCTGCGGTCGAAGGTGGCACGCTTTCGCTACCCCCGACTGCCTGCGGGGCAATCTTCTGAGCGAGCTCGGTTAGCTTCTCGTCGGCTTGTTTTTCTTCTTCTAATGTCTGTTCCAGCAAAGAAATATGGTCGTTCTCGGCAAGCAGCTCAGCGAGCGCACGAACCGTGCCGTAACCGGCCATCTCGTAGTGCTCGACTCGCTGGGCCGCGCCGATGATTGCGGCATCCATTACCGCTTCGGTATAGTCTTCACCCATCGTTTCCGAGCCCTCTTTGACCAATCCTTCCATTCCCAGACACTTTTTGCCGGATGGCTTTTCGTCGAGTTGATCGAAGATCTGCTCCAGGCGCGACACGTGCTCCGAAGTCTGGCGCAGGTGATCTTCGAATGCTTCGCGCAGTTGGTCGTTTGAGGCCGCCTTAGCCATTTTCGGCAAAGCTTTCACAAGCTGGGTTTCGGCATTGTAGAGATCCCGAAGTTCGTCGAGATAAAGTTCTCGCAATGAATCCTTCTGCATTTAAATTTCCTCCTGAGAATTTAGTTTTCACCGCGCAGACGCCAGCTCTCTCGGCCTGGTCGCTGCGTTTAAAGTGAATACCTTTGCGAGAAACTACTCGTGGGGGACTTCGAGGACAATACACCGGAATCTGTACACAGCGATTTTAGAACCCGATCAGGCATTGCTCACGCCCTTGGGCGCGGCAATACGCTTGGCTTTACTTCTGCGCCCCGGTGCGCTGTGATTTGCGTCGAGGCGATTTCTCTTTAGGCGGAGTTCGTCTCTCTGGCACAGGCATCGCCTTCGCCGTTCGCAACCGAGTTGCACTGCCTGTCTTTTTCTTAGGATGGCGAAGGGAGGGTCGCGCTTTCTTTTTCGCCGGGCTGGCATTCGTGGCTCCGCGCAGCTTTTTCGTAACAGCGCCCGGGAGCGCCGAAATATTCTCCGTCAGCTCGTACGTTACCTTGGTCAGTTTTCCTGCGGCGTGCCCAAGTTTGCGGGCGACGGCGGTCAGCAAAGGGTTCTGTTTTACAGGTCGTTTCTTGGCTGTCATAAGATTTCTCCAAGCTCTACTCTCAAGGTCTGCACGCCAGGCCGAGGTTTGTATTCACCCTAATAAAACGAAGTCCCAGCCACAAGGCCGGGACTTCGAAGGTTAGCGATTACCGATTGCAACGAAAGCAGTATTAGGAAGCGTTGCGTTGACGGTCGCGATTCTGATTGCCTTCGTCGCCTTCGTTCTGGCCCTGGTTATTCTTCTTGGGTTGGTTCTGGCCCGGCTGGGTTTGGCCGGATTGGCCGCTCTGTTGACTCTGCCCCGGCTTGCCACTCTGGCCCTGTCCATGTTGCCCCGGCTGGCCAGACTGGCCACCCTGCTGGCCTTGTCCGAATTGATTGCCTTTCTTTTCCATATCGTCTGCCATAAAAGATTCCTCCTGTGAAAGCGCGGACGAGCCACGCTTTCGGAATTTAATCGCCTTTCATAATTTAGTTGCTGCAAGGGATTGCAAAGGTTGGGAAGGATTCCGTACTTCTGTGATAGGCAGTCGTTCACTCACTAAGGCGCCCTTGAGGATTTGCGTGACGAGAATTTTCTCGTTAAGCTTGCTCGAAGCGAGAGTCATGTGAAACCGTGACCCTCGCTTCGTCGCTTTTCGGTCGAGTGAGCAGAATTAGACAAGCACCAATAACCGAGCGATCACGGGCGCGCTAAACACCCCTGCTTCGGCGCGAAAGATGAGCAGCTAGTGAAATCACAAATAGCACGAGAAAAACGAGAAACAGCAGCTTAGCTACACCCGCCGCTGCAATTGCGACGCCGAGGAAACCCAGAACTCCTGCAATCAGCGCCACCACCAGAAACATCAACGCCCAGTAAAGCATAATGCCTCCTTTGAAATTCCTGCTGACAGCAACAGTAGCCGGGGATTACGCGCCACTGAATCCCGTTCAATCTGTAGTTCGCGATTCCGAAACCCTTAACAGTTTGAGGAAGTTCTTTGAGAAGGGAGCAGGTGCCTGTCCCCAGTGAACTGGCACCTGCTCGATAGGGGGCGTCTGTCAGTAGAGCCACAGGCTAATAGATGATGGTCATTTCTGCCCATACTGTGAATCCAGTATCTAGAATGAAAACTTCCTTGATAGCTCGTCAGTGGTGGATCGTCGGACAGAAATGGCCGTCCGAGCGGTTACAGACAACGGTGTATGGACGAGCGACCCCACGCAATGTAAACCTGAAGAAGGAAACGATTGAAGAGCGCGCCGCAGCTATCGCCGAGTTGCCCACGGTTAAGCAATGGAGCGACTGTGACGGCAGGCCAATTACGCATTTGATTACTGGCCGCTTCGTCTTTCGGAGAACTCTAATGAAACGAGAGATCTGTCTCTTAGCTGTGCCGGTTTTTCTGTTAGGAGCTGTCGCGTCGATATGTGCGCAAAATCTGCCAAGCCGGCCCAGCCCCACGCCACCTTCTGACATTCTCGGGCCTCAATTGATTGCATGGTCGCAGATGCAGAAACCGGAACCAGTGCCGCAGCCGCTCCCGCCGCCTGATAAGCCCGTACAACAGCCTGCTCCAACAACGAACCAGCAGCCAGCACCTCCGGCGAAGTCGCAGGTGCAGCCGCGCCCGCCCGCGGCGCAAACCTTCACGGGCACAGTCGTAAAGGATGCCGGAAGATACATATTGAAAGTATCGGGCACCACGGTCTATCAACTTGACGATCAGGATAAAGCGAAACAGTATGAGGGCAAACAGGTGAAGATCGAAGGCACTTTAGATGCAAATGGAAACAGTCTCCACATCACCAGCATCGAGTTGCTGTCCTGAATGTTTGCTCACGAAGCAGCATCGAGTTCGCTTTCTGCACCGCGATCGGGCCGCTGCCCTGACACGCCCGTGGAGGCAGGCGGCAAGGCCAGCGCCATCGGCTGCTCCTTAGCGTTATTACTCGCAATTCTCGGAACGGTCTCATGCACGGCTGTTGCGCAGCCACAATCAGGTCTGCCTCAGCAGGTGCCCGCCGTCGTGACTGAGAGCTACGAGGGCATGCTCTCAGACGCGCGATGCGGTGCCAGGCATTCTGCCGCAATCGACAAAGCAGCCACCAATTGCACAATTACTTGCGTGCGTGCAGGTGAACAGTTTGTCCTAATCGACGGCGACAAGGTTTACCTACTCGATGGCGACCTTATGGCTCTGAAGCAAGTAGCGGGCCAGCGCGTCCGCATCGTTGGCGCGCTCGACGGAACAAAAATCGCGGTCAGATCTGTCGCTGCGGCCTGAGGCTCGAATCAGATCCGAACTGGTTCCTCGGGATCGGGCTCGCGGACCGGAGCGTCAGGATTCTCTAACGGATCCGGTTCTTTAATGGGCGGCGGAGACGGTTCCGCAGGTGTGCGGAGATACTGGCCGATGGGGAGTCGCATTGTACTTTGTATTTCGCAGAACATAGACCTCTGATGCCAGGCTCCCTCAAAGGGAAGCCGAATATTTGGACGGCCGCGTTGATTGTATAATTGTTTTCAGGCGATCGTGGAGAAAGCTACAATAGCGGACTTTGCGGCTCGTTCAGTGCCATTACGGCGCTGGGCGCTGGTCAGCGTTGTAATATTTTCACTCGTCGTTGCGCTGGCAACTCGAACTTTCAACGATACAAGAGCCAGCTCAACCACGGTTCATTCCGGTTCGCTGCAGGCTATGCGGCAGCACATGGATCGTGATGCGGTTCGATGGGCTGTTCCAGCGGCGAAAATCACGGTCGCGCAGGCTCCCACGTTTTATCCGCGCGTGGCACCGGCGGGTCCTCCGCTGCCAACCCTCCTTCTCGAAGAAAATCTCTACGATCGCCCCCCTCCTGCCTGCTGATCTTTTCCTGCTTTAAAAACCAACTTGTTGCGTTCGAGAATCTTGTGGAAGCTGTATCACGGCCCCTTGTACGGGCCCCACGTCGCGTGCTGATCCTGCTGCAGCGCGCGGCCCTCGTCTTCCACCTGCCGCTCCCCGTTTTTGCGGGATGAAGATCTCCAACACTCACAGTCGTGCAGATCTGGACATGAAAAAATGACGCTACAACGCAGACACATAGCAATTGGAGTAGCTGTAGGTCTCGCCGTGGTGATCGCGATCGTGCTGCTTATCCATTCGTTCACCGAAGCGGATGCCAACAAGGCCGATGAGCAGGCGCAAACGATCGCCCCAGTTGTCTTGGTCACCCGTGCTCCACTGGCCAACTCCCTTACGCTCACCGGTGAATTCCGCCCGTTTCAACAGGTCGATGTACATGCCAAGGTTGCGGGCTACATCCGCCACATCTTTGTGGATGTAGGAGACAAAGTTAAGTCGGGGCAGGAACTCGCCACGTTGGAGGTCCCCGAACTGAATGCGCAGGTCACGGGCGCGCAAGCAGACATCCGGCGCAGTCAGGACGCGGTTCGCCGAGCCCAAAGCGACATCGAACGGGCGGAATCCACCCACCAGGCTTACCACGCAGCATACACACGGCTTAAGCAGGCTTCAGAGGAACGGCCGGGCTTGGTTGCCGAGCAGGAACTGGACGACTCGATGGCGAAAGACAAAGAGACGGATGCACAGATCAACAGCAATCGCGCCGCTCTCGCTGAATCGCAGAACGGGCTTGGGATGGCGCGAGCTACTCTCGAGCGCCTGTCGGCCTTGCAGGCTTATTCGCACATCACTGCTCCCTTCGCGGGCGTAGTCACGAAACGCTACGTCGATACCGGCGCCCTCATCTCAGCCGGAACTTCATCGGAAACCCAATCGCAGCCTGTCGTACAACTGGCCGAGTGGTATTTGCTAAGGCTGGTAATACCAGTACCCGAATCCGCCGTGCCGCTTCTGCATTTAGGCAGCATTGTGCAAGTACACGTGCCTTCTTTGAATCAAGACTTCCAGGGTCGCGTAGCCCGCTTCGCCGACGCACTCAACGATGAAACGCGCACTATGCACACGGAAATTGACGTGGAGAATCCTCAAAATACTTTGACTGAAGGTATGTACGCCGAAGTGAAGCTGGCGCTCCACGGAAAAGAAAATGCGCTCACGCTTCCCATCCAGGCGGTTGTCGACGAAGGTGGCAAGCATTACGTGCTGGTCTTGGACGGCCAGGATCGGGTGCAGAAAACATATGTTGAACTGGGAGAGCAAACCTCCTCAACAGTAGAACTCCTCCACGGCGTTTCAGAAAAAGATAAAGTGATCAGCGCCGGTCAAGCCGACTACCAGATTGGCGAAGTGGTGAAACCCAAGCTGGAAACGGAGTCCGCCGATGCTCACGAAGGTCAGACGGGAGAGCGAAAATAATGCCGAGATTCGCCCTCAAATACCCGTTCTTCGTGATCATGCTTTGCCTGGTGATCGCCGTGGTCGGCATAACAACCGTTGTTCGCATGCCGGTGGATCTCTTCCCGCAGATCAAGATTCCGGTCGTCGTGGTCGCGACTTTTTATTCGGGCATGCCTCCGGAACAAATCGAGGCCGACATTACCGATACATTCGAGCGTTTCTTTACGCTCGGCAGCAACATCGACCATATCGAATCACGCTCTCTAACCGGAGTGAGCCTGATCAAGATTTACTTCAAGCCGGGCAGCGACGCGAATGCCGCCCTGAGCAACATTGCAAACCTGGCCATGGCGGATCTTCGGCGTCTGCCTCCCGGCACTTTGCCGCCGGTCGTGCTCAAGTTCGATGCCTCGAGTCTTCCTGTTTGTCTGGTAACACTAAAAGGAGAAGGCCTCAACGAAACTCGCCTCAAAGATCTCGCGCAATTCCAGGTTCGTAATCAGATCGCAAACGTCCCCGGCGCTTCTGTACCTCAACCCTTCGGCGGCCGCTATCGCCAGATTATGGTTTATGTGGACCCGGTCAAGCTTGAGGCTCATCAGCTTAGCTTGATGGACGTAGTTCACGCGGTGAACGACTCCAATCTCATTCTTCCGGCCGGAGACGTTCGCATCGGCCCCAGAGATTACAACATCTACGCTAATGCGCAACTGCCGAATGTTGACGAGATCAACCGCATCCCTCTGAAGACCGTGGGCAACGCATCGGTAATGGTCGCCGATGTAGGCGAAGCCAAAGACTCCGGCACGCTTCAAACCAATATCGTCCGCATCGATGGGCAACAATCCGTATACATCCCTGTTCTGAAGCAGGGCGGCGACAGCAATACCATCACGATTGTGAATGGAATCAAAGAGGGAATCAAGAACCTGCTGGACATTCCAAAAACTCTAAAGACGGCGGTGGTCTTTGATCAGTCAATCTTTGTCAAAAGCGCTATCCAGAATGTGATGAAGGAAGGCGGCATCGGATTGCTGCTGACTGGAATCATGATTCTGATTTTTCTGGGCAGCCCGCGAGCCACCGTTGCCGTGCTCCTGTCGATTCCTCTTTCCGCATTAGTGTGCTTTCTGCTCATGAATGCGATGGGCGGTTCGATCAATGTGATGCTGTTGAGTGGTCTAGCCCTCGCTTTTTCACGCCTGATTGACGATTCGGTAGTGGTGCTCGAAAACATCTTCCGCTACATGGAAATCGGCGAACTCCCAAGAGTCGCGGCGGAAAAAGGCGGAATGGAAGTTTCGCTGGCAGTTCTGGCGGCCACTTCCACTACTTCGATCGTATTCTTCCCTGTAACGCTTTTCTACGGAGTCAGCCGCTACCTTTTTATCGATCTCGCTTTGGGAGTTGTCCTGTCAATTTTTGCCTCGTACATTTTTGCCATGACGGTGGTACCGCTGTATTGTGCAACTTTCATCCACCTCGAAGACGTCGAGCAGGAGAAGGAGCACGATCCAGAACATCCGCGTTCCCTCTTCCGTAGGTTCCTTGCAAAGTTCAACGAGCGATTCCAGAAGCTCCTGGATTTCTACGAACGTTGGGTGACGCGCGCCTTGGCGTGGCCCGGCAGAACCGTGGCATGGATCGCCGTCGGCATCATCGTGGTCCTTGCTGTAGTTTTTCCTTTCGTAGGTACGGCATACTTTCCCCGCACGGATCCGGGCCAGTTCGTTATCAACGTCAAAGCGCCCAGCGGTTCGCGCCTCGAGGTCACCAATCAATACATCGCGCGCGTCGAGAACGACATTCACCAGGTGATCCCCGCTCACGACCTTGGGATGATCGTCTCCAATATCGGAATCACCCCCGACCTATCCGCCATCTACACCAGCAATTCGTCCATGGATACCGCTTTTGTCCAGGTGAGCTTGCAAGAAGATCACAAGCTTGGCAGCTACGAATACATGCGGCGGGTTCGCCGCAAACTGTCTGAAGACTTGCCGGAACTCGATACATATTTTCAAGCGGGCGGACTGGTCGATTCTGTGATCAACCTGGGATTGCCGGCTCCCATCGATGTACAGGTGAGAGGCAACGATCTCGATGGTGCATTTAAGGTAGCTGCGAACATCGCGAAACAGATTCGAAGCCGCAAGGGCGTAAGCAGCGTGCTGATTCCGCAAAACCTTCTATATCCTGGGTTGCAGCTGAACATCGATCGCGAGCGCGCCAGCCTGATTGGACTCACTCCCAAACAAATAGTGGACAACGTGATCACCGCCCTAACTTCCAACGGCATGATCGAGCCGAGCTATTGGATCGACCCCAAGACTGGCAACAACTACATGCTCACCGTGCAGTACTTCGACAAGCAAATCGAACACATGAGCATGGAAGATTTCAAACAAATCCCGTTGCGCGCTCCGAACATCAAGAATTACACGACCTTGCAATCGGTGGCCGATATAACGCCGATCAACACCCCGACCGAGGTCGACCACTACCAACTGCAACGCGTCATCGACATTTATGTCATGCCGTCGGGCGAGGCCTTAGGCACACTGAATCGTGAAGTCAATGAAATCGTCAGTCACGTGACATTGCCGGAGAACACGCGGGTCGCTGTGCTCGGATCAGTGGTCGGCATGCAGGAATCCTTCAAGCGCTTTTCCATCGGCTTGCTACTCGCTATCGTCCTGGTCTACCTGATCCTGATGGCGCAGTTCACTTCTTTCATCGACCCGCTGATCATTCTGGTCGCGATTCCGCCGGGCTTAGCAGGGGTAGTGCTGATTCTGTGGCTCACGCACAGCACCTTCAACATCATGTCGCTGATGGGCGTGATCATGATGACTGGAATTGTCGTGTCCAACAGCATCTTGATCGTCGAGTTCGCGCGCCAGCTGAGCAAGGAGGACTTCACCCTCCAGGAAGCCTTGGTGCGCGCGTGCAAGATCAGGCTGCGCCCCATTCTCATGACCTCACTTGCCACTTTGTTGGGCATGCTTCCGATGGCGCTGGGTATAGAGACGGGCAGCGAGCAATATGCGCCTTTGGCGCGCGCCGTGATCGGCGGACTCGTGGTTTCTGTAGTAGTCACCGTCTTCCTTGTACCCGCGGTCTATCTGATGGTCCACGGCAAAGATGATACGAAGAACAAGAAAGAGGAGGAACAGCCGGCATGATAGAAAAACTTAAACTCGCTCTTTTGATGGGTTTGCTCTCGGCCCCGGCACTTTCAATCCGAAGCGTTGCCCAGTCGGGATCGGCCTTGCAGAGCGCGCCTACATCGAATGTGATACGACTCAGCGTGAAAGATTCCGAGGCGCTCGCGCTGAAAAACAATCCCGCAATTTCTGTGGCACGGCTCAGTGCTCTGGCTTCGGAGCAGGTAACGCGCGAAGTACGTTCGAGTCTCTGGCCACAAGCCTATGGCTACCTGACCGCCGTCGATGCCCGCGCCAATAGTCGCATCACAGCCGGGGCTTTGAACAATCCAACCGTCTACACGCGAGCCGCCGGAGGCGCTACAGTAAGCCAACTCATCACCGACTTCGGACACACCACAAACCTGGTCGCCAGTGCCCGCCTCCAGGCCAAGGCCGATTTACAAAATGCGGCTGCAACCAGAGAAGATGTGCTGCTGGCCGTGGATCAGGCCTTTTACAACGCTCTACAAACTCATGCTGTGCTCCAGGTAGCGGAGCAAACTGTAGCCTCGCGGCAGTTGTTGTCCGACCAGGTGGGCGCTTTGACCAAAAGCAAACTGAAGTCAGACCTGGACTTGAGCTTCGCCAACGTAAATCTCGCTCAGGCGAAACTTCTATATCTCGACGCGCTGAATAACGACAAAGCTTCCCTGGCAGCGCTCTCGGCGATTCTGGGATACGCAACTCTTGAAACCTTCGAACTGGTGAACGGCACCGAAGCACTGGCCCCGCCGCCGGCCGACGTGGAACCGCTGATCGCCGACGCTTTTGCCAAGCGGCCCGAGATTCTCTCTCTCGAATTTCAGTCTGAGTCCGCCGACAAACTGCACCGGGCAGAGCACGACCAGTTATATCCGACAATCAGCGTGCTCGCAGCTTTCGGAGATTCTCCCGTCCGCAATGATGTCATCTATGGGCCTTACGCTGCAGCAGGTGCGAATGTCGAGATTCCTATTTTCAATGGATTCCTTTACTCCGCGAAGTCGCGCGAAGCGGACTTGCGCGCCCAAGCCGCACGGCAACGCCTCAACGATTTACGGAATCGCATTTCGCGAGATGTGCGCACCAGTTGGTTGGCGGCCAGCACTGCGTTCGACCGCGTCAGCGTAAGCGAGCAATTGCTGGCCCAGGCCAACCAGGCGCTTGAGCTAGCCCAGACCCGATATAAGCTGGGCCTCAGTTCAATCGTAGAACTAAGTCAGGCACAACTCCAGCAGACCCAGGCTCAGATCGGAAGCGCGCAGGCCGGATATGAATACCGGCTGGCTTTGTCGGTTTTGCGCTATCAGACTTCAGGACTGTAGACCGAAGCCAGCCTTTGAACGAGTCATCGCAACGCACGGTCGTAAAACCTCAGAAAGACCGGTTGGCCCCGCCGTGGCGACACATAGCAACAAACATCCTGCTAGAATTTTCCAGACAAGCTACTTCTTAGTCTTTGGTTCTGTGACCGCACTTGTTGCAAGCCGAAAGGAAATCTCTCGTCATGAAAAAAGCATTCAAGTGCCTGTTGTTTCTGGCGCTAACCGTCGTGTCGCTCGCAGCGCAGAGTACCAATAAAAAACCCTCCTCTATCGGCCTGCCGCCGCTGATCGACCGCGAACTGATCTTCGGCAACCCTGAAATCTCTGGTGCGCAATTATCGCCGGATGGAAAGTATCTGGCATTTCAAAAGCCCTGGAAAGACACGCGCAACATCTACGTCAAGGGTGTGGACGAACCCTTCAGCGCCGCGCGATTGCTCACTGCGGAACTCAAGCGCCCGATCCCCGGCTATCTCTGGAGTCGCGACAGCAAACTCATTCTCTACGTAAAAGATAACGACGGCGATGAAAACTACAACGTCTACTCCGTCGATCCAGCGGCCAAGCCGGCGGCGGGCGCGGATGCTCCTGCTTCGCGCGACCTCACCGGGCTCAAAGGCATTCGCGTGCAACTTGTGGATGTGCCCAAGAACGATCCTGACATTGTCTACATCGGACTGAACGATCGCGACAAAGCCTGGCACGATCTCTACAAGCTGAAGCTTTCCACCGGCGAGAAGACGCTGCTGCGCAAGAACACGGAACGCATCGTCGGATGGAATTTTGATTTGCAGGGCAACCTGCGGCTCGCTTCGCGGTCGGCGGAGAACGGCGACACCGAAATCCTGCGTGTCGATTCCGACAAGTTCACTCAGATTTACTCCTGCAACGTTTTTGAATCGTGTAGCACGCTGCGCTTTCAGAAAGATGGCAAGCGCGCCTACATGGACACCAATAAAGGCGCCGATGTGGACCTGAGCGCCCTGATGCTGTTCGATCCGGCAACCGGCAAGACCGAAATGGTCGAATCCGACCCGCTCAAGAGGGTCGATTTTGGGCAGGCAGTGTTCTCGGAGGCGACCGACGAATTGGTGCTCACAACATACGACGACGACAAAGTACGCCGCTATTTCAAAGACAAAAGCTTTGAAGCGGATTACAAATGGCTAGCGGAAAAGTTGCCCGGCAAAGAAATCAACCGAACCTCATCCACTTTCGACGAAAAAACCTGGCTGGTAAGTGCCTCGAGCGACACCGAACCGGGCGAGACCTACCTCTTTGACCGCAAGACCCACAAACTCACATTGGAATATAAAGTTCGCGAAAAGCTGCCGCGCGAATCTCTGGCACACATGACGCCGGTCCGCTACAAGTCATCGGACGGGTTGGAAATTCCAGCGTACCTCACGCTTCCCAAAGGCATTTCGGAGAAGAACCTGCCCACGATTATCTTTCCGCATGGCGGCCCCTGGGCACGTGACTTCTGGGGCTACAACGGATATGCGCAGTTTTTTGCCAACCGCGGTTACGCCGTGTTGAGCATGAACTTCCGCGGTTCCACCGGATACGGCAAGAAATTTCTCGATGCCGGCAACAAGCAATGGGGCCGCTTGATGCAGGACGACATCACCTGGGGTGTGAAGTATCTGGTCGCGGAAGGGATTGCCGATCCCAAGCGCGTGGGCATCTTCGGTGGTTCCTACGGCGGCTACGCCACGCTGGCCGGCGTCACCACCACACCCGATCTATACGCAGCGGGGGTTGAACTGTTCGGGCCGTCGAATCTGATCACGCTCATGGAATCCATTCCACCTTACTGGGAAGCCGGCCGCCAGATGTTCTACCAGCGCATGGGCGATCCCACCACGCCGGAAGGCAAGGCGATGCTGATCGAGCGCTCGCCGCTAACCTCCGCGTCAAAGATCAAGACGCCGTTGATGATCGCGCAAGGTGCCAACGATCCCCGCGTGAACCACGCAGAGTCGGAGCAGATTGTAATTGCGCTGCGCGACCGCGGCTTCCCCGTGGAGTATTTGCTGATTCCCGACGAGGGCCACGGCTTCGCCCGGCCCGTAAACAACATGGCCGCCGTCATGGCCACAGAGAAGTTTTTGGCCCAGTATCTCGGCGGCCGATATCAGGAGGGGGGAACGCCGGAAGTCGTGGCACGTCTGAAAGAAATCACAGTCGACCCTAAGACCGTAGTTCTTGCCAAGAAAGTGGAGGCTGGTTCAGTCGGCGTACCCAAGCTCGCCATGGATCTCCAACCCGGCACCTACAAATATCAGGCCCGCATAGAAATGGGCGCACAGAAAATCTCTCTCACGATCTCGACCACCATCGCTGAAGACAGTGGCGCATGGTCCGCCACCGACGTGATGGAGACTCCCAATGGAACCGTCACCGAAACATCCACGCTCGAAAAAGGCAGCCTGGTCGCGCGCAAACTCAACCTGAAGCAGGGACCGGTCACGGTCGACCTCGATTTCGCCGGCGACAAAGCAGTCGGCAACATGAACATGAACGGAAAAGACCAGCCCATCTCGGTCGATCTGGGCGGACCGCTTTTCGCCGATGCCGCCGCCTCAAAGCAATCCATTTCGTGCCTGCCGTTGGCCGAAGGCTACACCACTACGTATCGGAACTTTGATGTTCAAAAACAAAAGGTAAAGCTCATGCAGTTAAAGGTTGCCGGCATCGACCAGGTGACGGTGCCCGCCGGAACCTTTGATACATACAAGGTCGAAATCTCTTCGGCGGATGGCGGCGATGACAAAGAAACGGTTTGGATCGCGCGCGATTCCCATAAAGCAGTTAAGGAGTCTGCGGTAATCACTTCGATGGGCGGCGCCATACTGACGCAGGAATTGATGCCATGAGGGCTTTGATGGGTGGTGATTGTGAGATTGATGACTGCGGCACTTCTTTCGCGTGGTTACGCAGTCAACAGTCCCCAACCCAGAGTAAGGCCGTCGAGAGCAAGGTGAATCGGAGAGAGAGACCCTACGTGCAGAGCGAGCAATCGGCGAAAAACTTCGGGGCGTTTACGAAAAACCTGGAGAACGCGTTGTTGAAAACGGGGACGACCGTCGAGCGTGAGCATTAGCCGGGCCATGAGTAACGGACGAAGTGCCAGGCGGCGATGCGCCGCCTGGTAAGAAG
>JBEKJF010000002.1:0-57282 GCA_050011375.1 Candidatus Sulfotelmatobacter sp.
CGCTTGTTGGTGCGCTCGTCGTGCAGGTCGGCCTGCACTTCCTTGCCGCCGAGAATGTTCTCCAGACGCTTCAGCCGCTCGTCGGTCAGAATCCGGATCTCGTCGGAAAGGTTTTTCTCGAGCTTGCCAATCTGCGTCGCTTCAATCGACTTCGCCCGCTCGTCTTTTTCCTGGCCCTTGCGGGAGAAAATCTTCACGTCGACGATCACGCCCTCGATGCCCGGCGGACAGTAGAGCGATGCGTCGCGCACATCGCCGGCCTTCTCGCCGAAAATCGCGCGCAGAAGTTTTTCTTCCGGCGTGAGCTGGGTTTCGCCCTTCGGCGTAACCTTGCCCACCAGGATGTCACCCTGCCGGATGCTGGCCCCGATGCGGATCACGCCCGCTTCGTCGAGATTGCGCAGCATCGACTCGCTGACGTTGGGAATGTCGCGCGTGACTTCCTCCGGGCCCAGCTTGGTGTCGCGCGCTTCGATTTCGTACTCCTCAATGTGCAGTGAAGTGTAGTAATCGTCCTTCACCATCTTTTCGGAGACGAGAATCGCGTCTTCAAAGTTGTAGCCGCGCCAGGGCATGAAAGCCACAAGCACGTTGCGTCCCAGAGCCAGCTCGCCGTGGTCCGTGCAAGGACCGTCGGCGATTACCTCGCCCTTGATCACGCGCTGACCTTTCTTCACGATCGGCTTCTGGTTGATACAGGTGTTCTGGTTCGAGCGCTTGAACTTCGTGAGTTGATAAATGTCGCTGCCCACCTCGCGCGAAAGCTGCGTGGGATGGTGTTCGCCTTCGACGCGCACAATGATGCGGTCGGAATCGACCGAATCAATAATGCCGTTTCGGCGAGCCAGTACGACTGCGCCGGAGTCACGCGCGGTCACGCCTTCCATCCCTGTACCGACGATCGGCGCTTGCGCGCGAAGCAGCGGCACGGACTGGCGTTGCATGTTCGCGCCCATCAGCGCGCGGTTCGCGTCGTCATGCTCGAGGAAAGGCACAAGAGAGGCAGCGACCGAGACCAGTTGCTTAGGGCTGACGTCGACGTAGTCAACTTCGTCGCGGCTTACCAGCACAAAGTTGCCGGCCTTGCGGGCGTTGACCAGTTCGGCCACGATGCGGCCTTTGTCGTCAAGCTCCACGTTGGCCTGCGCGATGGTGTGCCGGTCTTCTTCCCATGCGGAAAGATAGAACGAGAACGGATCGACCTGCGCCGGCTTCTTGCGCTTCTCTTTCAAGTCGGCGTTAATCTTCTCGATCTCGTGTTTCTCCATGTGATCGCCGACTTTATGGTCGCTGTCGCCGGTGTTCACCACGCTGACGTAATCGATCACGCGGCCGCCCTTGATCTTGCGGTAGGGCGACTCGATGAAGCCGTAATCGTTGATGCGCGCGTAGCAACTCAACGAAGAGATCAGTCCAATGTTCGGACCTTCCGGCGTTTCAATCGGGCAGATACGTCCGTAGTGCGTGGGATGTACGTCGCGCACTTCGAACCCGGCTCTTTCACGAGACAAACCTCCCGGCCCAAGCGCCGAGAGACGCCGCTTGTGCGTAATCTCGGAGAGTGGGTTGGTCTGATCCATGAACTGCGAAAGCTGCGACGATCCGAAGAATTCGCGGATCGCAGCCATCACAGGCTTCGCGTTGACCAGGTCGTGCGGCATCGCCGTCGACATTTCCTGGTACACCGACATTTTTTCTTTAATCGCCCGCTCCATGCGGACCAGGCCGATGCGGAACTGGTTCTCCATCAACTCGCCGACCGCGCGCACACGCCGGTTGCCGAGGTGATCGATGTCGTCTACCGAACCGATATTCTTGCGCAACTTCAGCAGGTAGCCGATTGTGCCGTAGAAATCGTCGGGATCGAGCGTCCGTTTGTCGAGGCTGGTAGCATCCTGGTTCTCGAACAGCTTGATGTTGAACTTCAACCGGCCGACTTTCGAGAAATCGTACTTGCGCGGGTCGAAGAACATGCCGTGGAACAGCGCGGTCGCTGTGTCGAGCGTCGGCGGATCGCCGGGACGCAGCTTGCGGTAGATCTCGATCAGCGCTTCCTGCGGAGTCTTCACCGAATCGCGCTTCAGGGTCTGGCTGATCACCGTGCCTACGTCGTCGCGCTCGGGGAAAAACAGGCTCATCTCGGTCACGCCGGAGTCGAGAATCTTCGAAACTTTGTCGGCAGTGACTTCGCTGTTGGCTTCGAGCAGCACTTCGCCGGTGGTCGTGTCGACCACGTCGGCGGCCGCCCATGCGCCCTCGAGATCGGTTACATCAACTTCGATCTCAGAGATCTTCGCCTTCTGAATTTCTTTCAGAGTCGCAGCGTTCAGCTTGCGGCCGGAGTGAGCAATCTCATCCCCGGACTTGTTCTTGATGCTGTGAGCCAGCTTCATGCCCAGCAGGTTCGTGGGCTTCTCGCTCGCAGGGTCAAGCGTCCAGTAAAGCTTTTTGTCTTTAATCGCAATGCGGTCGACGGTGTAGAACGAGCGCAGAATATCTTCGCCCGATCGCAGGCCCAGGGCACGCAGGAAGATCGTTCCCAGGAATTTGCGCTTTCGGTCGATGCGGACATAGAGCACATTCTTCTGGTCGTATTCGAACTCGACCCACGACCCACGGTAGGGAATAATCTTGCCGAGGAAGTAGGTGCGATTATTCGCGGTCTCGAAGAACACGCCAGGCGAGCGGTGCAACTGGCTGACAATGACTCGTTCTGTGCCGTTAATAATAAAAGTGCCGTTCTGCGTCATCAGCGGCACATCGCCAAAGAACACTTCCTGCTCTTTAATATCGCGGATCGAACGGTTGCCGGTCTCGGCGTCCTTGTCGAAGATGGTCAGGCGCATCGTGACCTTGAGCGGCGCGGAGTACGTCATCCCACGCTCTTCGCACTCGGCCACGTCGTACTTCAACTGCAGTCCGACCGGGTCGCCGCACTTGTTGCAGAAATCCGGCGTGTTGGCATTGTAGGTGCCGCACTTTTGGCAGAGCACATCGCCCGGATGGAACGGGTCCGTGATGACCGTATTGCCGCAATTCTTACAAGTGGTACGCAGATGGTGTAGTCCCTTTAGGTGACCACACTTGCACTCCCAGTTACCAATGGCATAATCCACAAACTCAAGTTGTGATACGTTGCGGAAGTCGGTAATCGGAAAGACGGACTGGAACACTGCCTGCAATCCGCCGTCTTCGCGTTCGCTGGGCAGCTTGTCCATCTGCAGAAAGCGGTCGTAGGAGCGCTTCTGCACCTCAATGAGGTTCGGAATCTGGATGGTTGCTGGAATTTTCGAAAAATCAAAACGTTTACGGAAGGCGTTATTCTTCATCGTCAAGAAACTCCCAATGTCAGGCGCAGCCGAGCGCTGCGATTACCCGCGGAATGTGGGGCGCACATCGCGCCGCGCTGCTTAGCTGCTGTTGCGAACCTGTTGAAGCCTAGAAAAGTGATGCGCGGAAAACACGACGAAGCGTCTGCGGGGACAGTCGTTCCCGCAGACGCCGTGCAAGGCGTTTCGCCAATCTAAATTTGTTATCTTTCGCGCCAGTTCTCTTCGGCCGTTTCCGTTCCGCCTGCCCACGGAACAGTGCCCAAGCTTCCCTGCGGGTCTCGCCCGCGATTGAGTGAGGCCAGGGGAAGCGGTGTTAGGTTAGATGCTAACACTACTTCCCACGCTTCACAACCAGAACGTAAATATTTTGTAGCGCCGCCGTCCCGGCGGCTGTCACGGCGGCGTCTCGCCGCCATGAGCGAGGGCGGGACGCCCCCGCGACAGCCAGCCAGAGGCTGGCGCTACGATAAAGCTATTTCACTTCGACGACGGCACCAGCCTCAGTGAACTTCTTCTTGATGGTCTCAGCCTCGTCCTTGGAAACGCCTTCCTTGATGTTCTTGGGCGCTCCATCGACCAGTTCCTTAGCTTCCTTCAAGCCCAGGCTGGTGACCTCGCGGACGGCCTTGATTACATTGATCTTATTGGCGCCAACTTCCTTGAGGAGCACGGTAAATTCCGTCTTCTCCTCTGCCGGAGCCGCTGCCGCCGCAGCGCCGCCGCCCGCCGCCATCACCGGAGCTGCGGCTGCCGCCGAGACGCCCAGGCGCGCTTCCAGTTTCTTCACCAGTTGCGCCGCATCCAGCAGCGACAACCCTACGATTGAATCCTCTATCTGTTGCAGGTCTGCCATGTTAGTTTCTCCACTCTTCGAGTTATGAATTTGCTTGCTTTCGTCATCGTCGGCCGGGTTTCCAGTGCGGCAAGCTCATTTCCAGTCGCCAGACAACGCCTGGAGCAGAACCGCGCAACCCCTGACCTCGGATGACCAAATCTCTTTAGCACTGCCGACCGCCGAGACTCTTAAGCCTGCGCTTCCGCAGGGGCCTCGGTCGCAGGAACTTCGGCTGCAGGGCCGCCGCCAGCGAACTTGCCCTTCTCTACGCCTTGCCCGATAACCACAGCGATGTCGCGTCCCACGGCGTTCATCACCGTAACCAGTCGTTGCGCCGGAGAATTGATCAGGAACAGCAGCTTGGCGTAAATCTCTTCCTTCGACGGCATGCTGGCCAGCGCCTCGATCTCTTTGATCGAAATCACCCGGCCTTCGACCACGCCCACCTTAAAGGTGAACTCGGGCGTGTCTTTGGCGTACTTGGTGAGCGCCTTGGCCATCGCCACGGGGTCACCCGTAGTGTAAGCGATCGAGGTCACGCCAGTCAGGTTTTTCAACCCTTCCTCGATCTTCGTGCCCTTGCCGGCAAGCTCGGCCAGCGTGTTCTTCACCACTTGATATTTCGCGCCCGCACCGCGCAGGGCCTTGCGCAGCTCGTAATCCTGGGCCACGGTCATCTTGCTGTAGGTGGCGACGACAGCATTCGAAACATTCTTCAGTTCCGAGCTCAGCTTCTCAACCTGCTCTTTTTTTCTAGCTTTAGTAACTGGCATTTCCTTCTTCCTCGATTCACAAGGTAGCGCCGCCGTCCCGGCGGCTGTCGTGGCGGCGTCTCGCCGCTACACGCCGTTGCGATTTACGCTTTAGCCGCAGTCTCAATCGGAGCCGTATCCAGCAAAATCCCCGGCCCCATGGTCGAACTCAACGTGCAGCCTTTGATGTACTTGCCCTTCGCCACCGACGGCTTGGCCTTGATCACGCTCGTGATTAGCACGGTCGCATTCTCGATGAGCTTGTCAGGCGAGAACGAAATCTTGCCCACTGGCACATGCACAAGCGCCGTCTTGTCGGTGCGGAATTCAACCTTGCCCGCTTTTACTTCCTGCACTGCCTTCGCCACATCGACAGTGACAGTTCCGGTCTTCGGATTCGGCATCAAGCCCTTCGGACCAAGAATCTTGCCCAGCCGGCCAACGGATTTCATCACGTCCGGCGTGGCGATCAAAGCGTCGAAGTCGGTCCAGTTTTCTTTGGTGATCTTCTCGACCATTTCTTCGCCGCCGAAGTAGTCGGCGCCCGCAGCCTCAGCCTCTTTGATTTTATCGCCCGAAGCGATGACCAAAACCTTCTTCGACTTGCCTAGACCATGCGGCAGCACGACTGTACCGCGCACCATCTGGTCGGCGTGCTTGGGATCGACCCCCAACCGCAAGGTGATCTCGACCGTCTCGTCAAACTTCGCAAACTTGACCTTCTGCAGCAACGGAACCGCATCCTGCAATGTGTAAGGCCGCTGCTCGACTGCAGCGTGCGCCTTCGCGATATTCTTTCCTTCTTTTTTCATTCCATTTTCCTCGTCTCCCACCGCTGGTCATTGCTTCGATCAGCCGTGGTGCATTTGACTATTAGCTCATCGGGCGATTAAGCGATCGGGCGATTTTTCAATCACGCAATCACTCCATCCCCCGATCACCCAATGACTTCAATCCCCATCGACCGCGCCGTCCCGCGAATGCTCTTAATCGCGGTCTCGACCGAAGCGGCGTTCAAATCAGGCATCTTCTGCTTGGCAATATCCTCAACCTGCTTCAACGTCACCTTGCCCACCTTATCTTTATTAGGAGTGCCCGACCCCTTGGCGATGCCAGCGGCACGTTTGAGCAGAATCGAAGCCGGAGGCGTCTTGGTGATGAAGGTGAACGAGCGGTCGCTATAGACCGAGACCACGACCGGGATGATCAATCCCTCCATCTCTTTTTGGTTCGTGCGCGCGTTGAACTGCTTGCAGAACTCCATGATGTTGATCTGCGCCTGCCCAAGCGCCGGACCCACCGGAGGCGCCGGAGTCGCCTTACCCGCCGCAATCTGCAACTTTACGAAACCTGTAACTTTCTTTGCCACGTCTTAGCTCCTAGCTTCTAGCTCTTAGCTTCTAGCCAAGGCTCTCAATGGATCCTCTTAGCAACACGTCGGCTGGCCGCTAAAGCCGGCATCACCGAAGGAATCAATTTTTTCTGGACCGGATCGGCCGCCATTCCCAACCCCTCAATCGTATGCACGCCAATCACTTCCATATCGGTGGGTTCGGCCACGACAACAATGTCAGGAGCCCTAAACCCATCGCTTCCTACCCACACCGCTACCGTGTCCCGTTCGATGATGGAACCATCGATGGCGCGGAATCCGATCCGCCGCAAAAACTCCGGTCCCAACCGCTCCAGCCGCTCGCGATGAATCCACGAAAACGCAGCGCCTGTATCCACCATCGCGACAAATTCTTCCACAGTCTCAGGAGCGCCGGGATTCCATACCCGCAACTTGGCTTTGAAACTGCCCATAAACTACGCCACCTTCTCCACCTGGTTGAATTCCAACTCCACCGGGGTCGAGCGGCCGAAAATCGTAACCATGACTTTCAAAGTCTCGCGATCTTCATTCACTTCGTCCACAATGCCCTGGAAGGTCGCGAATGGCCCTTCCGAAATGCGCACGGTTTCGTTCTTCTCGAACTTGACCTTGAGCTTGGGCTTCTCGCGGCTGTCGGCAACCTTGTAGACGATGTGCTGCACTTCTTCGTCGGAAAGCGGCGTGGGCTGCTGCCCGGTGCCCACAAACCCAGTCACGCGCGGCGTGGATTTCACTACGTGCCAAACGTGATCGTCCATGTCCATTTCTACCAGCACGTAGCCGGGATAGAACATGCGCTCGGACGTATACTTTTTGCCGCCGCGCACCTCAGTGACCGACTCGGTCGGGATCAGCACCTTGCCGATCTTTTCCTGAAGGCCAAACGCCATTACGCGCGATTCCAGCGACTCTTTCACCTTGCGCTCGAACCCGGAATAGGAGTGGATGATGTACCACTTCATGTTGGGGTTGCGAGGCGGTTCGCTGGTGGCGGCAACGCCCTCCGCGCCGGACAGCTGTTCTCCGCCCGCGCCAGCTTCGTTCTTTTCTTCGTCCTGCATGATCAAGTTAAACTCCAGCCTGCTCTTTCTCTCTAAGCTCAGTGGCTCCCGAAATAGCTGTACAAAAACGTGACGCCCCTCTGGATCACATTATCGATGATGAAAAAATAAACGCCGAAAATGAACACCGTGACCACCACCACCGCGGTGGTGCCGCGCACTTCCTTCCACGACGGCGCAGTGACCTTGCGCATCTCGGAACGCACGTCGTTGTAAAACGACTTGGTCCGCTCCGGCCAGACCTTGATCCGGTCGAGAAAACTCTCACCGGCGGTTGCGATCGACGTTGTCATCTTCTTTGTCTCCACTGCCATACTGCTCCTGTCCTGACCGTTTCCCAGCATCCTTCCAAAATCTGGCAGGGGCGGAGGGATTCGAACCCCCAAGTTCGGTTTTGGAGACCGACAGTTTAACCGTTGAGCTTACGCCCCTGTAAGCATTTGGTAATTTTGCAATTGAGTAATTTGGTAGTTTGAGAACCTTCTTCCCAGTACCGCGCGGTTTTCAATTACCAAATTACAAAATTACCCAATTACTAAATCTATTTCACTTCTTTGTGCGGCGTGTGCTTGCGGCAACGGTTGCAGAACTTCTTAAATTCCAGCCGTTCCGTCGTCGTCTTCCGGTTCTTGGTGGTCGAATAATTCCGCTCTTTGCAATCACCGCACTGTAACGTAACAATTTCTCGGGGCATCGCTCACTCCAAAACAGCTTCTAGCTGTTAGCTCCTAGCCTTTAGCTTTGTCATCCTAAGGCGACCGGTTCTCATCGCCCAAGGATCTATCCGGTTTTACTGACGGCTGACAGCTGCCTTTACTGAATAATCTCCGAAATCGTTCCGGCGCCTACAGTATGCCCGCCTTCGCGGATGGCGAAGCGCAGGCCCTTTTCCATCGCTACCGGCGTGATCAGTTCGATTACCAGGCTGACGTTGTCTCCCGGCATCACCATTTCGGTGCCGGCCGGCAACTCGGCCACTCCTGTTACGTCTGTTACGTCGGTCGTTCGCAGATAAAATTGCGGACGGTATCCCTTGAAGAACGGCGTGTGCCTGCCACCTTCTTCTTTGGTCAGGATGTAGACTTCGGCCTTGAACTTGGTATGCGGAGTAATCGACCCTGTCTTCGCCAGCACCATGCCGCGCTCGACATCTTCTTTCGCAATGCCACGCAGCAAGAGTCCGGCGTTGTCGCCCGCCAGACCTTCGTCGAGCTGCTTCTTGAACATTTCGACTCCGGTGACGACCGTTTTGCGGGTGTCGCGGAAGCCGACGATTTCCACTTCTTCGCCAACCTTTACCTTGCCACGCTCGATACGTCCGGTGACCACCGTGCCGCGGCCCTGAATCGAGAAGATATCTTCAATCGGCATCAGAAACGGCTTGTCGAGTTCGCGCGCCGGCTGCGGAATGTATTTATCCACTGCCGCCATCAGTTCGTCGACCTGCGCTTCTGCCTTGGCTTCTCCGTTGAGCGCGCCCAGCGCCGAAACCCGCACCACCGGAACATCGTCGCCGGGGAACTTGTAGCTCTTCAGCAACTCGCGCACTTCGAGCTCAACGAGTTCGAGCAACTCCGGATCGTCGACGGCGTCAACCTTATTCAACGCCACGACAAGATACGGCACGCCGACCTGGCGGGCAAGCAGCACGTGCTCGCGCGTTTGCGGCATCGGGCCGTCAGTCGCGGCAACCACCAGAATGCCGCCATCCATCTGCGCCGCGCCCGTGATCATGTTCTTGATGTAGTCGGCGTGGCCCGGGCAATCGACGTGCGCATAGTGCCGGTTCGCCGTCTCATACTCGACGTGCGCCGTCGCAATCGTAATGCCGCGCGCTTTTTCTTCCGGAGCGTTGTCGATCGAGTCGAACGACCGGAACGTATTCTTCGGATTATGCTTCGACAAAACCTTGGTGATAGCCGCCGTCAACGTGGTCTTGCCATGGTCGATGTGACCGATGGTCCCAACGTTGCAGTGCGGCTTGCTGCGATCAAATTTCTCTTTCGCCATTTCCTAGCTCCAGTAAAACAGTCCTATTGCTTCGCTGATCTCCTACTCGCGATGTACTCGGCCATATCGCCGTTAATCTCAAGCCGCGGGAAGCGCTCTGGATCCCAATAGCTTGCCCCACCCTTAGAAAGTTGCTCAGCAACAAACTCTCTAACGATGCTCTTCTCGTTGAGCTTGTGATAGTCGAAAGCCATGCTCGCCAGCGTAGTGACTTCTACCCAAACCCGCTTCGCACCTTGTCCCGATTTAAGGTCGACCGGGTACAGTACCGCCATTCGCGGAGCGCCCGTCCCTGGGATGTCATAAGCCTGCGCTGGCTGGCCCACATTCTCAATTTCCCAATGCGCCCGGACTAAAGTCTTGACTTTTGGATTTTCGGACTTCACCGCTTCAGCGATGCGACCAAACTCCGGCAGCTTTGTGCTATCGCGGGCTACGAGCTCGACAAAAAAATCATCCTCAAGATCGAGGAACCGGGATTCGCCCTTGTCGAGATAAGGGAGCAGCCCAGCCTGATTCAGCCGCCCCTCCATCTGCGCTTGTAAATCGATTGCTGCCATAACTAGAACCCTTAACCCCTCGCGTTCCGCTCAATCTCACGAAGAATGCGATTAAACACCGAAAGCCCCTCGTCAACCTGCCGCCTAACGTCTAGCCTGAACTGTTCCAAATTTCCCTTGAACTCCCTCTCCACAAAGTTCGGATCGTAGTCCGCTTGCGACCGCAGTTGCTGTAACTTCTCCACTTGCGCTTCTAGTTCCAAATCAACGCTTCCGAGCCTCTTCGCAATATCGCTGTGGCTAACCTTTCCAAAGAGCACATTCGCAGCGTGAAAGATCGAGTAGTACGATCTCGACAAAGCATTCCTCAGCGCCGCTTCGCTCGATCCGTCCGCCAATTCCCGCAACGCCTTTGCCAGTTCAAGCCGTGAATCAACCACATCTCTCATCTTACGAACTATTTCGCCGTCCCTTGCACCTTGGCGATGATTTCCTCCGCGACGGATCGCGGAGCCTCCTCATAGCGCGCGAAGTGCATGGAATATTCCGCGCGGCCTTGCGTTGACGAACGCATGTGGGTCGCGTATCCAAACATTTCCGCCAGCGGAACGATTGCCTTGATCACCTGCGAACCGGCGCGATGTTCCATGCCTTCAATGCGTCCGCGACGCGAACTCAGGTCGCCCATGATCACCCCAGCGTAATCCTCCGGTGTAACCACTTCGACCGCCATCACCGGCTCAAGAAGAACGGGCGAAGCTTTGCGCGCAGCTTCCTTGAACGCCATCGAGCCGGCGATCTTGAATGCCATTTCGTTGGAATCGACGTCGTGATAGCTGCCATCGTAAAGCGTCGCCTTGACATCGACCATGGGATAGCCGGCGAGAATGCCGCCTTCGAGCGCCTCGCGAATTCCCTGATCGATGGGCTTGATGAATTCTTTCGGCACCGAGCCGCCCGTAATGTCATTGACGAACTCGTAGCCGAGGCCCGGCGGTTGCGGGTCGAGATAAATCTTGGCGTGCCCGTACTGGCCTTTGCCGCCGGTCTGGCGAATGTACTTGCCTTCCGCCTGGGCGTGCTTGCGGATGGTTTCGCGATACGCCACCTGCGGCTTGCCGACGTTCGCTTCCACTTTGTATTCGCGCATCATGCGGTCGACAATGATTTCAAGGTGCAACTCGCCCATGCCGCTGATGATGGTCTGGCCGCTATCGGGATCGGTGTGAACTTTGAAGGTGGGATCTTCCTGCGCCAGCTTGGCCAGCGCCATGCCCATCTTTTCCTGGTCGGCCTTGGTCTTCGGTTCGACCGCGACCGAGATCACCGGGACCGCGAAGGTGATCGACTCAAGCGCGATGGGATGCTCCTCGCTGCAAATGGTGTCGCCGGTGGAAACGTTCTTCAGTCCAACGGCCGCGCAGATATCGCCCGCGAGAATTTCGCTGATCTCTTCGCGCTTGTTGGCATGCATCTTGAGCAGGCGGCCAATGCGCTCGCCGCGGGTCGTGCGGACGTTAAGCACGGAGTCGCCGGTTTTTAGCTGTCCGGAGTAAACCCGGATGAATGTGAGCTGGCCGACGAACGGATCGGCCATGATCTTGAAAGCCAGCGCGGAGAACGGCTCTTTGTCGTCGGCGTGGCGGAAAATCTTCTCGCCGTTATCGGGATTGATGCCGTGCGTTTCCGGCACATCGAGCGGCGACGGCAGGTAATCGACCACGGCATCGAGCAGCGGCTGCACACCTTTGTTCTTGAACGACGTGCCGACGACGACTGGAAATACTTTCAGTCCGATGGTGGATTTGCGCAGCGACGCCTTCAACTCGGCGGCGGTAATTTCTTCGCCTTCGAGAAACTTGTGCAGAATTTCGTCGTCATTTTCGGCGACGGTTTCGACCAGTTGCGCGTGGAAGGCTTCCGCTTTTTTCTTCAGATTCTCCGGAATTTCCTGAACTTCGTATTCCGCACCCATGGTTTCGTCGTTCCACACAATCGCCTTCATAGCGATGAGGTCGACGACGCCGATGAACTTGGCTTCCTGTCCAATGGGAATCTGGATGGCGACGGGCTTGGCGCTGAGGCGCTTGCGGATGGTATCGACGGCATGCTCGAAATCCGCGCCCATCTTGTCGATTTTGTTGATGAAGCAAATTCTTGGGACGCCGTATTTGTCGGCCTGGCGCCAAACTTTTTCCGATTGCGGCTGCACGCCGTGGACAGCGTCGAAGACGGCGACTGCGCCATCGAGCACGCGCAGGGAACGCTCGACTTCGGCGGTGAAATCGACGTGGCCGGGGGTATCGATGATGTTGATGCGAATGTCGCGCCAGGTGCAGGTGGTGGCGGCGGAGGTGATGGTGATTCCGCGCTCCTGCTCCTGCTCCATCCAGTCCATGGTGGCAGTGCCTTCGTGCACCTCTCCGATGCGGTGCGTCTTGCCTGTGTAGAACAGGATGCGCTCCGTCGTAGTGGTCTTACCGGCATCGATGTGGGCCATGATGCCGATGTTCCTGCAGCGTTCTAATGGGACTGTTCTAGGCACGGCTCTCTAACTCTTTCTGGGCTCCAAGAATTCAGCTTCTAGCTTCTGGCTCCTAGCTAGTCGCTAGAAGCTAGAAGCCGCGTCTTTACCAGCGGTAGTGCGCGAAGGCTTTGTTGGCTTCCGCCATGCGGTGTACGTCTTCTTTCTTTTTGATGGCCGCGCCTTTGCCGTTGGCGGCGTCCAGCAATTCGTTGCTCAACTTGTCGACCATGCCTCGCTCGGCGCGGCTGCGCGCGTACTGCAGCAGCCAGCGGATTGCTAGCGACGTGCGGCGATCGGCATTCACTTCGACCGGCACCTGATAGTTCGCTCCGCCGACGCGACGCGTCTTTACTTCGAGCAGCGGCTTCGCGTTCTCGACTGCTTTCGTGAACAGCTTCAACGCTTCGTCGCCGCCTTTTTCCTGCACCTTGGTGAGAGCTTCATAAAAAATGCCCTCGGCGGTGGAGCGCTTGCCCTGCCACATCATCGAGTTAATGAACTTCGTTACCAGATTCGAGCCGTATACGGCGTCGTTTGGCACAGTGCGTTTTGCGATATGTCCTTTACGTGGCATTCAGCTTTTAACTCCTAGCTCTTAGCTTTTAGCTAGAACTTCTGACTTCCGGCTACTTCTTATCTCCGCCCTTTTTCGCGCGCTTGGCGCCGTACTTCGATCTTCCCTGCTGGCGTCCGGCCACGCCGACTGCATCGAGCGTGCCGCGAATCACGTGATAGCGCACGCCGGGCAGATCCTTCACGCGGCCTCCACGGATCAGGACGATCGAGTGCTCCTGCAGATTGTGGCCTACGCCGGGGATGTAGGTTGTAACCTCAATCCCATTGGTCAAGCGCACGCGCGCCACTTTTCGCAGCGCCGAGTTCGGCTTCTTCGGAGTCTGCGTGTACACGCGGGTGCAAACTCCGCGCTTCTGCGGACAGCCCTGCAGCGCCGGACTCGCCGTCTTATAACGCGGGCGCTTCCGGCCTTTCGCCACCAATTGATTAAAAGTAGGCACGCTTTGCCGCTCCTTAAATCGCTAAATCGTTCGTTTAAAAACTGCTCACCCAAGCCGCGCGCCGCATTGTGCTCAACCCGACAAACAAGCGGGCAGAGCGCAGCGCTAGCAGCTTTCCCGGAGTTCACTTCATACTCCGGGCTGGCAGGCCAAATTCGGCCAGCCATGCTTCTCACCGCACACGAATCACGGAGAGAGATTCTTGGGTACCAACTCTAGATTTATGCTGCCGACGGTGGCGCCCGGCAAAACTCGGGGGCGCTCCGTATCGCCAGCTCTGTCCTGCATATCCTTTCGCAGACCACTGTCGCGTCTTAACTTCAGGCGCTCGAGCAGCCCTCGTGATAGGGCGAAAGGCAGCGCAGGAACGTTTCAGCGAGGAAAGTTTCCGGAACTCGAATGCTTGTTACTTCTCCGAAAACGTATTTCTCAAAAGCTCTACCAGAAGTTCCCGCACAACTTTGCGGGACTCACGGCACACACCAAGCCTGGATTGACTCGCGGAACCTTACAAATATAGCAAGTGAGTGGAAACATCGTCAACCCTATCTTTTTATATAGGAGTGTCGCAGTTTGAAATCCACAGGGCTTGAGTCTGCTTCGAGCCCGTGGGAAACCGTGGGCATGGCCAAGGACGACAAATACATCCCCAAAATCAATGATCCTGTTTTCGTGAAAGGGAAGGGTCTTATCAGATACGTTGTGGCCGTTGTTGATACCAAAAGGAAAACCGTCGATGTCAGGACGGTTTCAGGTGTCATCGTTCTTACCCGAGGCGTGCCGTGGTCAGAGCTTCCTATCTGGACGAAAGCCAGAACGCCGTACGGGTCGTGAGAGAGGCTACGGAGGACTGATGGGAAACGATAGTTGAGCTGTGCTCGGCACGAAAGGATCAGGCACCGATTTAATATGTTCAAGCCTCAATTTGTCTACTAGGGCCTTCGTTTCGAACGATCCAACATAGACTCTTCCCCTCCGCTCCCCATCCGGTATTAGTAATCCAGCATCTACAGCAGCTTTCAAATCGCGACTCGCCGTTACATCGTTCAATTCAGCTAAGTTGCGATAGCTAGAATTACGAACGCGGTATCCGATTGCGCCATCCGCGATTGCAAAGATCAACCGTTCAGGAAGACCACGACGGGAGATGATCCCTTCGAGTTCCTGCCAAAGCAGGTCGATGACTCTTGTCCTCATCAGCAAAGTCGTTGCCTGTCGAAAATGAGCGGTCAAATTGAACTGAATCCATGCGCGCGTGCTATTCCTCGGATTCCATGACCCTTCACCAGTCTGAGCTAGAACGTTGTAGTAGTCCTGAGTGTTTCGTCCGAGATATTCCTCGATTGAGGAAAATTCGGATTCAAGAATCCCCTCTCTCCCGAGAACAAGTGTTTGTAGACACCGTGCCATTCTCCCGTTTCCATCGGAAAACGGATGAATCATGACCAAATTTAGATGGGCCATCGCTCCCTTAACGAGGGCGTGCGGACAATCCTCATCATCATTAAGGTATTCTATCAACTCCTCAATTAAGCCCGGTACCATCTCAACATCAGGGCCTTCGTAAACTACGTCGCCCCTCGCATCATCGCGAACGTAAACGGTCCCCGGTCTCCAATTTCCCGGATTCTTCTCAAGATCATGCTGGACCATCATAAAATGCAAACCGCGAATAAACCCTTCGCTATAGGCAAAATTTGGGTCTTTGGTCAGTTGAAGGACGAACGTCATGGCGTAGCGATACCCAGTCACAGCCAGCCAGGATTCGCGGTCTGCCGTCCGTGGTTCTTCGCCCTCGACCGCCGCGATCGCATCTTCAGCCGTGACGTTATATCCCTCAATACTATTTGAGCCCCGAACGGCGCGAGCTAACGTGTTGCGACGAAGCAGCCCTTTCCATCGTCGCGGCGTAGCCAAGTTGTATCTCAGCGCCTTTCTCGTTTCCTCAATCCTGGCGATAACGTCCGTTTCAGATTGTGTGAGTTTTTCCGCTTTGAAGAGCACGAAAAAGATAGTATGATAATTTAATATTTATGTCAAATAATATTTGCCATTACGCAGTTAATATCATACTATCTTTCTTGAAGAGTGACAGATCATGAATCGCTTAAGCACTTCTCGCCAGCGGTATCCGCACTAGTAGAAGGTAGTTCCATTAAACGCAACAAAGTAAGAGATGTGGTCTGGGTCGGGGTTTCCTGCGAGAACTCCAGTGCGGCATCCGATGCAAGTTGCGGGGCTGTAGCGCGATTCGGGATTCTCGTTCGATGCGCCGTAAATCTTTGGCAATATGCGCACTCGACCGTGTCATTCTGCCACGTCGTCTTTGCCTTTCGGAAAGCGCCGTATAATCGAACGAGTCATGAAACAGGTCGTCCATGCCGCTTGTCCGCACGATTGCCCTGATGCTTGCGGCGTTTTGATCACGGTCGAAGACGGCCGGGCGACGAAGATTCAGGGCGATCCGGGGCATCCGGTGACGCGGGGATTTCTGTGCGGGAAAGTGGCTAAATATCTGGACCGGGTTTATTCGCCGGACCGGGTGCTGTACCCGATGCGGAGGATTGCGGCTAAAGGAGTAGCGGCTCGCGCCACCAGCGCGGGCGAGTCGCCCACACAGGTTTGGCAGCGGATTACTTGGGACAAGGCGCTCGACGAAATTGCTTCGCGCTTTCGCTCGGTCATTGCCGAGTTCGGCAGCGAGGCGATTCTTCCTTATTCTTATGGTGGCACGCTGGGCGCGCTGAATGGCGCTTCCATGGACCGCAGATTTTTCGGACGCCTCGGCGCTTCGCAGCTGGAGCGCGCGATTTGTTCTGCGGCGGGTGAGGCCGGATTGATTTCAGTGCTCGGCGTGAAGCTTGGCACTGAGCCCGAGCAGTTCGTCCATTCTCGTTACATCATTGCCTGGGCTTCGAACATTCACGGAAATAATGTTCATCTGTGGCCGTTCATCGAGGAAGCGCGGCGCAACGGCGCGAAGCTGGTGGTGATCGATCCCTATCGCACGCGCACTGCGGCTTGCGCCGACTGGTACCTTCCCATCAATCCCGGGACGGATGGCGCTCTCGCGCTCGCCATGATGCATGTGATCATCGGCGAAGGTTTGCATGATGCCGATTACGTGGCGAAGTTCACTCTGGGCTTCGAAGAGTTACGTGAGAAAGTAAAGGCTTATTCACCGGAGCGTGTGGCGCAGTGGACGGGGATTGCGGCCGAAGATATTCGCAAGCTGGCACTGGAATATGCCACGGTGAGGCCGTCGGTAATTCGTCTGAATTATGGTGTGCAGCGGTCGGAGGGCGGCGGCATGGCTACGCGAGCCATCGTGATGCTGCCTTGCATCATCGGATCTTGGAAAGAAGTCGGCGGTGGACTGCAGATGTCGACCAGCGGTTCGTTTGGATTGAATAAAGATGCATTGACGCGCCCCGACCTTAAGCCGGACGATCTCGACCACATCCCACGCACTGTGAACATGGTCGAACTGGGCAAGGCGCTGAATACGCTGAGCGATCCTCCGGTGAAGGCGCTGTTCGTTTACAACTCAAATCCTGCAGCGGTTTGCCCGAATCACAACGAAGTGGTTCGTGGGCTGAAGCGTGCGGATTTATTTACCGTTGTCCACGAGCAGTTCTTTACTGACACAACCGACTATGCCGACATTGTGTTGCCGGCAACAACTTTTTTCGAGCACAAGGATTTGCAGGCAGCCTATGGCCACTACTATCTGCAAGTGTCGGATCAGGCGATTGAGCCGTTAGGAGAGTGCCGCGCCAACGTTGAAGTGTTCCGCGCGCTAGCTCAGAGGATGGGATTCGAAGATGCGTGCTTCAAGGACAGCCTCAACGAAATGATCGATGGCGCGCTTGCTTCGAGCAATCCGTGGCTTCAGGGAATTACTCGTGAGCGGTTGGAGAAAGAGCGGCAAGTGCGGTTGAACTTCAGGGGTCAGGGGGCAGGGGATAGGGAACAATCAGGAACGACAGAACCATTTCTTCCATTCGCTCGCGGCAACTTCCGTACGCCTTCGGGCAAGGCTGAACTTTACAGTGAAGCAATTAAAGCGCAGGGGCTTGATCCGGTGGTCGAGTTCACGCCTCCAGCGGAATCGCGGCATGGAGTCGAGAAGAAAACTTTCCCCTTGGAACTTCTGGCGCGCAAGGCCGACAACTTTCTGAACTCAACTTTTTCCAATGTGCCTTCGGTGCAAACGATGGAAGAGACGAATCTTCTCGAGATGCATTCCGTGGATGCGAGGCGGCGTGGCATTGCCAACGGAGACACGGTCCGGGTCTACAACCATCGCGGAGAAATCTTGTTGAAGGCGCGAGTCGACGGCGCGGTTCAGCCCGGAGTAGTTTCGGCGACGCTGAATTGGGCGAAGCTCGCTCCTGGATTTCGGAATATTAATGTGCTGACCTCAGAAAAACTTTCCGACCTGGGCAACTCCGCCACGTTTTATTCCGTCTTGGTTGAGGTGGAGTCAGTGAAGTCTTCTTCATAAAGCCACCGGCAAGAGTGGCGCTTGGACGCTTTCTATTTTTCTACCGTATAATGATCGTTTTCCCACATCCCAGAGGCTGAGGTCGTAGCGATTCATTTTTGCTCTCATACAGATAGTGCTGTGCCCCGGCGCAGCAACGATTCTTCCGGCGCTGTTCAGCCTTCATCTTCTTCATCCGCACGCTTTTGCCGGAGAATGAAATGGCTTGGGTGGGCGCTCGGAATGTTGCTCGTTGTGCTTTCCGCCTCCGCGAGCTGGGCACAGACCGATGTGATCTCTGAGATCAACATCCAGGGAAACCGCAGAATTCCCGCCGAGACGGTGAAGGCGCGCATCTTCACTCATCCTGGAGACATTTACGATCCCGCCGCGCTGGAGCGCGATTTTAATTCACTCTGGAACACCGGCTACTTCGAAGACATCAAGTTCAGCCGCGAACAGACTCCGAAGGGATGGCGGCTGATTATCCAGGTGAAGGAAAAGCCGACGATCCGCGAGATCAACTATGTGGGGTTGAGTTCGGTCTCCACCAGCGACGTCTTGGACCGCTTCAAGGAAGCGAAGGTCGGCTTGTCGGTAGAGAATCAATACGACCCGACGAAAGTGAAAAAAGCGGAAGTGACGATCAAAGGCCTATTGGCCGAACATGGGCGGCAGTTTGCCACCATCCGGACGGAAATAAGGCAGATCCCTCCGGCGGCGATCGGCGTCACGTTTGTGATTAAAGAAGGTCCAAAGGTTAAGGTGGGCAAGATCACGTTCACGGGAAACAAGAACGTCAAGACGCGAGTTCTGCGTTACGCAATGAAGAACTTGCGGCCCATCGGCGTCCCGCATTCCATCTTTCTGGAAAACATTTTCGCTCGAACCTACGACGCCACCAAGCTCGAAGAAGATGTGGAACGCGTCCGCATCGAATACCAGAATCGCGGCTATTTCAAGGCCAACATTGCCGAGCCCAAAACTGAGATTCACGACACCGGGCATACCGGCATTCACGTTCCGCTGTTGCAAGGCGGATCGGGCAAATCGGTCGACGTCACCATGCCCATCGATGAGGGCGAGCGCTACACGCTGGGCGGAATCACGTTCAAGAACAATAAGGCGGTTCAGAACGTGAAGGCGCTGCGATCCATCTTCCCCATTAAAGACGGAGATGTCTTCAGCAAAGAAAAGGTCGGCAAGGGCCTGGAGAACCTGCACAAGGCTTATGGGGAGTTGGGCTACATCAACTTCACTCCGGTGCCGGAGACCCGGTTTGACGATGAGAAAAAACTGATCTATCTCGATATTGATGTTGATGAAGGCAAGCAGTTCTATGTGCGCCGCATCGAGTTCGTAGGCAACACCACGACTCGCGACAAAGTTATCCGCCGCGAAATCGCACTGGAGGAAGGTGGCATCTACAACTCGAAACTCTGGGAGTTGAGCGTGCTGCGCTTGAATCAATTGGGATACTTCGACCAGTTGAAGCCGGAGGATCCCAACGTGACCACGCGACAACTGGATGAGAAAAACGGTCTGGTCGATCTAACGTTGAAGGTCCACGAGAAGGGCAAGAACAGCATTGGACTGAATGGCGGGGTCAGCGGCCTGGAAGGCGCATTTATCGGCATCAACTATGCCACCAATAACTTCCTCGGCCTGGGTGAGACGCTTCAGGTGCAGGCCAGCGTGGGTAACCTGGCAAAGAGCATCCGCTTCGGCTTTACGCAGCCCTACATGTTTGACCGGCCATTGCAGTTCGGCTTCAACGTCTACTACACCAAGACCAAGTACGATCAGGCGCGGCAACTCTCCATTTTCAGGGGGGAGAACCTGAACCTGCCCAATACGGTATTGCAGAACCTGCAGAATTACACACAGGCAAGCGCCGGGTTTACCACGTCGTTGAGCTATCCGCTGCGCGCGCGCAACAAGCGCCGCTTCAATCGCCTGGGAGTCACGTATTCGTTCGATCGGTCCTCGCTGGCGGCGCTCAGTTCGGCGTCGAAGAATCTGTTTGAGTTTTTGGCCTTCCGCGGAATCTCCGGGCCCAATGCGCTGGAAGGAATTATTACCAGCAAGATTTTTCCCAACTTCTCTTTCAACACCATCAACAGTCCCATCTCGCCGCACAGCGGGCACCAGTTCACGCTGGGCGCCGAACTCGCCGGGCTTGGAGGCACGATTCGGTCCGTCCGTCCCATCGTTCAATACAAGCGTTTCATTCCGGTGCAGAAGGGGCGCAACGCGATCGGCTTCAATATGCAGGGATCTTTCATCACTGGTTACGGCGGCCTGGTTGCGCCTCCGTTCCAGCGCGCGTACATGGGCGGTGAAAACGATCTGCGCGGTTTCGATATCCGCTCTGTATCGCCGGTGGCATTTCTGCCGAGCGTGGGATCGATTGCTCTCACCAATCGCGATGGAACGCCGGTACTGAAAAATGCGCAGAACCCGCTGCAAGGACCCGTGACGATTCCGATTCCAGTGGATCAGATCGTTTTCCCAGGTGGCGATTTCAGCTTCTTCACGAACATGGAGTATCGCATCACGATCGTTGGGCCGGTGGCTGTGGCTCCATTCGTCGACGCGGGCATTGACCCCATTATCCGAAAGTCGCAGTTGCAGATTGCGCAGGTGCAATACGATGGCGTGATTGGGCAGGCCTTTGGCTGTCCGCAGTTGTTGCAGACTGGAACCACGAATACTTGTACGATCGGCAGCGTGTTGAACCCGCCGCCAGGGCAAGATCTGCAGGTTCTGGGCACGACCAACTGGCGGCCGAGAATGTCCACGGGGCTTGAACTTCAGGTTTTCCTGCCGGTCGTTAATGCGCCCTTCCGAATTTACTGGGCCTATAACCCACTGCGGCTGGATAGCCCGGCGATGCCGCCGATTCCGATTACTCCGAGCATGTTCCCGCAGGTTTGCGGACCATCGGGCTGCCACTTGACCCAAGCGGGTGACTATACGTTTAACCTGGCGAAGAACGCTTACTCGCCGAGCTTCCTGCTGCGGGAGCCGCGCAAGACATTCCGCTTCACCGTGGCGACGACTTTCTAAGTGACGGCTTTTGAAGACAGATGTTCTAACGAAGATTCGCGGCAGCAGGTTTGACGGCGTCTGAGGATGCTCTCTATAATTGTTGTGATCCACGGGCATAAGAGAGTTGAGCAGGTGGACGACACGTCGCAACCCCGGCGTGTAGCGCTGGCAGTCCAGTGTGCCTTGTCTTAGCGACGAATGTCTGACGGCCGTTGCCAGAACGCGGTCCAATAATTCCGGCCCAGAGTTGCCTGAAAAGGTGGTCTGAGTTCATTCCCGGAAAAATCTACGGAACTATGTTCCAAGGAGTTTAAGAGATCCAATGACAAGCAAGTTTCTGCGATCTGTCCTGGCTATTGCGGTGTTCTCGATGATTTCCGCATGGGCCCAAACCGGTGGCGCTGCCACTCCCTCTAGCCCATCTGCCGCTGCTGCAAGTCCTGCAGCTTCCCCGACCACGACTGGCCCTGGCACCAAGGTGGGGACGATCAACGTGGAAGCCGCCGTCTTCGGTTCCAACGAGGGCCGCCGCGACGCCGATGCTTTGACCAAAAAACTGGAACCCAGACAGAACGAACTTAAGTCCCAGAAAGAAGAGCTTGATGGTCTGCAGAAACAGTACGACACGCAGGGCGACAAGCTGAACGAAGATGCCAAGGCCACTCTGCTCAAACAGATTGAGACCAAGAAGAAATCGTTCGAGCGTGCCTACCAGGATTTTCAAGAGGACGGGCAGAATCAAGGGAAAGAGATCTTCGCACGCATCCTGCAGAAGATGGCTCCTACCATCGTGAAGTACGCGCAGGACAATTCGTTCCAGCTGATTGTGGATACGTCGAACAATTGGCCGCAAAGCCAGGTCCTGTGGTCTGGTGAGGGCGTGGACATCACCAAGGCGATCGTGGAGGCATACAACACGTCGTCGGGTGTGGCCGCTCCTGCTCCAACTGGCGCTCCAGCCAAGGTGCCTGCGAAGCCCGCGGCTCCGAGGCCTGCAGCCCCGTCAACCACTCCACCGAAATAACTTTCGCGACACCGTATGTGTCGAAAAAGTTCCTGAAAGGCCGCGTCTGACGCGGCCTTTTTTATTTGTTTTCAGCGCACCCGACCGTCGTGCGTCCGGTGTCCTTATCAGCAACCCAGTCCACGAGGAGGACACTATGTTTAGCGAGACCAGATTCACAGATGGTATGTTCGCCAGCACAATCAATTCATCGTGGAACGAGCGTTCGCGCCGCGGATTGACCGCTTTGACATCCTTCGGCTTGCAGGCCCTTGCATGCGCGGCATTGCTTGTCTTGCCGCTGCTCCGCCCCATGAGATTGCCATTGTTGCGACCACTGTCTACGCCGGTCACGCTCGGTCAACCTTTGGCGGAAGCTCAAACGGTTACAAGGCACGCGAGTGCAAATGCAACCGCAACAAACACTCCTGCGGTTTTCATTTTCAGAGCGCCCGCGCGAATTCCGAATGGCATTCCGGCACCCGGCGATGATGGCCCACCGCAAATCGGGCCGTCGGGTCCGGGTAACGATGCATTGGGACCGGGAAGTCCGGATGGAGTGTTGAGTGTGTTGAGAACGGGTGCACGTCCGGTTCTGCCGCCTCAGCCGGTGGCCGTAGCTCCCCCGCTCCGCATCTCGCATATGGATGAAGGAGATTTAGTTCATAAGGTGCTGCCTATTTATCCGCCGCTGGCTCGTGCCGCGCGCATTCAAGGACAGGTCGTGCTGCAAGCGCTGATTAGCAAGCAAGGCGTCATAGAGAACCTTAAAGTTCTGTCAGGACATCCCATGCTAGCGCCGGCGGCGAAAGAAGCCGTGCGGCAATGGCGTTACCGGCCTTATGTTTTGAACAATGAGCCAGTGGAAGTGGAGACGCAGATCACCGTGAACTTCTCTCTGGCGGGAAACTAGAAACTGCTGCGGGAGTAGCCCAAGCGTAACCTGAGTGCGCGAGTTACTCCCGCTATAATCGAGCGCAGTGGCGACAACTGTAGAAATTCTGAGCCGCGTGGCTACCCGCCCTACCTGGGCGGAAGTTTCTCTCACTACGTTGCGGCAAAACTTCCGCGCGGTTGTGAAACATGCAGGTGCGGGAGTGACGGTGTGCGCTGTGGTGAAAGCTGACGCCTATGGCCATGGCGCGGTGGAGTGTTCGCGCGCTTTGCAGGCGGAGGGCGCGAAGTGGTTGGGTGTTACATCGCTCGATGAGGCGATCCCGCTGCGCGAGGCCGGCATTGAATCTCGGATTCTGCTGATGACGGGTTTCTGGCGCGGCGAGGAAAGCGAGATCGTCCGCTCGCGGCTCACTCCTACCGTGTGGGAACCCTGGCATATCGAGTCTCTGGAGACTGCCGCGGCGCTCGGAGCGGTGCGGCACGCAGTGCATTTGAAAGTGGATACCGGGATGGGCCGGCTTGGTGTATCGCTGGATCAGCTTCCCGCGGTGCTGAACGCTCTCGGCGCGGCTCCGCATCTGGTTCTCGAAGGGCTCTCAACTCACCTGGCGTCTTCGGAAATTATGGATGCTCCTTCGGTGGCTGAACAGGAGCGCCGTTTCGAGGAGGCGTTGCGCATGGTGCGCGCGGCTGGTTTCGATCCGAGTTTGATCCACATGGCCAACACCAGCGCCCTGATTTCGCGGCGCGAGACCTGGAACAACATGGTGCGTCCGGGCATTGCCGTCTACGGATATTATTTGCCATTCCAGCGCGCGGGCCGGGAAGTGAGCGGAGGAACACTGCGCCTTCCGGTAAAGCCGGTGCTGACCTGGAAGACGCGCATTCTGTCGATGCGAGATTTCGCCGCCAACCAGCCTCTCGGTTACGGCGGAACTTATGTGACCAAGGCGCCAGCGCACGTCGCCGTGCTGCCCGTGGGATATGCCGACGGATACAACCGCCAACTTTCCAATCGCGGTCGCGTGATCGTCCGCGACCACTACGCGCCGATCGTGGGCAGCATTTCGATGGACCTCACGCTCGTCGATGTTACAGGCATTCCTGAAATTGCAGTTGGCGATGAGGTGATCCTGCTTGGAACTCGTGACGGGCTGAGCGTCGATGCGCTCGAACACGCGCGCCTGGCGAACAGCTCACCGTATGAGATTCTCTGCAACATCTCGAAGCGCGTGCCGCGAAAATACGGGAACTAGATTTTCAGCGCTTAGGAACTGAAGCTCTTAAACCCGAAGCTGCGATGAAACTGCCCCCAAGCTTACTTGGGAACCCACTCGTACCTCGGATTTAATCCGACTAAAAATATTCAGATCAATCGAGCTAAAATATCTGCAATCAACAAGTTGCGCGTCTTTGATCCGGCCTGAATCCAGCTAAAATATTGATAACAAACGACTTGTCCGTAAAATATTCCATTTAAAGGACTTAGGTGCGCCTAGCTCGGCTGAACCGCCTGGAATCAGCGGCCTGATCGCAAAATATTGAATCCGCGGTAGTTAACTCGTTGCTATTCAATTGTCAAAGAGCAAATGCGTAAAGAATATGATTGCAGGAGGCAGAGTCGAAGTCAAGCGAATTCCGTGAAGAGGTGGCTCAGCTTGAGTTCTGAATCTCGCGATCCGTCATCCCGAAGGGCCCGCGTTTTCGCCAGCGGGCCGAGGGATCTCCTGTGGCACACAGCGTCATAGCGGAGATCCTTCGCTCCGCCTGGAGAGCGGCTACGCTCAGGATGACGCCATCTACGAGCGCCGGTGTCATCCCCGTAAGCCCCAGATCCGTCCCACGTCCACCCCTGTGGATTTCTTTTCTTCGCTTATTCACATTTGATTCATAACCTAGTAACCCCGCAGCGGCTACCTTGGCGATGTAGGTTATGCGTGGTTTTCTGGGGGCGGGAAGTCATGGGTACAGCAGGGGTCCCGAGCGTCGACCTGGAGTAGCGAATCATCCTCATTTACCAATGCAAGGTAACGTGGTAGAGTTCTGCGCTAAAACTTGAGTAAGTACGGATTCTGGAAGCAGCTGATGCTGAAGACCCTCCCCATTGCGCTTTTATGTCTGTGCTTTGTTGCGCCGGCGCAATATGCGCATGCCGCTGAGGATCTTTGCCCGCGCCCTTTGCCGGGCAGCACTGTCACCGGTCCGACTGATCTGCGCAGCCGCAACGGAGTGCTGAAGGTGGAAATCACCGCCCACAATGCGAAGCAAAGCGACGGCACGACTCGCTACTGCTTCGTCGACGAGAACGGATCGGAGTCACCGACTCTTCGTGTAAGTCCCGGCGATCTTGTCATCTTGACGCTGAAGAATGATTTGACCGTGCTCACTTCCGGCGCAGCGATGGCCCATCGACACGCGCACGAGGATGCGGCGAAGAATGGCAATTCGTGCACCAGCGAACTGATGACGCGGGAATCTACGAATCTACATTTCCATGGCTTGACGATTCCTCCAGTTTGCCACCAGGATGATGTGCTGCACACGTCGATTCAGCCGGGCGATACGCCGTTCGAATACCGCTTCCGCATTCCGGAGAACGAACCTCCCGGGCTGTATTGGTATCACCCGCACATTCACGGTTTCACCAAAGAGCAGGTGCTCGGCGGCGCATCGGGCGCCATCATCGTCGAGGGAATCGAGCGTGCCGATAAGGCAGTTGCGGGACTGCCGGAAAGAGTCTTGATTATTCGCGATCAGGATCTGCTGAACCCGAACGCTCCGCCTTCGAAATCAGAACCAATTGTTCCGAAGATGCTGTTTGATCGCGATGGAGACGCAGCCAACACGGGCACAGGATTCGGCAAGCCCGCGAAGGATCTGTCGATCAATTTCGTGCCCGTGCCTTATCCGGATTACCGGCCGGCTGTCATCGAAATGAAGCCGGAGGAGCAGCAACTGTGGCGCGTGGTAAATGCGTCAGGAATCACCTACCTTAACCTGCAAGTCCTGTTCGACCATGCTCCGCAGAAACTCGGCCTTATTGCCATGGACGGTGTGCCATTAAACGCGAACGGTCTACCCGCAGATTTTGTGGATTGGCAAACGCATCTCGGAGTGCCGCCGGGGGCGCGCGTGGAATTCATCGTGAAGGGGCCACCAGCAGGCGTTTCGGGACTTCTAGTCACGAAGACGGTCGACACAGGCGCTGGTGGCGAGAACGATCCTAATCGCACGATCGCCTCAATTACAGCTTCCAACGATGCGCCGGAGCCGGTCTCAAAACTTGCGGCATCGCCCCAACCGCTTCCGGCTTCGCAGACGCCGTGGCTGGGAAGCGTAGCTCCAGTGCGCACGCGAAAACTCTATTTCTCCGAGAAGCTTCTCGATCCGGATGATCCCAACAGCGCGACGGAATTTTACCTTACCGTTGAAGGCCAGGCGCCGGTGCAGTTCGATCCGAAATCAGGAATTCCAAACATCATTGCGAAGCAGGGCACGGTCGAAGATTGGATCATCGAAAACCGGTCCAGCGAACTGCATGCATTTCATATTCATCAGCTTCATTTCATGCTGATTGATTTCCACGGCAAGCCTGCGAACGAACCGTTCCTTCGCGATACCGTCAACGTTCCGTATTACAACGGCAGGGCGTTGGAATATCCCAGCGTCCGGCTGCGGATGGACTTTCGCGATCCCAATACGGTTGGCGATTTTCTGTACCATTGCCATCTTTTAGAACACGAGGATGGAGGAATGATGGGGCTGATTCGCGTAGAGCCATGAGCGGTAAGCGCAGGGTTCAAACCGAATTCGTTCTGACACAAAACTTTTCTACAGCATCACTTGCACACCAACGCTTCACTCTGGCCCAGCTTCAGGTTGTTTTCCCGGAAGAGTTTTTTAACGTTGGTGTCCCCTTAACCAGCAACTCAACCCCACGAGGAGAAAAGAAAATGACTGTTACATCACCCGGATCGAAAGGCGTGCATTTTTTGCGCAATGGACTGGCATGGCTTGCCATGTTCCAGCTGGCAATCGGCGTTCCCTTCGCCAGCGCAGCTGATCAACCCAAACACGCAGCGGATGCGGCGACCACCACGCCGATTAAGCATGTCATCGTGATCATTGGAGAAAACCGTAGCTTCGATCACGTCTTCGCCACTTACCCTCCAAAAAAGGGAGAGACTATCAATAACCTTCTCTCAGAAGGCATCGTCCAGTTGGACGCCAACAAGAACGCGGTTGCCGGGCCCAACTTTTCACAAGCTCAACAGTTTGCCGCCACGGATACCGACACCTTCCTGCTAGATCCGCCGACGCAGGAATTTCCCAGCAACCTTCTGCCTGCGCCGCTAGTGGGCGGGCCGAAAGGGGAGAACGGATATTTCACGGGTCCCGCCTCCTGCCCGGCGTTTCCAAACCTCACTCCACTGCAGTGCGCTGAAATTACGGAGAACGGTCTGCCCGCCGGCCATTACTATGCTCTGACCAGCGGCGGCTCCGGCCTCTCGAAGTACACTCCCGATACGCGCATCACCAACGTTACGACGCTGCCAGCCGGACCGTTTCAGTTGACCAACGGCAGCACGTTTACCGACGACTCCTACGCGGCGAGCCCGGTCCATCGCTTCTACCAGATGTGGCAGCAGATGAATTGCGGTTTGGGTCACGCTACCAGCAGCAATCCTTCTGGTTGCAATTCGCAGTTGTTTTCCTGGGTTGAAGTAACCGTTGGGGCGGGCACCAATGGCACCACGCAACCACCGCTCTGTTCGACGGACGGCAACACGCTTCCCTGCTTCACCACCAATTACTTGCCCAGCGTCCCTGACGCGCAAACCACGGGTGAAGGATCAACCTCCCTTGGTTTTTACAACATGCAGAAGGGCGATGCTCACTACTTCAAGAACCTGGCGGATGAATACACGATCAGCGACAACTTCCATCAGTCCGTCAGCGGCGGCACCGGGGCCAATCACATCATGTTAGGTCACGCCGATGCGATCTGGTTCAGCGATAGCAATGGCAATGCCGCGGAGCCACCGGAGAACCAGCTCGTATTTACCGCGCCCTACGACGGAGGCCCGAATCCGGACGAAGGAACCGTGAGTGAAGTTATGAATCCCAACCCCGCCTCCGGCACTAACAACTGGTACACCGAAGATGGCTACGGCAACAGCTACAACTCCGGCTACCCGCCACCGTATTACACGAATCCGGCTTCGGGTGGCGGATCGTACAGCAATTGCTCCGACACCACGCAGCCGGGCGTTGCGCCGATCGTGGATTACCTCAACTCCCTCGGCATCGACCCGCGCTGTCAAACAGGCCACTACTACCTGCTGAATAACTACAACCCAGGCTATTTTGGCAATGGCAACAATGCCTATATTGACCAGAATCCTTCCAACACTCCGTTTACGATTCCGCCTTCGTCGACGCCCAGCATCGGCGACGACCTCAACAGCCACAACATTTCGTGGGCGTACTTCGGCGACCAGTGGAACAACTACGTCAACGATCCTTACCAGTTGAATTACGGAACCAATGGTCCGAATGCCGACGAATATTGCAATATCTGCAACCCGTTCCAGTACGACACGTCCATCATGGCGAACCCGGCTCAGTTGGCGGAGCACATTCAGGATTCCATCAACCTGTATGCGGACATTGCCACGGGAACTTTGCCGGCGGTTTCGATTGTGAAGCCGAGCGGTTACGTCGATGGCCATCCGGCATCGTCGAAGCTCGATCTGTTCGAGCAATTCACGAAAAAAATCGTGGACCTGGTTCAGGCTTCGCCGTACTGGAACGATACCGCGATCTTCATCACGTTCGACGAAGGCGGCGGCTACTATGATTCAGGCTACATTCAGCCCGTCGACTTCTTCGGCGACGGAACTCGCATCCCGCTGCTCGTGGTCTCGAAATACTCCACGGGTGGGCACGTTAATCACGACTATGGCGATCACGTTTCGATCGACAAGTTCATCGAGAGGAACTGGAGCATCGGCACGATCACTTCTCGCAGCCGTGACAATTTCCCGAACCCAGTTACGACGGCGAGCAATCCTTACGTCCCAACGAACGGACCAGCACTGACTGATTTGTTTGGAGCATTCACGTTCTAACTGGCGCGGATGCAACTGCCTGGATTGATTAAGGCGGATTGATTCAGGCGCCAGTCAAATTAATAGCCGATCAGGAAGAAATCCCTGATCGGCTTTTTTAGTTCAAGTTGGATTGTTAGTTCGGACTCGAATCGCTGAGAATCTAAGGCGTCACTTCAAACGCGACGCCACTGCCAGAACTCCCACCGTTAAAGGTGGTGCCGTACAGATTGCCCGCGGCGTCAGCTACTAATCCTCCGGTCGGACCGCAGCCGTCATTTCCGCCGGTAAAAGAGTAGAGCACGGTCTCGTTTAATGCCTGCTTGTTTTGCGCAACCTCGAAAACGACGCCATTGCCATTCGGATACAAGCCGCACGCGCCATTCACGATGCCGCCTTGCTGCGTTACTCCGTATTGCAGCTCTCCATGCAGCAATACGGGCGCCATGGGCTGCGCCCCGTTGGTAAGGTCGAAAGCGCTTGCGGTCAACTGCCATCCGCTTGCGGTTTGCGCCAGTTCGTACACGCCTCCGTAAGGTCCGGCGCCTCCGCCGTTGATTGTTGTTCCGTAGATTCGATTCCCGCGTAGCGTTACCCCAGCCTCTGGCAGATTTCCGTCGGAGCAATCATAGTTTGAACAAAAATTGTGAATGATCGCCTCGTTCCACGTTCCATCCGATGCGGCAGTTAATTCAAAGACGGTACCGGGAGCCCCACCGCCAAGAAAAGTGTGACCTCCATTTACGGTCGTGCCAAACAGGTTACCGCTGCCGTCAAAGACCAACGCGCTCGCCGGATTCGCACCATCATCCGGATTGCCCTCAAAAGAGTGCAGGACATTTTCGCTCCACTGTTCGGTACGCACCAATTCGAACACGACCCCACACCCATAGGTGCAGTCGCCCGCGCCTCCGTTGTAGGTTGTACCGTAAAGATTTCCTTTGTCATCCAGAATCAGCGCATTGTCGGGCGTTCCTCCGTCCGTACCGCCGGTGAAGGTATGCAACAGCCTTTCCGTCCATCCGGTTTCCGAAGGAACCAATTCGAAAGCCACACCGCATCCTGCCGAGCAGGTGCCGCTGCTAAACATTCCCCCCTGCTGCGTGGTCCCGTAAAGATTTCCCTTCGCGTCGAGAACGACGCCGCCGAGGGGGCCGCCTCCATCGGCGATGCCGCTGAAGCTGTAAAGAACCTTCTCCGTCCAATCGCCGTTCGCCGACGGAGTCAACTCGAAAACAGTTCCGCCACCGTGGGCGCCCCCGCCCACCGCGGTGCCGTAAAGATTTCCCGCCCCATCCATGATCAGCCCGCCCCCGGGCAAAGAGGCATCCGAACTGCCGCTGGTCCCGAACGTATAGATCACCTTGAACGGGGATGCGTAGGCGCTGCTTGCAATGGCCAGCACGATTCCCAAACCAAGAACGGAGGGCAATCTCAGATTGCTTTTCATGGGGAGCTCCCTCAGAAGACGTCGAGCGAAAAACAGCTTATTTTGGATGAAAGCTCGACCTTCAGGGTTGGTTCCCTTTCTGGGAGTTTCGAAGGATGGGCTTCACTCATAGCTAACCAACCGAGGCGAATCCTGCGCGGATGTCCTCTCATCCTTTATCCTAGTATTCGAATTCTTATGACTCCGAAATCCAAGACTTCCAACGGCAACGCCGCCGTTCTCGAGAGCGCGTCGAATAACGTCAACCTGGAGCGCGAGCGTGTCTTTAATGCATTTCGCCAATGGGGATACCTTGAGGGCGATCTCGATCCCCTCGGCTTCCTCCGTCCGCGCATCGCTCCCGAGCTACAAATCGAAGGCGAGTACGCTCGCGAAGCTCGCGCGATTTATTCCTCGACCATCGGCGTCGAGATCAATCACATCTACGCTCCCGAACGCCGGCGCTGGATTTATGAGCGGATGGAATCGCCGTCTCCTGAATTCGACGTTACCGCAGAACACCAGCAGCGAATTCTCGACCTGCTCATCCGGGCCGACACCTTTGAGCAAGTCATGCAGCAGCGTTATCTTGGCAGCAAGCGCTTCTCGCTCGAAGGCGTCACGGCACTGATTCCGCTGGTCGATGAACTGCTCGATACTGGCTCGCGCCTCGGCGCTTCTGAACTTGTGATGGGCATGAGCCATCGCGGACGCCTTAACGTGATTGCCCAAGTTGCGAAGCGGCCTGCCAATGAAATTTTCGCTGGCTTTGAAGACGTTGACCCGCGCAGCGTTTTAGGCTCTGGCGACGTGAAGTTCCACATGGGCGCCACCGGCGAATACGTCACGCGCAGCGGCAATAAAGTTCATATTCACCTAGTGTCAAATCCCAGTCACCTCGAAGCTGTCGATCCAGTGACTGTCGGTCGAAGTCGCGCCAAACAGGATCGCTTCGGCGAAGGCGGGCGCGAAAAATATCTTCCGCTGCTGGTTCACGGCGATGCAGCATTTGCTGGACAGGGCATTCTTGCCGAAACCATGAATTACGCCGACTTGCCCGGCTATACCGTCGGCGGAACAATTCATGTCGTGGTTAACAACTTGCTCGGGTTTACGACCAGCTATTTCGAAGAACACTCCACGCGGTTTGCCGCCTGCATTGCGCGTCGCCAGTCGATCCCCATCTTCCATGTCAACGGGGAAGACGTAGACGCGGTTGTCCGCATCGCCCGCCTTGCCACGGAATACCGCTACCAGTTCGGCACTGACGTAGTCATCGACCTCATCGGCTACCGCCGCCACGGACACAGCGAAGTCGACGACCCCACTGTTACCCAGCCGCTGCTATATAAAAAGATTAAAGAGCATCCGCCGCTGTGGTAGATTTATGCCGACGACATCGGCGCAACCGACGCCGCAGCGCAGGCAGCCGCCATTAAGGCGGAGTTTGAGTCGGCGCAGAAAGATGCCGGCAAGATTACCAAGAAGCCGCTGATGCGCGACCTGCCCAACTACTGGGATCAATATTACGGCGGCCTGCACAAGGCGGAATTTGAAGTTGAAACCGGGCTCTCGATGGAAGAGTTGGGCGGACTTAGCGAGCATCTCACTACTTACCCAGAAGGCTTTCACATTCATCCGAAGGTGAAAAAACTCCTGGAGCAGCGCGCTGAGATGGGTGCAGGCAAACGGCCGGTCGATTACGGAATGGCGGAAGCTCTCGCATTCGCCAGCCTGGTGAAGGCCGGGACTCCCGTTCGGCTCTCGGGGCAGGACTCACGGCGCGGCACTTTCAACCAGCGCCACTCCGTTCTCATCGATATCGAAAACGAAAACGAATATGTGCCGCTGGAAAACATTGCGCCAGACCAGGCGCGGTGCGGCATTCACAACTCAACTCTTTCTGAACCCGGCGTGCTCGGTTTCGAATACGGCTACAGCCGCGACTATCCGGAGGCGCTCGTTCTCTGGGAAGCTCAGTTCGGCGATTTTGTGAACGTCGCGCAGGCCATCATCGACCAGTTCATTTCCGCGGGCGAAGCCAAGTGGAGCCTGCTCTCGGGTATCGTACTGCTCCTGCCGCACGGCTACGAAGGCCAGGGACCGGAGCACTCCAGTGCACGCATCGAGCGCTTTATTCAGCTCGCTGCGAAGCATAATATTCAGATTGCGCAGCCTTCAAACGCCGCGCAGTATTTTCATCTGCTCCGCCGCCAGGCCCTGCGCCACTGGCGCAAGCCCTTGATCGTCTTCACTCCGAAGAGCATGTTGCGTCATCCCGACGCTTCATCGCCCATCGCAGATTTCACGCGTGCGACTTTCCAAAACGTGATCCCCGACATGGAAGTTGAACAAGCCGACCGCATCCTGGTCTGCACTGGCAAGATCGGTCACGAACTGCAAACGGAGCGCAAGAAAAGAAAAGACACTTCGACGGCGATCGTGTTTCTCGAACAGCTCTACCCTTTCCCGGAGAAAGAACTCGCCGAGGAATTCGCCCGCCACGGCAGCACCGGCGACATCGTCTGGGTGCAGGAAGAGCCTGCGAACATGGGAGCGCTATACAACATGCTTCCGCGCCTGCAGCGCATCGCCGGCGAACGCCACGTGCTTTCAGTGAAGCGCAGTTCCAGCGCCAGCCCTGCAACCGGCAGCGCCAAGGCACATGAGGTAGAGCAGAAAACGCTGCTGACGCTGGCCTTCACTACCAAGGGATAAACGAAGGCAATCGCAACGGCACGTGGGCAGACAGCCGCCTTCGGCAAGCTCAGGGCAGGTTCTCGGCTGTCCAGCGACAAAGGGTAGCGCACTCATCTCTTTGAAGTTGTTGTGCCGAATGCCACTTATGACTATAATGACCATGATAGTCATCTGGATCATGTGAGGTTCCCCGATGAACGCGCAAACCTGGACAGTGGCCCAAGCCAAAGCAAAATTCAGCGAAGTGATTGACCGCGCTATTTCGGAAGGGCCGCAGACCGTAACGCGCAAGGGCCGCACCGCGGTCGTCGTAGTGGACGCGGAAGAGTGGGATCGAAAAACCAAACGCGTGGGAACTCTTGCGGAATTTCTTGCCAACTCCCCGTTGCGCGAGGGGGGATTGAGGCTTCCGCGTCGCACTCGCCCTCGCAAGGTCGAGCTATGACCTTTCTACTCGATACTAACGCCATTTCAGAATGGCAAAAGCTCCGGCCCAATCGCGGCGTGCTCGCCTGGATGGACGCCACCGACGAAGACAGCCTATTCCTGAGCATCGTCACGCTTGCAGAACTACGGTATGGAATCGAGCGTATGACCGTGGGGGGCCGGCGTCGGAGGTATGAGCAATGGCTGGAATACGAGTTGCCGCTGCGATTTGAAGGAAGAATTTTGTCCTTGGGTCCGGCAATCGCCGATGCGTGGGGAAGACTGGTTGCCCGTGGCGCGGCAGCGGGACGGCCGATCAACGCCATGGATGCCTTCTTGGCTGCCACTGCGGAAGTTCATCGGCTGACCCTGGTAACGCGCAACGTTTCACATTTTGTCGTCCTCAAGGAGGTTTTCAATCCTTGGACTGAGACCTAGACGATGGGTCTCTCCCATTCTCTGTTATAGCCGCGAGTGTTAAGGTAAGTCTCCGAATTCAACCTCATGCCGCGCCGCGCCCACCCACTTCGCGTAGCCATCGACACTGGCGGCACCTTTACAGATTGTGTCTGGATCGACCGTGGCCGCCTGCGCATGTTGAAGGTTTTCTCCACTCCAGCCGATCCCTCGCAAGCCATCGTCGAAGCTCTCCGCAAGATCGATCACAAAGGCGAGTTAGTGATCTTGCATGGCACTACTGTCGGCACGAACACTCTTCTCGAGCGCAAAGGCGCGCGCACCGCTCTGGTGACCACCGCCGGTTTCGAAGACGCCATCGAGATCGGACGCCAAGCCCGTCTCAAGCTCTATGATTTTTTCTTCGATCGCGTGGAACCTCTCGTGCCGGCGGATCTCCGCTTCGGCATCGGAGAGCGTACATCTGGCGATGGTGAAATCCTGACGTCGCCGTCGGCGGCGGACCTGAAATCGCTCGTCTCCGAAGTGACAGCGAAACAGCCCGAGTCGATCGCCATCTCGCTACTATTCTCGTTTGCAAATCCGAAGAACGAGCAAGCCATCGCAAAGGCGCTCAGGCTGACGGGAGCTCCGCTCTCCATCTCTCACAGGATCCTCCCGGAATTCCGTGAATACGAGCGCGCGTCAACGGTAGTGATCAATGCCTACCTGCAACCCGTCATGCAGCGCTATCTGGAAAATCTTAAAACTCGCGCACGACATTTAGTGGAAGAGCGGCGCTTCAGCGCCGCGAAAATGTCTCCCAAGAAGCGAGCTTCAGCCCCTGCGCCGCGAATCTTCGTGATGCAATCGAGCGGAGGGATTGCTGCGCTGGTCGCTGCCGCAAGCGAGCCCGTTCGCACTGTGCTCTCAGGCCCCGCCGGAGGCGTAGTTGGAGCCGCCGGCAGCGCCCGCGCGAGCGGTTTCGATCGCATCATCGCCTTCGACATGGGAGGAACCTCCACCGACGTTTCGCTAGTCGAAGGCGCAATCACCACGGCGAGCCACGCCGAAGTGGCTGGGCTTCCCGTTGGCGTCCCGATGCTCGACATCCACACCGTCGGCGCCGGTGGAGGTTCTCTTGCACGCTTCGACGCCGGGGGCGCACTCCGCGTCGGACCCGAATCCGCGGGAGCCGATCCCGGCCCTATCTGCTATGGCCGCGGCGTGCAGCCCACGGTTACCGACGCCAATCTTCTGCTTGGCCGCCTGCAGCCCACCCGCTTTCTTGGCGGTGATTTCACGCTCGATCTTGACCGCACTCGCCGCATCACGGGCGAATGGCTGAAGCGACAGGGAAGCTCACTGACTCTCGAGAAATTCGCTGCCGGCGTTGTTAGAGTTGTGAATGCCACCATGGAGAAGGCCATCCGCGTGGTCTCGATTGAGCGCGGCCGCGATCCCCGCGACTTCGCCCTGGTAGCGTTCGGCGGCGCCGGAGGCCTGCACGCCTGCGCCTTGGCCGAAGCGCTCAGCATTCCGCGCGTGATTTTGCCTGCGCTGCCCGGCGCGCTTTCTGCACTTGGCATTTTACTCAGCGACGTAATCAAGAATTACTCGCGCACGGTCTTGTGGCGAGTCTCCAGCGAACTTCCTGTTCCGCGATTGGATCGCGAATTCTCTTCGCTGCAGAAACAGGCCGCGAAAGATTTTCGGGAAGAAGCGTGGCAAGGAAAAATACACCTTCAACGTAGCGTCGACCTCAGCTATCGTGGCCAAGGATACGAACTGAACTTGCCGTTCACCAGCAATCTCTTGAAGGAATTCGAACGCGAACATCAGCGCCGCTACGGCTACACTTACTCCGGTCGAGAAGTAGAGCTGGTAACCCTCCGCCTTCGCGCGTCGGTAAAATCAGCACCAGCTCACGCCGGGAAGATGGACCATGGGAAGATGGACGATGTGAGGATGGGCACTCTAGCCCGTCCAGACCGAGCAACGCTCGGCTCGCCTTCCGTGCCCAAAGCCAAGGTCTTGTTCGATGGCAAAAAACTCGCAACGGAAATCCACGCTCGAGAGACGCTGAAGCCCGGAAAGACGTACTCCGGCCCTGCCATCATCACAGAATACAGCGCCACCACGGTGATCCCGCCTGGGAAGCGATACCGCATTGACGATAAGGGGAATCTCTTAATCGCCATCTAAGGACAAAGAACATTCCAGTAGACTTTCAAGTCCCCCGTGGAAGAGAAAAACCCACCCAAACATTCTTTGAGAGAAATGTTTAAAACATGTTCACTTCCCGCTGCTTTTCGATTGCAACTCTCTGAGTCCGTTAGGCCTCTAACAATTAGCAGGTGAATGGCCGTTAAAGGAGGCTTCGATGCGTGCACTTAGGAATACTCTGCAGAGACCCCTACCGGTACCTGTATGCCAATGTGAATGCCGCGCTTGCGATATCGGGATTCACTGCTCGAAACACCCCTGCGAATACCGTTCTCAACGGATTACTCCGAACGTACACGCGCGCCGTCCCGTTGCTTCCGCCTCAATTCCTTTTCGACCCACTCCACAAAAAACGACTGAAACTCTTCCTGCGTATACACTCCCTTTCGAATCAGCAGAATGTTTATCGCGTAAACGGTAGCCTTGAATCCTTCGTCTCTTGACGCGGCGGCGAGCGCTTCTTCAAACGACATCTGAGTGTTTGTCCCTTGGAATTGTCCGAATTAGACCGAACTCCATCAAAACATCCTCGCCGCCGGCAGTCAACGACAAATCCCCTCCGCCAGGCCGCAACAGGCCCGACCCATCAGTCTGCCGCCGTCTCGATTGTTACAATCCAATGAAAATCGTTGTGCTCGCCCCACTCTCGCCACTCGGTGCTAGGTACTCGCAACTAGCTTCGTTACAATAAAACCCGTGAAACCAAGCATCTTCGTCGTCGAAGACGATCCCGATATTTCCCGCCTCGTTCGCCACCACTTGGAAAACGATGGCTTTGCCGTGCGCATCTATTCCAACGGCTCGACTGTAATCGCCGACGCCGAACGCCAGCGGCCGGCGCTTTTCGTACTCGATATTATGGTCCCCGGCAAAGACGGACTCGAACTTTGTCGCACCGTGCGCCAGACTCCCGGCCTCGCATCCGTGCCCGTGATTTTTCTTACCGCTAAGAGCAGCGAAGCCGACCGCGTCCTCGGCCTCGAGATTGGTGCCGATGACTACATCGCCAAACCTTTCAGCCCGCGTGAACTCGTCGCCCGCGTTAAAGCCGTTCTCCGCCGCTTTGAGCGCCCGCTTCCGCCCAGCCCGCTCAAAGTTGGAGATATCGCCATCGACCCCGCCGCCATGGTCCTGACCGTTCGCGGGCAAACCGTTCCCACGACTGCCACGGAATTCCGTCTGCTCGATTATTTCGCTCGCCATCTTGGCCGTGTATTTTCTCGCGACCATCTGCTGGATTCCGTTTGGCGCGACACTTCCTACGTGACTCCGCGCTCGGTCGATGTCTACGTCCGCCGCATCCGCGAGAAGATCGAACCGGACCCGGAAAATCCGCGCTATCTCAAGACCGTGCGTGGTGCGGGCTACCGTTTCGAGGCTCCAAAGTGAGCCCCGAGAGAGAAAAGAATTGAGGAACGGAATTTTTCTCAAGCTGATGGCGGCGTTCCTGTTCGTCATTCTTGCGGCTGCGGTAACTTTCGACCTTATGCTGGGAGGGGCGTGGCAAGCTTCGCTGCGCGCCGAAATCGAGCGCAACCTAATCCAAAAGACCGAGCTTCTGGCTCACCGCGTGGAAAGCGATCGCAGCCATTCCCTCGCTGATATCGCAGCTCAAGAAGGACAAGCCGCCGGCGCTCGTGTCACTATCATCGATCCCAAGGGCCAAGTTCTCGCCGATTCGGAAGCGAATCCCGGCGGGATGGAGAATCACTCGGCCCGTCCCGAATTCGTCGCTGCTCTTTCCGGCACAATGGGTCGTGATGAGCGCCGCAGCGCGACCATCGGCGTTCCGTTTCTCTATGTGGCCGTTCCCATCTCCGGTGGCGCTGTCCGTCTGGCCTACCCGCTTTCCGACGTTGAAGCGGTTTCCGCGCTGGTTCACCGCAGGCTGGCGCAGGCTTCCGGCTTGGCCTTTCTTTTCGCTCTTCTTGTAGCCGGCATCGCAGCGAATTGGACGGCTCGCCGCCTCGAACGCATCGTTGGTGTCGCCGCCCGTATCGCCGAAGGCGATCTGCAGGCCCGCATTCGCGAAGCTTCGCAGGATGAAATCGGCCGCGTTGCCGCCGCCATCGATGGCACAGCCCGCCGCGTCGAAGAAAGTTTTGTCGCCGTCCGTTCCAGCCAGCGCCAGCTCGAGACCCTGCTCAACAGCATGCAGGACGCCGTTATCGCCGTCGGCGCCGATGGCTTGGTGCAGTGGGCCAACCAGCCCATGGATCGCCTGGTTCCGCAGGGCACGCGCTTGCACCAACCCGTGGTCGAAACCATTCGCGACCCTGATTTCCTCGGGACCGTGAACGAAGCGATTTCTACGCGTGAAGTCAAAACTGCTCGCGCCACTTCCATCGTTCCCGGCCGCGCCTTCGACGTTACCGCTGCGCCTCTGCCTGAAGGCGGCGCTGTTGCCGTGCTGCGCGATCTTACCGAAACCGAGCGCGTGGAAAAAACCCGCCGCGACTTCATCGCGAATGTTTCCCACGAACTGCGCACGCCGCTCACTTCGATTCAAGGTTACGCCGAGACTTTGCTCGACAGCACTTCCGAAAATACAGCGCCCACACGCGAGTTCCTGGAGATCATCCGCAAGAACTCCTCTCGCATGTCGCGGCTCACCGAAGATCTGCTTACCCTAGCGCGCGTCGAATCCGGCGAAACCCGTTTCGATTCTGAGCCGGTTCCGCCCGCCGAACTGCTTCACGACGCCGAAGAAAGTTTCCGCGAAATCGCGCGCACTCATGGAATTGATCTGCAAATCCAGGATTCTCCGGCGCACCATTTGCAGAGTTCAAATTTTCCCGGCCCCAACCCACTTCCCGAAAATCTGCCTTCCGTTCTTGCCGACCGCGAAGCCATCCATCAGGTTTTTTCCAACCTGATTGACAACGCTCTCAAGTATGGCGCTTCCGGCGGACGCATCGTGCTCGGCGCCCGTGCCGTGCCCCATGCTGTGGAATTTTTCGTTCAGGATTTCGGCGGAGGCATCGCCTCTGAACATCTACCGCGCCTGTTCGAGCGCTTCTATCGCGTCGATAAAGCCCGTTCCCGTGAATCGGGAGGCACTGGCCTGGGCCTGGCCATCGCCAAGCACATCATGCTGGCTCACGGCGGCTCCATCCGCGCCGAAAGCGATCTTGCTCACGGCAGCACGTTCTTGTTTACTCTTCCCACGGCGTAGTTGTCTCCGACGCGACCAACCCAACCTACGCGCCCGGATGAATCCATCGCACCAGCCAGAAAGCAACCGCCGCAACCCCCGCCGACGCCGGAATGGTCACCAACCACGCCCACACGATGCGTCGTGCCACCCCCCAGCGCACAGCCGATAGCCGCTGCGTCGCTCCCACACCAACGATTGCTCCCGTAATCGTGTGCGTGGTGCTGACCGGAATCCCGGCAAGAGCAGTAGCGAAGAGAGTGATCGCACCCGCCGATTCCGCGCAGAATCCTCCTACCGGCTTCAGCTTGGTGATCCGCGAGCCCATTGTGTGAACAATTCTCCAGCCTCCAAAATAAGTTCCCAGCGCGATGGCAGTGTGCGCGGCCAGAATGATAGGCCAGTGAAATTTTCCCCAGTTGCCCGCAACTTCCGCCGAAGTCAAAAAATGAGCGCCATAAAGAGCGCTGGCTACAATGCCCATTGTCTTCTGTGCATCATTGCCTCCGTGGCCCAGGCTGTAGGCGGCTGCCGAGAGAAGTTGCAACTTGCGAAACCAGGCATCAATCCGTTGCGGAGGTTTATTGCGCAAAAGCCAATAGATGGCGACCATGAACGAAAAACCCAGAATCAACCCCATGATCGGCGCCACCACAATGAAAATCAGAGTCTTGTACCAGCCCGCGGCAATGATGACGTGCCATCCCGAACGCATCACCGCCGCACCCGCAAGGCCACCAATCAAAGCGTGCGACGAAGAAGTCGGCAGCGCCCACCACCAGGTCAAAATATCCCAAACAATAGCGCCGAACAACCCTGTGATTACCACATACTGAGTCACATCCTCGATCCGGATCATCCCCACGCCGATGGTCTTGGCAACCGCGGTTCCAAGGAGAAAAGCCGCTACGAAATTGAAGAACGCCGCCCATGCCACTGCCAGTTTTGGGGACAAGACCCGGGTTGACACCACAGTCGCGATGCTGTTGGCGGCGTCGTGAAATCCATTCAGGAAATCGAAAGTCAGGGCGACGAGGACGGTGATGATGAGCAGCAGCAGGTCAGGCTTCACCAGTTTTCCCGTTGGCTTAGATTATTTCAACTCAGGTATTCTTCAAAACAACCGTTTCCAGCACGTTCGCGACGTCTTCCGCTTTGTCGGTCGCCCGCTCCAGGAATTCCAGCAGTTCTTTGACTTTGATTAAGTTGATCGGGTCTTTCTCATATTCAAAGAGCTTGGCAATGGCCTGCTGTGAGACCAGATCCGCTTCGTTCTCCAGGCGGTTGATCTCCACGCAATGGGCCAGAATATTCCCGTTCTTCTGCATCAGAGAAACAGCCGCCTGCAACTCCCGGCACTGCATCAGGATGATCTTCGCTATTTCTCCGGCGGCCGGCGGTGGATCCGTGATCCGGTACATCACCAACCTGGCCCCGGAGGCATTGATGAAGTCCAAAACATCATCCAACTTCGAGGCCAATTGGTGAATGTCTTCGCGGTCGAAGGGCGTGATGAATGTCTGGTTTAGTTTAGTGAGGATGGAATGCGTGAGTTCATCCCCTTGGCGCTCAATGCGGCGAATTTCGTCTATCTTTCTGTCTACATCGCGGTAGTCCGCAAACAGATCGACAAGCGTTCGCGCTCCCGCGATGAGGTTGTCAGACATCGCTGAGAACATCTTGAAAAAGCTTGTATCCTTCGGAATGAGCTGCATCATTTGGGGGAAGCGACAAACTCCAAGCGGGTTAGGTTTTAAGACCGGTTGCGGCACTCAAGGCCAGTCACTATCTCACGCCGCGCCGAACCCAGTCAAACCAGGTAAGCCTGTATGACTTATGGCAATTTTTCCGGCAGAGATCTTCTGGAACGGCAGGGCCGCTCCGCTAGTTGGCTGTGCGGCGGGAGTCTTCGATGCGCGAGCGTCTCGGCAGAACAACCCAAATGGCGAGGAGTATGGCAAATACTGCGCACGCCCCAACCGCGATCCGCTGTAGGAAATCGAGCAAAACCGAAACCACATCCATTTCGGTATTGTGCGATTCACCGGGCGGAAGCGCGAGGTAACGACAAGCCATGTCCTGCCGTGCCCGAGCCTGCGGCGAGTTTTAAGACATCACTCTCCCGCCGGACATAACTTCAGTGTTAACATCACTCAAAGGATTCCCCCGCCCGGTGACGTTATGAAACGAATCTCGATGTTCTTGCTTCTGGTCGTTTTGAGTGTTGCGTGGTCGATGCCGGCCAGCGCTCAGCGTGAAAACAGAAGCATCGGTGAAAACAGCCGCGAAGCCAAAAAGGCGGCTAAGCAACAGCAAAAGTACTCAAAGAAGCAGGCCAAGAGGCAGCGCAAGGCGGCGAAGAAATATCAGAAGGCGCAACGCAAGGCGGCCAAGCGGCAAAAACATCGAAAGTAAATGGTAGCGCCGGCGTCTCGCCGCCTATCGTCGAGAACCCGCCCTGAGCTTGCCGAAGGGGCATCCGGCCATCGCTGCCTGCGCCACCCGGCCAGGCCAAGAAATAACCAAAAATTCACCGCCCCTTAACCCATTCCGCGGGAAGAAAACCTATGCTTAATCGTTGACCATCCGGTTCTGGATACGTCAGAATCAGAGTCAACAGTTACGCGCACGTCCAATCCGCGCCACAGGGATGGCCCCATGAGCACTGCCCGCGCAGCAAGCCTGCCCCCCGAACCGGTTCACCATCACATCGTCAGGCGCACCATCGAAGCCTGCCGTCTAGCCCAGGAGGCCGCAGGGGCCGCCGCTGAAGGCATTGCCACCGGCTCTGCTCCACTGCTGAACTCTCTGCGACAGCGTGAGCGCGAACTCGACACGCTCGACATGGAAATCGACAGCGCCGTCACTACCGCCATCACCGAGGTTGAGCCCGCCGAGGCTCGCGAACTGCTGGCCTGCATGAAGTTTATGATCAGCCTCGAACGCATTGGCGACCTGCTTCTCAGCTTCGCCAACAGCGCCCAAGCTGCCGCCGGTCGCGTCGATTCCGACGACACCCGCGACCTCACTCACATGGCAACGATTCTGGAAAAAATGTTGACTGACGTCGGCGATGCCTTCTCTGCCCGCGATGTCTCGAAAGCCGTTGACGTTCTTCGCGCCGATTCCGAGATCGACCGCCTGCGCAACCTGATTTTCCTCCGCCACATCGAGAATCCCGAAAACATTGCGCGGCAAGCCAGCCTGCAAGTCATCTTCATGACTCAGTCACTCGAACGCGCCGGGGATCACGCCAAGAATCTCGCCGAAGAAGTCTGCCACGTAGTCAGCGGACGCACCGTTCGCCACGTCCTGATGGCCTACGACAAACCGGTAGAACAAATGTTCATCGACTATTTACGCCGCCGCGAGCGCTAGCTGAAATCTCAGTTCCTTCACTAGGTACTCGGTACCGGCCTCTACTTCGCCGGCACCCAGTAAATCTCTTCCTTGATTGCTACCTTGTCCAGAAAACCGCGCCGCTTGAGAATCGCCTTGCTATTCGCGATCATGTCGGGATGGCCGCAGAGATAAGCGTGAGTATTGCTGGCATCGAGCCCCCACGAGTCCGCATACTTGCGCAGGATGTCGTCGGCACGCCCAATCTCACCCGGCCAGTCGGCATGATCCCATGGCCGGCTCACGGTAGGAATATATTTCAGCCACGGCAATTCCTCAGCGAAGCGAGTTAGTTCGTCCTTGTAACCGAACTCCCAGGGACGGCTGGCGCCGTTGAGCAGATACAGTTTGTGAGCGCCGTCAAATCGCCCTTCCTTCCAGTCTTTCGACAGCGTGCGGATGAAGCTGACGAACGGGGCCACGCCCGTAACCGTAGACACCAGCAAATGATTCGTGCGTCCGTTTCCGGTTTCGAGTACGAACCTTCCCTTGGGCGCCTTGCGCATCAGTAATCTGTCGCCCGGCTGGAGTTTGTAAAGCCGGGGCGTGAGCGCTCCTTCGGGCACCAGTTCGAAAAAGAATTCGACTTCGCTTTCGCTGGGAGATGAAGCAATCGAATAAGGACGCTCGATGCGCTTGCCGCCGTCTTCGACCCCAAGCGTCGCATATTGCCCCGGAACAAAATTGAACGCTCCGCCAGCCTCGATGCGAAACATCCAGAGATCGGGAGCGAAATCGACGCGTTTAGTGACCCGCGCCTGAAAAAACTTGTCGTCCACAACCATAATTTCGAAATCTCCCGAGGGCCCAAGGCTTAAATTCGATGCAGAATCGAGCGGAAATATGGACTGTTAAAGTGGAGAAAATCATACATGCAAACGAAGTGGTTGACAACCGAACGGTCGTTCGAGATTCGCTGCTTAGAGTGGGTCGCTAGGGTCGAGCTGCGAAGACCTTCCCAGAAAGTTCATCCAGCTCCACTCCGTCGCTGCGAATTTCAGAAGTAGTCTTGCCCGCCGGCGCAGTCTCCGGCAGGGCGCGCAGTTTTTCGACTTCGGCCTCAGTTTTTTGCCAGTCTGCCGGATTTTTCTTGGTCGCGTTCGGCGCATTCGGATCGGAGTAGAAGGCCAGAATATTGGCACGCAAGTCGTGCGTGATCTCGTCGAAGTTGTGCCCTGCCAACTCATCGAGTAGGCGCGCGTAGGTCTTATCCGTCAGGCCGTATTCCCCCGCCCGCGTGTCGTGCCCTGTGTCGAAGTCCGTGTTCGTGAGTTGAACTCTTCCGGCGGCAGCCTCTTGCAGCAGCTTCGCATAGTTCTCCATCGTGCGGTCAACGCTGGCGATATAGAGATCTTCAGTCTGCTTGCTAGGAATCTTGAAGTCGAGCGCTTTGAACGGGCCAATCTTGGGTACGAACCTGAAAAAAAACGCCAGCACACGCGTTCCGAAACCCGGCTGTCGATAAGTTCTCCCCCATTCCTTTTGATAACTCGCGCGCGACAAATAATAGCGAAATTGTCTCGTCCGGAAGTTCGGTGTCTCGGCGGCGACGATCTCTTTTTTCCGTGTGGTCAGCGCCACCCGAGTCATCTCAGGGATCACTTTGCTGATGGCCCGCCGGAAAGTGCCGAAAGCCATGTCTTCATTCTTGATCACATCGCTGAGCGGAATGGCGTAGGTATCCAGAAATGCCCTCTCCAGCACCGGCTTCGAAATCTCGAAACCGATAAAGTCGTGATAGGCGTCCGAGGTATAACGGTTCTTCGCGACCTGAGTTACGTCGAAGCCGAATTCCGTGCGGATGTGGGCTTTCGGATTGTCCTCATACGTCACAACTTTCCCATACTTTCTCTCAAGCCTGGGAAATTCAATGCCAACCACCTGATTGATCGTGGGATGTCCGCTGTTGTCGGCAGAATAATGAGCCAGCGCGCCCAGTGCAAACGCATATTCGTTCACGTCAGACGCTTCCTTGAGCAGGTTGACGATAAAGTCGCCGCTGCGCACGTAGTGCGTAAGATCGCTGAAAAATTTGTTGCCGAAGGGATAGTAACCCATGTCCTGCATTACCGATCCACCGTAGGCGAAGGCGTGCGCCTTCTTCAGATCGTCGTCGGTTGCAGTTGGAAAGCGCCTTTTCAGCAAGGGCAAAAAGTTGTACTTCCACGCCAAATCCACAACCTCTTCGTGGGTCAGCACGGAGTAGCCTGCGCACGGCTCTACGCCGTAACCAGCCAACACAACAATCGTCAGCACAAGTGAAACCGCGACTCGCCAGGCATCGAACGGACGCTTCATTTGCCTACAACCAGGACTACGAAGCTGTCGGGCAAGATAGATCGCCGGGGATGCGGATTATCCGCAGTCGCGGCCGGAGCCGGACCAAAGTCCGCCGTCACAACGTATATATTGTGCGTTTTGGAGTCGAGCGCCAGCGTGCGCGCACCTTGTTGTGTCGGAACATTTTCCGCCACGCTGAACTTGTCGGGCGAGAGCTCGCGCACCACAGTTAACACGCCTTCGCCGCAAGAAGCAAAAGCCAGCCCGGTTTCGTCGTCGAAAGCGGTTGCGTCCACTCCGTCACCGATAGTGGGCGTGCCAAGAACCTTGCCCGTATCGGCGTCCACTACAGCCATCATCTTGTTGTCGCAACCCACGAACAGCCGCCGATTCTTCCGGTCCATCGACAAGCCCGAAGGCGATTCGCACGGCGCCAGAGGCCACTTTTTCTTGACCGCCAACTGGGTCGGATCAATCACTTTCAGTTCGCTCTTGTCTTCGATATTTACGAAGATCTCGCCCTTGCCGTCGCTGGCGGCAAATTCCGGCTTGCCATCCAGTTTGATCGTACCCAGCACCGTCCCCTTCACCGCATCAATCGCGGTTGAATCCTGGCTGCGGCCGTTGAACGTGAAAACCCTCTTCGTCGCCGGGTCGTAAAGAATCGCATCCGGATTATCTCCAACTTTCACTTTGCTGCTGGTCGCCAACGTCTTCATATCAAAAATGCTGACCGTACCGTCGCGGCCATTGCTGATAAAACCGCGTCCCAGATCCGGCGCGAGAGCGATGCCATGAACTCCTGGCGTATCTGGAATGTCCCCAACCGCCTTGCCGGAATCGAGATCGAGCACGATGACGTGAGTCGCTCGCGAAATATAAAGACGCCGCGCCACCGCATCCGCCGTCAAGTAATCCCAACCGCCATCGCCGCCTACCTTGTAAGTGTTCACGACCTTGTACCCCGCACCGGCTGCGGCTAGAGCGGCAGTGCAGAACAGCACAGCGAGTGACGCCGATAACCAACCGCGTATGATCTTTCTCTTGCTCAACATTATTTCCTCCGCAAATTTCCGTCGCGGCTCATAATCCGATGCCGATTTCTCCCCGCAGGTGGCCGAGATCTTTTGCATCAATCTCACTGGGGCGGGTCCCGAAGTAACTTTACCCCGTCCCGCGCCCTCCTTAGACTTGCTTATGGACGTATCGCGACCGAACTTGCCGCCACAACTTCAGGGTGTGGATACGCGCTCTAAGGATCCGCGCATGCGGCCCTCACCTGATTATGGCACGCTCGGTCCCACCTCGGATGTCGTGAATCTTGCCGCGTCTGCGTCTGGTTTGCTAACCCCGGCGTCTACGGTTTCAGGCGGTTCCTCGTTCAGTCGCCCGCGACCACAAAACCTACGCCGGCTCCAAGTATTCGCAGCGATCGTGGGGGCAGTGGTTGCGCTCGTGGTTTCCAACTCCAGAGGCTCCGGCGTGCTTAGGGGAAGGGTCGCCAGCCCGCTCCCGCAGCCAGCGTCTGCCGTATCCTCCGGCGTACTTTCAGATCGCGAACTCGATCGCCAGAGGCCACAGAAACAAGCTGAGATACTTCTCGAACGCGCCGTAAGCCGCTCCAGTACAGGCGAGAACCAGGGCCAGTCCGAAACTGCAGCGCAGATCGAAGCCCGCATCGATGCCTGGCGCGGCCAGCTTAAGTGGGATTCAGAACTCGGCGAACTCACCACGGCGGCGCTAAATTCCGATGACCAGAATGTGCGCGCTTCCGCGATCGATGTGCAACTCGCAGCCTACGGATTAACCAAGAGCGAGTCGAGCGTCAACGCGTTAGTGCGGCAGGCCGATTCCTCCGACCACGCGCAGAAAGATTGGGCTTTGTGGGCTCTGGGCTTGCTCGGCAATCGCGGGATTGAAACCGATCGCGTGGTCCGGGTATTGACCGCGCATCTGAAAGACTCTGGCAAGAATTCAGCGTCAGACTCAGATGAAGAGACGCGCCGTTGGGCCGTCGAAGGCCTCGCGCTGGTCGGGACGACTTCAACCATCGTCCCACTACTCAATGCGATGCACAACGATCCGTCTCCCATAGTTCGAGAAAGGGCTGCGTGCAGTCTCGCAGAATCCGGTATGTTGACGCATCAGCAGCGCATGGCCGCAGTGCCGCAACTGATCAATTACTCCGACGATCCCGCGCTCGATGCTCAGACCCACGCCTGGGCATTCCAGGCTCTCGCTGAAATCACGAAACAACATCTTCCCAACGACTCCGCAGCGTGGCGAAAAGCAGTGGCCAGCGGCCAGTAAGTCAGGGATTAGGCCTCGGGATTAGGGGCAGAAAAAGCCACTGGCTCCAATCCCTAACCACTTCCCTAATCCCTATGCCCTGATCCCTATCCCCTGCCTTTTCACTCTGCCATCTTCGCCACATGGACATCGAAACCAGTCTTCGGCAACAGAGACGTCAGTGAGAAAGCCTTGAATCCATCGCCGTTCACCTCTGTGTGACGATAGACTCCCGGCTCGCTCTCAATCGTTTCCCTGCGTCCCTCCATGTTTCCGAGAAACGCTTCGGCCTGCGCCATGCTCGCTTCGCCGCCTTTCGCCCGCGACACCACGGCCTCTGACGCATAGGACCGCACCAGCTTCGGCCAGTATTTTTCGAGCAGCTCCGTGCTGGCGAAAACATCGGCCCAAATGACGCGCCCGTTCACCGCAACCACCACCCCGACCGCTTTGCGATCGCGCAACTGCTTGATCAGGCTTTCGTAATTGTGTTCGATCGGCGCGGCAATCTCATCCACCTTCTGCTTGACGTCTTTGTTCTCCATAACTCGCGCGTAAGAACTAGTGGATTGAATCTCCTCGGTGCTGACGGACGGGGATCCTGCGACTACTTCGACTGTCTGCATCGCCTGTTGCTGCTTCCTTACTTCGGCCCACACCTGGTTCTGATCTTTATCCCCCATCGCTTTCGCGCGCACCGACGGCTGAGCCATAAGCGTGCCTGACGCCGCCGCGGACTTCCCGAACATCGGACCTCCGACTGCGCCTCCATACGTCGCCCCCGAAGCCCCGAAGTGCTCGCTGGTCGCAACCCAGCGCCCCGGCTCCACGCAGAACACACTAAGATCCACCGGATCGCTTTCCGCGGGAACGATGCGATCTTTGCCAATCACGCGATCCTGCTTGCCTCCAGCAACAATCTCGCCAGCCAGCAGCAGCAGCGGACGCTTCGAGTTGTTAATCAGCACCAGCCGGTTCACCTCGGCACTTTCGCGGCGCACCGCCGGCGCAGGACCTCTTCGCACCAGCCCGCGAACATTTCCATACTCGGTGACCACCACTTCGCCGGATCGCAATCCTTCATCGAGCGTCAGAAACTCTCCGGTCGCGTAGGACTTAGGAGCGACAACTGGAAACACCGTCAGACTTCCATGCCGGATCGGCTCCAGCACCTTGTAGCCAGAAGCAGAAGGCTGCTCTCCGGCCTGCACTGGCCGCAGATCCAGACAGACCATTCCGGCCACGATCACCACCGCGATCACTGCCACAAATAATCTCGGACGCATAACGCTCCTCCCCGCGCGGGCGGCGCGCACCGGTCCCAGGAGGCTGTAGGTCCAGCTCCACGGAGCGCACCGCCCGTTCGACTCGACGGAAGAACGAAATAAACCGCAAGCCTTGCGGCCAAAATTAACGTTGCAAACGTCAAATAATTGGTAGCATCGTGCAGAGTCTCGTCGTACTCTCTTTCTTTTAAACCTTTTTAATGCGCGCTACGAAACCGATCTCCGCTGCAGTCGAATCGGCAGCCGCCGATCTGCTCGCGGATCTGTACGCGAAAAGTGGCTGCGAAAAAATCGGTCTCTCCCGCGAATCCTTCACGGCGATTCTTTGTGAAGTGGCGACGAAGTATCTTGCTGCTGAAACGAATCAGTCAGAGGCTCGCACTTTTCTGCTCACTCTGCGCGTCGACGAACTAGCGCTAGCCCGTGCCTGCGCCGCAGGCCACAACGCCGCCTGGGAACTATTTCTCACGCGCTATCGCGAAAAACTTTTTCTATCCGCGTTGCGCATCGCGCGGGAAGAATCCGCCGCCCGCGATCTGGCAGACAGTCTTTACGCCGAACTCTACGGCACCACCACGCGCGAAGGCGAACGCGTTTCAAAGCTAGCCTCGTTCACGGGACGCGGATCGCTCGAAGGCTGGCTGCGCACCGTGCTGGCGCAGGAATTCGTGAACCGCTATCGCCGGACCAAACGCCTGGTCAGTCTCGAAGAAGAAAGTGAAGAGGGCATTCAGTTCGCCGCTCCCGTACCCGAGCCGCTTCCCTCTGCCGACGCGCGCCTGGAATCCGCCACCGACGCCGCTCTGGCCGCCCTCGACAGCGAAGACCGTATGGTGCTCTCGGCGTATTATCTCGATGGCCGCACCCTGGCCGAGATCGCCCGCATGCTGGGCGTGCACGAATCCACCATCAGCCGCAAAGTGGACAAGCTGGGCAAGTCATTGCGCAAGAAGATCATGGCTGGCATGATGCAGCAAGGCATGGCCCGCCGCCAGGCCGAAGAGGCATTAGAGGTGGATGTCCGCGACCTGCAGGTGGATATTCGCCGAAGCCTGGCGCAAGATTCCCCGACACCAGCGTTCTTAGAGAAGAAAGTTCAGGTTAGAACAAGGGAAGGCTCAGGATAAGTAGCCCGTAATCTGTGTAGCGTAGCGGAAGAACCGATTCAGAGCTAGGAGCTAGAAGCTAAAAGCTAAAATGCAACACGTCCCCAAAATCGTGAGAGCCAGATTGCAGCGGACAACGCCGGCCACGGCAGAGACACATCCCGATGCCGACCTGCTCACCGCGTTCGCCGAGCGCTCGTTAGTCGGTGGCGAGCGCGACCACGTGCTCGAACACTTAGCTCGTTGCGCCGATTGCCGCGACGTAGTGGCGTTTGCCTTGCCCGCCACTGAAGACGTTGTGCTGGCAAAGTCCGCAGCTCCGCGACGCGGATGGCTTACCCTGCCCGTCCTTCGTTGGGGCGTAGTTACCGCAGGAATCCTGGCCCTCACGTCGGTGGGGATCGTGCAATACCGGCAGCGCGGTCAAGAAAAGACAGCAGTAGCTACCAGGCTCATGTTGCGCGATCAGCCGGCGGACTCTGCCGCGCAGAGTCCTGCGCCTAGTCCGCAAGTGGATGCTTCCCAATCGTTTACTTCGCCGACGGCGATGGGAAAACAAACTGTGATGGAGAAGCGCGCTCCGGTGCCGTCGGGAGCCCAGAGCGCCTTTTCCGCAGGGCTGTCCGCAGATAAGTCTGCTCCCGCGCCTCGTCCAGTCTTCCCCCAATCCCAGTCCGCACAACGCGCAGCTTCGGCAGGTAAGGTTCACGGCAGTATCGGCGGTCCGGTCCGCGGCCTTGGCTTCAGCTCCGCTGGCGGTCGAGCCTCCAGACGTGCCGAGGCTGCGACTCCGCCCGGCTCTTCGGCTTTTGCCGACAACTCAAAGAACGCGACATCCGCCATCGTGCCACAGAATCCAAATTTCGGAGCCGTTCAGCGCGCTCCGGCCACTTCCACCACTGTCGAGGTGTCGGGGGCAGCTCCGCTGGTCACGACCCAAACCACCGCGCAAAACCAGCTTCAGGATCAGCTTGTTCAGAATGACGCGGCCGGGGCGCCGTCCTCAGCCGATCGCGTGGGCAAGGCAAAACCCGCGTCGCCGCAAGTGTTGGTCATGGCGCCGGCGCCTTTGCTGCACGCAGAACCCGCTCTCACGAAAATTGCAACCGCCCCACGTTGGACCATCAGCGCAAGCGGCGCACTGCAACGCTCGTTCGACGGAGGCAACACCTGGCTCGATGTAGACGTCACAGCGAACGCCTCTCAGAGCGCCAATCTCGCGAGCCGCGCTCGCGCCGGAACAACCGTCGAAGTCGCCAACTCGGCAGTCGAAGTCCAAACCGAGAACCGGAACGAAGCCCCAACCGAAATTCAAACCGAAACCCAAACCGCGGGGAAGTCCGAGAAAAAGACAACGGCGAAGTCCATGGCAACATCCGGCGCGCGATCCGCTGCGAAGTCGTCGCCAGGCACGCACACAATCTTCCGCGCCGTTTCTGTATCCTCGAACGCCGCCGACGTCTGGGCTGGAGGTTCAGCGGCTGCCCTGTATCACACCGTAGACGGCGGCAATCGCTGGACCCGCGTGGTTCCGTCCCAAGCCGGAGTTCTTCTCGCCGGCGACATTATCGCCATTCAATTCTCCGACCCCCGCAACGGAATCGTAACCACATCGACCGCCGAAGTCTGGACGACCGTCGACGCCGGTCAAAACTGGCACAAGCAGCAATAGGCGGCATCTGAACTCTCTTGTCATCCTGAGCGGAGGCTGTGCTTCGCGAACGCGAAGCACAACCGCAGTCGAAGGATCCCTTGTCACTCGCTGCACCATTAACGCCTCAGGGAATTTCGACAACGTGCCCTGCGCGTTCCCTTTGTGTCCCGATTAGTGCACGCCTGAATAACCGGGAAAACCCGATTACTAAAGTGACGTTTACACGAAATCACTAGTTCTCTAATATCCATTTCGTGGTTTGGCAGTTCTGGGGGAGGGCTGCCGAGGCGTCTTGAACTGAAAAGTTCAAGACGCTTTTTACTTGCTCGCGTTAAGTTGATGCTGTGGGAACAGCCGCGCGTCAAGCTGATTATGTGGGGACAGCCGCCATCGGCTGTCCGCCGGGCGAAGCCCGGCGCCAAGCCTGACTCTACTTCGAGCATGCCGCGCAGTACCCGCCAATTTCCAATCGCGACACCACAATCCGGAACCGGCAATCTTTTTCCACTTGTCCCTTCAGCTTCTCGAAAATGTCGCTGACAAATTCCATGATCTTGCCGCAGCGCAGGCACGCCATGTGGATGTGGTCCCGGTTCACCTTACGCTCGTAGTAATGTCCCTCGCCATGAATGTGCATCAGGTCGAGTTCGTCGATCAACCCGTGCCGCTTGAGCATCCGCAGGGTCCGGTAAACCGTGCTGCGGTCCACGCTGGCATCCAGCTTCTGCGCTTTGCGCAAAAGTTGGGCAGCGTCCAGATGTTTGCTCGCGGTCTCCATCACTCGCAGAATCGCGCGTCGTTGCTGGGTCATGCGGATTCCACGCTCGGCAAGATGCGCTTGCAACCGGCCCGGCATTTCAGTTTGCGGTAACGGCATAAGGCCTCTTCCACTGTCGCAACTGGTCGCAATCACGCTGCGACGGAATCTTCCGCCGGTTCTTGACGCCGCACGCCGTATCCGTCACTATGAAAGGTTCAGATGCGACTCGATTGCAACTAGCAGCACTTCGCTTCTTCCCCCTCGAATCCCGGCGGATTAGCAATCGAAGGCTAAAGCATAGCGTTAGATGCGACTGATTTGCAACTGGAAGATTTACAACTGAAGCTTGCAAGCTGGAAGCGCTTTTCAAGAAATCAATGCGGAGTCTTTTCAAAACAATCTTGCGCCGCTTGTGCCTATCCCTGTGCTTCGTGGCGACAGCCTTCGCCGGCGTAGGCGGCAGCATCTCCGGCACAATCCAAGATCCCTCGGGCGCGGCGATCGCCAAAGCCTCCGTCACTGTGATCAATACCAGTACAGGCGTCCGCCAATCTGCTATCACCGACAGTCACGGCACTTATGTTTTCCCAGTCCTTCCCGTCGGCGGCTACGCCCTCGAAGTGAACGAGCCTGGCTTCAAACCTTACCGCCGCACCGGAATCACGCTCGACGCCAACAGCGCGCTGTTACTCGATGTTGTGCTGCAAGTAGGCGAGAGAACCGAAGCCATCACAGTCAACCAGAACGCGGTTCACGTCGAAACCTCCAGCTCTCAAATGGGCGAAGTCATCACCGGCACCACCATGACCGAGGTCCCTCTGAATGGCCGTAGCTATACCGACCTGCTCTCTCTTCAGGCCGGAGTCGCGCCCGCCACATCCATCACCTCCAGCACGGTGCAGGATGTCGGCGCGAGCGCCTTCTCACCCTCCGGAGACTTGAACCCCGGCACCGTTTCCATCAACGGCCAGCGCGAGTTCGCAAACAGTTTCATGGTGAATGGCAGCGACGTCGAAGAAGACGTCAACATGGGTACTGCCATCATTCCCAATCTCGATTCCATCGCCGAGTTCCGAATTCTCACCAACAATTTCGACGCGGAATACGGCGAATACAGCGGCGGTCAGATCAACGTCATCACCAAGTCCGGCACCAACGCATTTCACGGCGACGTGTTTGAATTCCTGCGCAACACCAATCTGGACGCTCGCAATTACTTCTCTCCCACTCGCGGCTCCTTTAATCAAAACCAATTCGGCGCAACTCTCGGCGGACCCGTCACTCGAAACAAGATCTTCTTCTTCTCCGACTATCAAGGCACGCGCCAGACCCAGGGCGTCGACACGGGACGAATTGTTGTGCCGTCCGCTCTGGACCGATCTGGCAATCTGTCGGACCTGTCCAGTTCCTTCTACACCACAGAACTTGTGAATGGGCAACCAGTCGTAGTGCCAGTGCTTGTAACTGGCCCCGCTTGGGCGAGCACGCTCTCTCAGAATTTTCGTTACGCTGTCTACGTCGGGGAGCCCTATTATTTCCCGGGCTGCACCAACACAAACTATTCGCCAGGCACCACCACCGCGTGTGTTCTTCCCACGCTGCAAATCCCCACAAGTGCGTGGTCTGCTCCCGCCCAGCATTTGCTGCAATACATTCCCGCGCCGAATCAGTCCGGCAACTACTTCGCAACATCCGTCAACGACCAGACCCTCCATGACAACAAAGGCGCACTTCGCCTCGACGCCAACACGCGCTGGGGCCTATTCTCGTCCTACTATTTCCTCGACGACTTTTCGCAGGACAATCCCTATCCCACAGCTCAAGGCGGAGCGAATGTGCCGGGCTTCAACGCCTTGAATCTGGGTCGAGCGCAACTCCTGAACTTGGGCAACACGAGAACGCTGGGTGGAACGGCAGTCAACGAATTCCGCTTCAGCTACTTGCGGGACTCGAATGATCTGGGTCGTCCGCAGGGAGGACTCGGCGTCAGCCTCGCATCTCAGGGTTTCGAAGTCGGGCCGAATACTCCCGGAATCGTACCTCTTTCGCCGCAAACCGAGGGCGTGGAGAACGTCGTCTTCAACAACTACTCCATCGGAACCAACACCAACGAGCTCCATCAAACCAACAACACCTTCCAGTGGCTCGACAACTTTTCAAAAGTCGTCGGCACTCATACCATGAAGTTTGGCGGCGAGTTTCACTACGACCAGGTCAACACTCACGCCATCGCGCAGTTCAATGGCAGCTTCCTGTTCTTCGGCAGCCAGACCGGATCTGATTTCGCCGATTTTCTTCTCGGCGCTCCCACGCAATACAACCAAAGCCAACTCCAACCCTTCTACGGACGCAACAAATATCTCGGCCTCTACGCCCAGGACAGTTGGCGCCTGCGGCCCAAGCTCACGCTGAATTATGGTTTGCGCTGGGATCGCATTGAACCTTGGTATGAAAAATACAATCAAGTCGCGACCCTGGAGCCTGGCCGCCAGTCTGTTGTCTTTCCCGGCGCTCCTGCTGGAATCCTCTTTCCAACCGACCCGATGGGTGGCGGAAAACAAGTTCCGCGCACCTTAGCTCCGCCCGGCAACAAAGACTTCGCGCCGCGCGTCGGCATCGTCTACTCGCCCACGGCAGACTCACGTTCGCTTCTCGGCAAGATCCTCGGAGGCCCGGGCCAAACCAGCCTCCGCGCCGGCTTCGGCACGTTCTACACCGCCATCGAAGCGCTCACCATCGGAGTGCTCAGCGCCAACGCACCCTACGGCACCACCTATACCAGTCCCACACCGCCGCTGTTCGCCACGCCATTCCTTTCCGCCTCCACCGGCCAGGGCAGCCAATACTTTCCGGTGCAACTGGCCCCGCTCGATTCCTCGGCGAGCCATCCCGACCCCAACATCGATTGGTCGCAGTACGAGCCCATCAGCGGACTTCCCGCCTATCCCACCACCAACCGCATTCCCTACACTGAGGAATACATGTTCTCCGTGGAGCGCCAACTCTCTCCAAACACCGTGCTCAGCGCCAGCTACGTGGGCACCCAAGGACATCGCCTGCTCGCGCTCGTAGAAGCTAACCCCGGCAATCCCGCTCTGTGTTTATTCCTGAGCAATCCCGCAACCCTCCAGCCGCAATCGCCGCCGCAAACGCCTTGCGGTCCATTCCTCGAAGGCAATACCTACCAGCCAGTTTCAGGCCAGACCATCAACGGAACTCGCGCCCCGCTGGGGTCAAACTTTGGCAGCGTCACAAACCAGGCCACAATCGGCAACTCCAACTACAACGCGTTAGAAGTCACTCTGCGCCACCACACCGAACACCTGGAGATTCTTGCCGGCTACACCTACAGCAAGTCGCTCGATCAGGCTTCGAATCTTGGCGAAGAGATCAACCCTATCAACCCCGCGCTGAGCAAGGCTCTCTCAGCCTTCGATGTGAAGCAGAACTTCGTGGTGAGCTACAACTATGAACTTCCCTTCGAACATCTCTCCGGCCATTCGAATCGCTGGACCCAAGGCTGGGCGCTCTCCGGCATTATTCGCTACAGCACCGGATTTCCAGTCACGCTCTACAACTACGGCGACAACTCCTTACTGGGAACTGAACCAAACGGCGTGAACAACTTCGGCGTCGACGAACCTCAGTACACTCCCGGCCCGCTTGCGCTGAATCACAATCCCCGCAACGCCGCTCCGTACTTCAATACCAGCCTCTTCAGTCTTCAGCCTTTGGGCGAACCGGGCAACGCCAAGCGGCGTTTCTTCTACGGCCCGGGCATCGACAACTACGACATGGCGCTGCTAAAAAATGTGGCCCTTACTGAATCCAAGTCGCTTCAATTTCGCTTCGAGGCATTCAACGTCTTCAACCACGCTCAGTTCTATGGACCGGCTTCCGTAAACGGCAACGTCAACAGCTCTTCCTTCGGAGAGGTAGTCAGCGCGGCCGCTCCCCGGCTGATGCAGGCCGCGGTCAAGTTCATCTTCTAGAGGTCGCGGAGGAAATCGCAAACGCGTGCAGTGCCGTGCAAGAGCGGCGCTTCGGCGCCGCGTCAGATACCCTGGATGAAACGGGCTTCAGCCCCCGGCAGGCCGGCCCTGCATTGGCCACCCCTTTTAGCGGTGTCAACCCCGCAAGCACCTTATCAGACCGTCATCGCCTTCCTGCGACTTCCACCCCACCCCAAGCATCAAACGGCAGTGATACGATATTAAGGTTGACCCCAATTTGGGGTAGCCATCATAGGTATTCAAATACGATCGTCCGGGTCCCGGCAAAGACACTCGTTGTTTCCAAAACACGGGAGCGTCCGCCGACAACGCGACGTTACAACGAGGAGATACGAATATGGCAGGTAATGGAATCGTCGAAGTCACCGATGCGAACTTCGACCAGGATGTATTGAAATCCGATACGCCCGTTCTGGTGGATTTCTGGGCAACATGGTGCGGCCCTTGCCGCGCCATCGCTCCGATCGTCGAGGAGCTGGCCAAGGACTACCAGGGCAGAATCAAAATCGGCAAGATGGATGTCGACTCCAACAGCTCCACTCCGATGCGCTACAAAGTGACCGGCATCCCAACGCTGCTCGTCTTCAAAGGCGGACAAGTCGTGGAGCAGATAGTCGGCTACAAGCCCAAGGAAGCCATCGCGCAGGCGCTCGACCGCCACGTGGGTTAAGGCGGCTTCTAGCTTTCTAGCTGCTAGTCGGAAAACTTAATCTTAAACGCACGCGGACACAGTGAGTCGCGTGCGTTTTCTTTTTCCCGACACCCACCGCGTCGCCCGAAGGCCGAAGCCCGACCTACTGCGTTTCCGGCACCGTGTATTCGAATTCGTACGAGTGCTTCCCGGCATCGATCTTGATATTCATCGTCCCCGTAAGCCCCTCGAGTTGGCCAGTGCCCGAATCGGGCACAACCGTGACGCTCAACTGCGGCGTGCCCCGCGTCATGGTGCCGCTGTGCTGCAAGACGAAGCTGCCCGTGCGTCCTTTCAGTGTCCCGGTAACGCGCTCCATCGCGACATATCCCCCGGAGCCCTTGACCACGGCCGCAGCCGAGGCCAGCATGAACCCCCTGCTGGTTCCCTGCAGATCGCCATGAAACTGCTTGTCAATCGACATCCGGCCCAGCCCCGCATCCCCATCTTCAACCGCCTGCGGCGTAACCTTCACGTCAAACATTCCACCAGCATGCATCATCATAACTTTGTCCGTA
>JBEKJF010000003.1:0-44799 GCA_050011375.1 Candidatus Sulfotelmatobacter sp.
GATGCCGGAGACAAACGTGACGACGGCGATCACAGCGGCGACGCCGATCACCACGCCAAGCAGAGTCAACACCGAGCGAAGCTTGTTCACCCACAGCGACTGCAGCGCGATTCGAATGGCTTCGGCGATGTTCATGATTCGGCTTCCGGCTTCCGGCGTTCGGCTTCCGGCCCTCGATGCTGACAATCTTTCAGCGGATTAAGTCTACCAGCCAAGATCGCTTTAGAGCAGGAATGCTCGTTGAGGAGCCGAAAGCCGGAAGCCGAAAGCCGGGATATAATGATTCTGTTGGCAGCTGGACCGGACGGTCGCTTCCGGCGTCTTCGGGCGCGGGGAGAGGAAAGTCCGAACTCCACAGAGCGGTGTGCCGGATAACGTCCGGGAGGGCGGATTCAAGTCCGTTCGACGGAAAGTGCCACAGAGAATATACCGCCCGCATCCTCACGGATGCGGGTAAGGGTGAAAAGGTGCGGTAAGAGCGCACCGCCGCGGCAGCAATGCAGCGGGCAGGGCAAACCACACACGGAGCAAGACCAAATAGGAAGGGAGCCGGGACTGGATTCTTACGAATCAAGTTTCGGCACGTGCCGGCTCGGTGCGTCAAACCTTCGGGTAGGTCGCTAGAGCCTCGCAGCGATGCGTGGCCCAGAGGAATGACCGTCCTGCCGGAGCAATCCGGCGGACAGAATTCGGCTTACAGGTCCGGCTGCCACAAACTATTTAGATTTCAATTGTTTACAAATTCGACCTTTGCAATTGTGACGCCCGTGTGACCGAGAAGTCTGTCAGCGGTTTCGACGTCAGAGGATTCAGCGAGATAAGCCCCAGCCCGGTCTGTACGACTGGGACTGTCCGAACCTACTCTGGGAGTTGATGGTCGCGCGGCGGGTGAAACTCACGGCCCAACAGCTTCTCCGCCGGAACACGTCAGGAGCGATCGTCGACAAGGACGATCACGCGCGGGATGCGATGAAGTATCTCCTGATGAGCCGGCCCGAGCCCAGCCGGAAATCACTGGAACGGCGGGTGATGGAGCGGGTGCAATCGGTGATGGAGCAAGCGCGTGAAACAGGGCGTCAGCCCGGACGAGGTAGCACTTCCTTTCCGTTCCAACCCCCACGCCATGTCTCCGCTGGCCCACAGCCCTTGTAGCCCCTGCTAGAATCCTACCGTTTTGTGCATAGTCCCACGGAACCGTTCCAGCATGCCCTTTCGGGACCTTACAGTAATCTTATAAAAGGTTCACACTAGCCATTCGCATTTAGACGTAAGACAGAACTCAGCTTACGGTATTGATTCTCATATGGACCGCCCCCCGATCTGGAAGATACTCGTGGTTGTGCTCGCGTTGGGCACGATTGTCGGTTGCCAGGGATTCAGTTCCGGAAACTCGTCTCAAACCACGCAGGATCCTACTCCAGGCGCGCTTCTCGCACAGCCAACAAGCGTCGGCTTCGGCAACGTTCAGGTGGGTACAAGCCAAACTCAGGCCGACACGCTCAGCAATACCGGGGGAAGCGCGATCACGCTGACCCAGGCCGTGGTTACGGGATCTGGTTTTAGCATTACCGGATTGAATCTGCCTTTGACTCTTTCCCCGGGAAAGAGCGCCACCTTCAACATTGTCTTTAATCCTCAGGCGGCGGGTGGCGTGAACGGGACGCTGACCATCACAAGCGATGGCACGGGCAGTCCGCTGAACATCACACTCGCCGGCACAGGACTTGCCGCGGGAAATCTGACCGCTAATCCCACCAGTCTCATCTTCAGCAACGTTCAGGTGGGAACTGGCCAAAACCAGACTGAGACTTTAACGAACACTGGCAGCGAGAGTCTCACAATTACGCAGGCGAGTTCCAGTGCGGCGGCCTTTACCGTTACCGGGGTGAACCTGCCGCTCACGTTGGCGCCGAGCAAGGCCATCACATTTGGAGTGCTCTTTACGCCCACTGGCGCCGGCGCAAGCAACGGCATTCTGTCCATCACACAAAGCGGATCGAGCACTACCCTGGACGTTTCGCTTTCTGGAACCGCGATAGCGCCGGCTACATTGTCCGCCACGCCCGGCAGCCTTAATTTCACCGGCGGCCAAGCCGGAACTACTCAAACCCAAACTGTAACCATACAGAATATCGGTGGTGTAAACGCGACAATCAGCCAGGATTCGGTTGCGGGTACAGGATTCGGCATCTCGGGGCTAAGCACTCCTTCCAGCTTAGCGCCGGGACAGACCACATCGCTCACCGTGAGTTTTGCGCCCCAATCCTCGGGCAGTTTCAGCGGCAGCGCAGTGATCTCATCGAACGCCTCCAATCCAAACCTGACAATCTTACTAAGCGGATCATCCACGGGCGCGGCTCAGGGACAATTGAGCGTCAGCCCCGGCACAATCAGCTTCGGCAATGTCACTGTGGGAGCGAGCGGAAGCCAGACTGGGACGCTCAGCGCAACCGGCGCAAGCGTCGTGGTTTCTTCGGTCAGTTTTGGGAGTTCTGAATTCGCTCTTGGCGGTCTTACGTTTCCCGCAACCATCGCCGCGGGCCAGAGCGTGAATTTCACCGTGACGTTTACGCCGCAGTCGAGTGGAGTGGCTTCGGTAAGCCTCTCTTTTTTTAGCAACGCCTCGAACTCGCCCAGCTCCGCGACGGTCACCGGGACGGGAGTAGCAGCCCCTGTTTATAGCGTCCTGCTTACGTGGAATGCCAGTACTTCCGGCGACATTGCGGGTTACAACGTCTATCGCTGCACCGCGACCGCCGGTACTCCCAGCTGCACCGGGAGCAATGGAAGCTATACCAAGATCAATACACAGCTCGATGTCGCGCCCTCCTATACAGATGCCTCGGTCGCGGCCGGCCAGACTTACTACTATGAGACAACGGCAGTAAATTCGAGCAACCAGGAAAGCGCGCCTTCCACTCCCGTTCAAGCGATCATCCCGGCTCCGTAAACATCGTCTTTTTCATTCCGTCGGCGGGTGGTATCAAAATCAAGACCTTGATGGCATTGCCCTAGCTTTATTATCGAGCGCGTTTCTTAGCGATCACGTTCTCTTCGAAAGCTGCAAATGAATGCAACTATCCGCATCGCCGAGTGACAGCAAGGTCGCAAGAAAATGCGAAAAATGCAATTCCTTGCAATCGTCTCCCCCGGCAAATTGCCTTGCTCGCGAACAGAACAACGAGCATTGGAGTCGTATCTATAAGTATCTAATAGATATAGACTAAGGCTATCCAACATTGCGGGGGACGTCCGGGAACGCGGTTCGAGGTTACGCCGGTACCCAAAAGGGCATGATCCGTTGAGGTTACGTACTAGCCCGTCGGTGCTATTGCAGCAACCTGCAATAGCCAGTAAGCTCTGATTCACGCAGGATGTCGGATTTATCACCTTCCCTACCCGATAGCTGCAAGCTAGTAGTCAGCGGCCCACCCTAATCGAGACCAGGTCGCAAACTGATTCTGTGATGTTGCACGAATATGACACTCATGAATCATTGGAAGATTGAAACGCGCAGATTGTCCCTTTCCCCGGCTCTGCCTGATAGGTCGATGACACGGAGTTTTTGAGGCCGGTCAATCGATGTAATTCCCCCTGGGATTTCGCTGGATCTCGATTTGGAGATTCTTCAGTAACAGTTCTGGTCAGTTTTGGGGTCATTCTGGAAAGAGTGACTTAGAGGGCGAAGCTATGTCTGCCAGCGTATCGTTAGCGGTTTCGCATTGTGCTCCACTTGCCCCGGCAGCCCCCGAGGAAGCCAACGTTGAAAGTTGGTATAGTCTGCAGACTCGTCCCCGGCACGAAAAAATTGTGGTCCAGCGGCTCGAAGAAAAGGGCGTAACTACATTCCTGCCGTTAGTGACGGAGGTTCACCGCTGGAGCGATCGCAAGAAGTCAGTACAGGTGCCCCTTTTCGGCTGCTACGTCTTCGCGAAATTTGTGCCCAACCGAACCGAGCGTTTAAACGTTCTTCGGGTGGAAGGAGTCTTCGGGCTGATCGGTGCGCGCGGCGAAGGTACGCCCATTCCGGACGCGCAAATCGACGCGGTTCGCAGCCTGGTCGAAGGCAAACTGCCCTGGTCTTCCCATCCCTTTCTAAAGCTCGGCCAACGGGTCCGAATTCGCAGCGGAGCCCTCAATGGTCTTGAAGGTATTCTCGTTTCGCGCAACGGAGACCGCTCTCTCGTCATTTCCGTCGACGCCATCCAGCGATCATTAGCGGTTCGCGTGGAAGGCTACGAAGTCGAAGCAGTCTGAAGCCTAAATCAGTTTTTCTCTCCGCTGTCTGGCCCATAAGGCCCACGCACAGATGCTACAAAATATAACCGAGACCTCCCGCCTGCTGGTCGTCAGCCAGGAACCAGATGTTCTGCGTCTGGCTGGATCGCTGGCAGAATCCAGTTTCTGCCATCTGCAGACCGCAGCCACCCACTGGGATGCCATGGAGCAGGTTCAGTCGGGCTCAGTGCCCCACGTGCTGCTTCTGGATGTTCCGCGTGGCGATCTGGACAGACTGCAACTCCTATCCTGGCTACGGCGGCTTTACCCCAATCTCGCTGTGATTGTGCTATGCCATTTTGAGGACACGGACCGCCAGACAGAAGCCATCCGCCTGGGCGCCAAGGATGTGCTGGCCAGGCCCTTTGAGAAAGACCAATTGGCCCGCCTCATCGCAAGGCATCTCGCTTCTCCCAACACTTACGCGGAACTAGAGATGGGAAGTGAAAATATCGAGCCCGTGGGCGAGGACGAGTTCTTTATCAGCCTCATTCCGATGATGCAGAACCTCCGCGCACAGGTGGGTTTGCTTGCGCAATCCGACCTTCCCGTTCTCATCCTGGGAGAGCCGGGGAGTGGAAAGGGCACGGTTGCCCGTCTGATCCATGAACTCTCGGTCTATTCCGGATTCAAATTCCGCAGGGTCAATTGCGCGGACATGCCGGCCGACCTGCTTGAAATGGAACTGTTCGGCAGAGAACGAGATGAATTTTCAACCTGTTCTGGGAGCACAAATAGGGGCAAGCTTGAAGCCGGCGAAAAAGGCACGCTTCTGCTGGATGAGATCACGGAGATGCCCCTGGGCTTGCAAGCCAGACTGGTGCAGTTATTGCAGGATCGAGCACTGCAGGAGAAGCGCTTTGTCCACTCCCGCCGTGGCGGCAAGCCGGTTGACGCCGGAGTGCGTATTCTCGCCGCCAGCAGCCATGACTTGAATCGCGCGGTGGAAGATAAGCGGCTGCGCGCCGATCTGTACTACCGGCTCAGCGGCTTCAGCCTCCATGTGCCGCCTTTGCGCCAGCGCAAGGAGGAAATCGAGGTGCTCTTGCGCTATACGATGCACCGGTTGGCCCGGTGTTATGGCGTTGCTCCGCGCGAGTTCAGCGCCTCGGCGCTGACTCTGTGCCAGAGTCACTCCTGGCCAGGCAATCTGAGAGAACTGCAGAACTTCACTAAGCGCTATCTGGTAGCCGGCGACGAGGAACTCACCATCAGCGGGTTCGACCAGGACTTTGCGTGCGATCGAACTGGATTTCAGTCAGCCCGGCAGCTGGCTCTCGCGCCCGAAGAAGTCGACACCGATGCCGCATCACCGAAGTCGTTGAAGTCGCTCATCCAGAGCGTTAAATCGGAAGCAGAGAGAAATGCAATCGCGGGCGCACTCGAGACAACCGGCTGGAACAGGAAAGCTGCCGCCCGGCTGCTGGGAGTAAGCTACCGCGCAATCCTTTATAAGATCGAGCAATACCACATGAATGATTCGGACTCCTGCGTTCCGTCTCTCTCGGAAACCAGGTTGGCTGGCGCGGACGCGACAAAACGAAAAGGAAGCAAGTTGAGATGGGGGTGAGCGGCATGAATTCCGGGCATCATTGCGAAGTAACTCAGGGCGTCAAACGTTGGATGACCGCGGCATCAATGTGTCTTCTGCTATCGAGCATGCTGTGGGCGCAGGAAAAGTCGGGGCCGGCTGCCATCGATGCGAACTCCAACACTGCCCCGTCAAGTAACAGCGTTCCGGCTGCGCCGAAACCTCACGACGACAACTTCGTCATTGGCAATGACGACGTGCTCGCCATCAATGTGTGGAAGGAACCGGATATTTCGCGATCCGTTCCGGTGCGGTCCGATGGCAAAATATCGCTGCCCCTGGTCGGGGAAGTGCAAGCCGCCGGCCGGACGCCGCTCAAGCTGGAACAGGATATCGCGGCGAAGCTGAAAAGTTTTATTGGCGAGCCGGAAGTCACGGTCATCGTGCAGCAAATCAACAGTCAAAAGTTCAGCATCCTGGGGCAAGTGAATCGGCCCGGCTCCTACGCCATCACCGACTCCGCGACCGTGCTTGAAGCCATTGCCTTGGCTGGCGGATTTCGCGATTTCGCCAAACAGAAATCCATTTACGTTCTGCGGCAGAGCGCCGACGGCGCCCAGAGCCGGATTTCTTTCAACTACAAAGAAGTGGTGAAGGGACAAAATCCCGGCCAGAATATTAAGCTCCAGCCCCATGACACAATCGTTGTTCCTTGAGTATCTTCCTCGATCTTGTACGCCAAAACATCTTCCGTGAGTTCCTTGGGTATGAAAAAGAGCATGAAACTGTTCGAAAAGACTTGCGTGGTGTTGTTTCTGCTGTCTTCCGCTTTGCTTTGGGCGCAGAATAGCGGCAACACCAATTCCATGCCTGTCCCGGCTTCGCCGGTTCCGGCCGCAATTGGGCCGGCTGCCATCACCGATCCAATGCTGGTTCCGCCTCCGGTAAGCGGTCAGGTGCTCCCCACCTTGTTCACTTCGGAGGAGCGCTCCAATTATCTGCGTGGCGGAGCAGCGTTCACATCCGCCTACACCGACAATGCGCTGGGCTCGGTAAACGGTGAACCGGTAAGCGATATCAGTTACTCGGTCTTTCCCACGGTGGCGCTGGATGAGACTACGACGCGCATGCACGCTCTCGTCACTTACGCCCCCGGCTTTACTTTCTATCAGCGCACCAGTTCCCGCAACGAGCAGGATCAGAATGCATCGATCGATTTCGCGTACCGTCTGAGCCCGCATGTAACCTTCAGCGCGCGCGATGTCTTTCAGAAAAGTTCCAATGTATTCAACCAGCCGGATTTGGCGTCGGCCGAGGGCGTCTCCGGTGGCGCCGAAGTGCCCAATTTCTCGGTAGTTCCGCCCATTGCCGACCGCCTCAGCAATTCCGGAAACGTGGGGATTGCAGCCCAAATTGCCGCCAACGCCATGGTTGGCGCCAGTGGAATTTTTACCAATCTGCACTATCCCAACGCGGCTGAGGTTTCCGGACTTTCTGATACGAGTTCGCAGGCGGGTGAGGTCTTTTATTCGCTTCGGGTTTCGCCCATGCATTACGTTGGCGTCACCTACCAATACCAGCGCTTGCTGTCGTATCCAACGGCGGGTGAGAACGAGACGCAGACTCAAGCGGTTCTTTTCTTTTACACGCTTTATCCCAACTCGAAATTTTCCATTTCGTTCTTTGGCGGACCTCAATATGCGAATGCCGGCCCGCAGTTTTCCGGCGTCCCTGGCGTTTCATCGCCGGCGTCTCGAAGCTGGAACCCGGCTGCCGGAGCCAGCTTCAGCTGGCAGCGCCGTCTCACTACTTTGGCCATGAGTTACTCGCACATCATCTCTAACGGCGGTGGGCTACCCGGAGCGGTACGGCTGGATAACGCCAGCCTGTCGATCCGGCAACAGCTTACGCGCACTCTGCGAGCTTCGTTGACAGGCGGCTACGCTCAGAATGACCTTTTGACCGCTTCGGCCCTGGCCAACGAAAACGGCCACACGCTTTCGGCAACCCCAATCCTGGAACAGCAGTTTCGCCAGCATGTGACGGTGCAGTTGGGTTACACGCGGCTGCACCAGGATTACAGCAACGTTCCGGTCCTCTCGCAGACTCCTGACACGAACCGCGAATTCATTTCCGTGTCCTACCAATTTTCACGACCGCTGGGAAGATAATCATGGCTAACGATCTCGACGAGAAAAATTCAGACTTCGACCTGTCGCATTACCTGGGCATGGTTCGCCGCCGCCATCTCCATTTCCTGATTCCGTTCTTTCTGGGTTGGGCGATCGTCTGGGGCATAAGCTGGCTTATTCCCCCGCGCTATCAGTCGAGCACGCTCATTCTGGTGGAAGAACCCACCATGCCCAAGGATTACGTCACTCCCAACGTAAGCGACGATTTGCAGGAACGCATGCAAAGCATCACGCAACAGATTCTTAGCCGGACTCGCCTGCTGCACATCATCGATCAATACGCGCTTTACGGGGGCGGACACTCGCAGGCCTCGCCCGATGACAAGGTCGACGCCATGCGCAAAGACATCACCATCGACCTGGTGCGGGATGCGCGCAATCAGATCACCGCCTTCAACGTCGCCTATTCTTCGCACGATCCGCACGTGGCCCAGAAGGTGACCAGCGAACTGACCAACCTGTTCATCAACGAAAATCTGCAAGTGCGCCAGCAACAATCCGAAGACACCACCAAATTTATCGAGAGCCAACTCGAAGCCGCACGCCGAACCCTGGCGGACCAGGAAGGAAAGATTCGCGAGTTTAAAGGGCAACACGTCGGAGAGCTGCCCGCGCAATTGGGAAGCAACCTGCAAATTCTGGCTGGCATTCAGGCCCAGTTGCAGACGGAAGAAGATGGGCTGAACGCGGCGAAGCAACAGCGCGTCTACCTGGAGACCCTGTCGGACCAGTACCGCTCTCTGCAAGGAACGCAGAAAACCGGGAGCGGAACGCTGCAGGGACTGCCCGCAATTGAGGACGAGTTGGAAAAACTCCGGGCCCAGCTGGCCGATCTCAGCGCCCATTACACCGATCGCCATCCGGATGTGCGCAAGGTCAAAGAAGAAATCGCCAAGCGCGAAAAATTGCGAGACCAGATGCTGGCCAGCCTGAAAGCGAAAACGAATGGCGCGCAGGCGGGCGATCCCATTGCGTCCGCGAATTCGGAAACGGCAGACCTGAAAGATCCTACGTCGCCCATGATGCAGTTGCAGAGCCAGCTCCAGGCCAACCGCGTCGAGGTTGCCAATCGCGAGCGCGGGGTTGCGGATTTGAAGGCGAAAGTGGTCGACTATCAGTCGCGCCTGAATCAGGAGCCGGTACGGGAGCAGCAACTCTCCGATTTGACGCGCGGTTACGACCAGTCAAAGGCCAATTATGACGATCTGCTGAAGAAGAAGAACGAGTCAGCCATGGCCACCAGCATGGAACTGCTTCAGCAAGGCGAGCGCTTCCGCGTTGTCGATGCGCCCAGCCTGCCCGTGAAGCCCGACTTCCCCAATCGCCTGAAGTTCTGCGGCCTCGGCCTCTGCATTGGTTTTGCCCTGGGGCTCCTGGTTGCCGGGGGTTTCGAAGTGATGGATGACCGAATTTACGACGAAAAAGAATTGCAGAAGTTACTGCCGGTTCCCGTGATCTCGGAAATCCCCGTTCTGGCGGCGGCAACCGATGACCAAACCAAACGGCGCCGGTGGTGGCTGGGGTGGGCTACGGCGATTTTCGTGTCGGTCACGATTCTGCTCGGTTCGGCCATGAGTTATTTTCGCGGGTAGCGACTTATATGTATAAAGCTTATTACAGTCTCAAGCGCAATCCCTTCGAGATCACCCCCGATCCTTCGTTCCTGTTTCCTACAGGAAGGCACAATGAAGCCTTGGCGGCTCTTTATTACGGAGTCCGCGGGCGCAAAGGATTTGTGGTCCTGACGGGGGAGGTAGGCACGGGCAAAACCCTTGTACTTCGCTGCCTGTTGGAATCCTTCAAGCAGAGTGGGGACGTCGCCTACGCCTATTTGTTCAACGGCCTTTTATCCCCGCTCGAGTTCCTGCAGTACATTGCCGGGGATCTCGGAATCCCCGCCGCGGGGAAGAATAAAGCTGAACTTCTGCTGGAAATTTCACACTACGTGATTAGCCGCGCCCAGAAAAAGCTGACGACCGTGATCGTGGTCGATGAAGCGCATCATCTTTCCGCGGAAATTCTGGAAGAGATCCGGCTGTTAACCAATCTTGAAACCGCCGAGGGAAAGCTGCTGCAGATTCTTCTGGTCGGGCAACCCGAGCTGGACGAAAAACTTGACTCTCCGGAGCTGCGCCAGTTGAAACAAAGAGTTGCTCTCCGCTCCCATCTGGAACCACTGAATTCGGCCGAAACCGAGGGCTATATTCACCGCCGGCTGAAGTTGGCGGGAAGTTCCTCCCCCTCGGCATTGTTTCCGCCGGAAACCATCGCTGCCGTGTATCAGCATTCCAAGGGATTACCCAGACTGATTAACACGATCTGCGAGAACGCTTTGATCGCCGCTTATGGCAGGCGCATGCCAAGCGTGAGTCCTAAAATTATCGACGATATCGCCCGCGATTTCCGGCTGGGCGTGCAAACCCAGGCGGTCAAGAAAGAGAAAGCGCCCCCCGAGGCCTTCCTGGCGAAAGCCGCCCAGAGCGTGCTCGCTCTATACGCACGCCTGCAAGCCGAACAAAAGCAGGAGGAACTGAAGGCAGACGGCGAAGCGAATGCGACTGCGACTCGCAGAACGGATTACGGAACCATGAGGCTAAAACGATGAGCCGTATATTTGACGCACTGCAAAGATCGGAATCGGAAAGCGCGGGGCAGAACCTCGCGACCTTTACCGTAGCCACCGAGTTGCTGCAGGCGGCGGAGCAGAAGATTCGCGCCGCCGCTCCGCATGGCAACCCGCCCGCCCCTGCCGCCTCGCCTTTTGATTCGGACCTGTCCCTTGCACTCGACGAATTGCAGCTTTGTCCAGTGCTAAACAGCTCTATCCGCCAGCTGAGCCATCTGGTTGCCGCGGGCAAAGAGGGAAGTTTGGGCGCGGAAAAGTTCCGCTTTCTTGCGGTGCGCCTGCGGCAGCTTCGCCAGACTCGTCCGCTGAAAAAGATTCTCATCACCAGCACGATTCCGCAGGAAGGCAAGAGTACGGTGGCGGCCAACCTGGCCTGCACTCTGGCTCGGAGAAAACCGCAAAAGGTTTTGCTGCTGGATGGGGATTTGCGGCGGCCAACCATGCTCGCACAATTTGGTTTAGCGGAGATGCCCGGCCTTTGCGAGACACTTTCTGGCGACATTAACGACATCAAGCTCTACCGCCTGGGAGATCTGGGACTATGGATCCTGCCGGCAGGATCCACGCCGGAAAATCCTCTGGAATTGATGCAATCGGGAAAACTGTCGCCCCTGATGGAGCGGCTCGAGGCATGGTTCGACTGGATTGTTATTGATTCTCCTCCAGTGTTGCCGCTGGCCGATACCAGCATCTGGTGCCGCCTGGCGGACGGAATCTTGCTGGTCACGCGAAAAGGTGTGACCGAAAAACAACAATTGAAGCGTGGTCTCGAAGCGCTCGAAAAATCGAAGTTGTTGGGGGCATTAGTCAACGGCAGCTTGAACGCAGCCCACAGCGATTATTATCAACGGTATTCCCCGGCTGACCGGCCCAAGTAAGCGGTCCGTGGCAGCAGGCTTTCCTTATTTCCCCCGCGTTCCCTCAAATCTCTAACAATCATCAGTTCGCTTGACTTTCCCCCAAGCGGCAGAAGCGGAGACCATCGTGAATTCAAGCCATACTGGCCATGGCGCAGCTGCAGTTCCGATCGCCGTAAGCCCATTTCCGCAAGAGCGGTGCATCTTAACGGACGAAGCTTTTCGGCAGACCATCGCTTCCGAGCGAAAGCGCAGCGAGCGTTCGCGGAAGCCTTTCATGCTGCTGCTGTTGCGCATGCGCGATTCTTTCTCCCCCGAGAAGAGCGAACCGATGCCACGCAAAATACTCACTACCGTGAGTTCTTTCATCCGCGAAACTGACTTCGCGGGATGGTACGAGAATGACAGCGTGGTCGGAGTCGTTTTCACCGAAATTACGGTCGAAGATGGCAACTCCATTCCGGCTACCATTCTCGCCAGAGTGACTGAGACCTTGCGCGGCGATTTGCCGGCCGAACAATTCAATCGCCTCAGCTTTACGTATCACGTTTTTCCGGAAGACCGGGATGACAATCGCAATGCCAACGACGGCCAGCGGCCGAGCAATCCCACCCTGTATCCCGACTTGTCCCAGCGGGAAGACACCAGGAAATGGTTCCGCTTCATGAAGCGCGCAATGGATGTTCTGGGCAGCCTGCTGGCGCTGCTATTGCTCTCTCCGCTTTTTCTGATCATTGCCCTCGCCGTGAAAGTGACCTCACAGGGGCCGGTCTTCTTCCGGCAACGCCGCCTGGGCCAGTTCGGCAAACCCTTTGTGTTCCTGAAATTTCGTTCCATGTACGTAAACAACGATGCCTCCGTACACCGCGAATACGTTACCCAGCTGATCGCTGGCAAAGCCGGCAAACAGCCCGTAAGTGGAAGTGATGATGGCGTCTACAAGCTGACGAACGATCCCCGGATCAGCCGCGTCGGAGCGTTCCTGCGCAGAACGAGCCTGGATGAGCTGCCCCAGTTCATCAACGTGCTAAAGGGGGAAATGTCGCTGGTAGGGCCGCGCCCGCCCATCCCTTACGAAGCGGAAGCCTACGACATCTGGCATCGCCGCCGGCTGCTCGAAGCCAAACCGGGGCTGACCGGGCTTTGGCAGGTCTGCGGACGCAGCCGCGTGAAATTCGATGACATGGTACGGCTCGACCTGCAATATGCGCGCACCTGGTCGCCGTGGATGGATTTGAAGATTCTGGCGCGCACACCCGGGGCAGTTCTGCTTGGGGAAGGCGCACGGTAAATAGTTCCCCCTATTACTCCAACTGTTATTTGAACCCTCCTCTTCTCAATTGAGGTTTCTAAAAATGGCTACATTTACAACCAAACCGCTGACCGTAAACTCGCCGAAGGAATCACGAAGTAATGTCACCCTCAGGTTCGGAGTCATAGGTTACGGCTACTGGGGGCCGAACGTGGCTCGAAACCTGGAGCGCCTGGACGAAACGGAACTGGCCGCAATATGCGACAAGAGCCCGGCGGCCAGACGGAAAGCCGCGAAAGCATATCCCGGCGTCCTGGTAACCGGCGACGCCGCAGAGTTGCTATTCTCTCCCGACATCGATGCCATTGCCGTGGTGACTCCCGTCTGGACTCACTATGAACTGGCCAAGGCGGCTCTCGAGAACGGCAAGCACGTTTTCGTGGAAAAGCCGTTCACCAGCAATGCCGCGCAAGCCGAGGAATTGATCGCGTTGGCCGACCGGAAGAATCTTAAAATCATGGTCGACCACACCTTCTTATTTACCGGCGCGGTGAATAAGATCAAGCAGTTGTTGCAGGATGGGTCGCTCGGTGAGCTCTATTACTACGATTCCACGCGGGTGAATCTCGGGCTGTTTCAGCATGACGTGAACGTGGTCTGGGACCTTGCTCCGCACGATCTCTCGATCATCGACTACCTGATCCAGAAGACGCCCGAGGCGATTTCGGCGACCGGACAAACCCATCTGAACGGGCATGAAGACGTCGCGTTTCTCACGCTGTACTTCCCCGGAAAAATCATTGCCCACATCAACGTGAATTGGCTGTCGCCGGTGAAGGTGCGCACCACGCTCATTGGCGGTGAAAAGAAAATGCTGGTGTGGAACGATCTCGAGGCCGACGAGAAAATCAAAATCTATGACAAAGGCGTCAGCGTCACCAGTACCGAGGGCGTGTACAACCTGCTGGTCAATTACCGCACCGGGGATATGTGGGCGCCGCAGATCGAACAGATCGAGGCGCTTCACCGGGAACTCACATATTTCACGGAGTGCATCCTGAAAAATGAAGTTCCGATCAATGACGGCCGGGCCGGATTGCGCGTGGTACGCATGCTCGAAGCCGCCTCCGAGTCTCTACGCCAGCGCGGAGCGTTAATTCATTTATGAACCCCTACGTTTGCATCTCTCCTGACGTCAAGCTGGGCAAGGACGTCAAGCTTTCCAAGTTCATCAACCTCTACGGATGCGAAGTCGGCGATGAAAGCAAGATCGGCGCCTTCGTGGAGATCCAGAAAAATGCCACCGTGGGCAAGCGCTGCAAAATCTCAAGCCACACTTTTATTTGCGAAGGCGTGACCATTGAAGACAACGTCTTCATTGGCCACGGAGTGATGTTCATCAACGACAGCTATCCGCGGGCCACTGCGACCGCCGGAAATCTGCAAACCGAAGCCGACTGGAAGGTCGAGCGGACGATTATTAAAAAGGGAGCGTCGGTGGGCTCCGGCGCCACCATTCTTTCCAACGTCACCGTCGGTGAAAATGCCATCGTGGGAGCCGGCAGCGTGGTCACCAAAGACGTGCCCGCCAATGCGATTGTGGCGGGCAATCCAGCGAAATTATTCAGGTATATCGAAAGAACTGCGGAGGTTTCAAAGTGAGTGTCGCCAATAACGGCTCGAACAGCATTCCTTTCCTTGACCTTATTACTCCTCATGCTGAGCTTGAACGAGAATTGACCGAGGTGTTTCGCCAGGCGCTGCATACGGCTGGTTTCATCGGTGGACCGATGGTGGAAGACTTTGAAAAGGCTTTCGCGTCCTTTTGCAGCACCAGCAATTCGGTGGCGGTCAGCAGTGGAACTGACGCTCTGCGATTTGCCCTCACAGCCTCCGGCGTGAAGCCCGGCGACGTTGTGGTCACGGTGCCGAATACGTTCATCGCCACCACCGAAGCGATCTCACAAGCCGGGGCATTGCCCGAATTTGTGGATATCGATGAGCGCACCTACAATCTCGATCCCGCAAAGCTTGCCCAATATCTGGAGAATCAATGCACCGTGAATGATGACGGCAGGCTGGTAAGCCGCCGCAGCAACCGCTTGGTCACAGCGGTGATTCCCGTACATCTCTACGGACAAATGGCCGATATGGATCCCATTCTCGATCTCGCCGAGCGCTACCGCCTGATTGTGATTGAGGATGCCTGCCAGGCCCACGGCGCCGAGTACTTTTCGCAAAAGCAGAACCGCTGGATGAAAGCTGGTTCGATGGGCCGTGCCGCTGCGTTCAGCTTCTATCCGGGGAAAAATCTGGGAGCCTGCGGAGAAGCTGGCGCGATGACGACCAATGATGCGGCCATTGCGGAGAAGGTAAAAATGCTCCGCGACCACGGCCAGGCCAAGAAGTATTACCACGATATGGAAGGCTATAACGGCCGGCTGGACGCGATCCAGGCGGGACTGCTGGGCGTAAAGCTGCCGCACCTGGCGAAGTGGAATGCCCAGCGCCGGGAACGTGCCGCGGAATATAACCGCTTGCTGCAATCCGCAGGGGACGCTTTCGTCCTGCCTCATGAACCATCGTGGTCGCGCGCCGTATATCACCTCTACGTGGTGCGCACCGCCGCCCGCGAAGCCCTGATGGATCACTTGAAGACAGCCGCTATCGGCACTGGCATTCACTATCCGATTCCGCTGCACTTGCAAAAAGCCTATGCGGAAAGGCACTACCAAATAGGAGATTTCCCGGTAGCCGAGAAAGCCGCCACGGAAATCGTCTCCCTGCCCATGTTCCCGCAGCTTACGGCGGAGCAACAGAAAACGGTTGCGCTTGAGATTCTGAACTTTGCAGCACGAGTCCTCAACAAAAATGCCGGCGGAGAAAAAGCTCTATCTCTGGCGGCAGATCGAACTGCATAACAAACGGAAGACAGGGCTACTGCCGAACGAGATTTCGAAGGAATGAAAATGAAAATGCCAGTTCCCAATGGCGACCGTAACCGAAGCGAAGCCGAAACAACGCTTTTCAAGCTTCTGGAATATTGTCGGAGCAACGATTGGGCGGGATACGAACCTTACGACGTTCTGAACAGCAAACTGTTTTCCGCGCTGCCGTTTCTGGATTCCAAGCTTCCCCGTCTGGTCCTCACTCAGCTTTTGAAGCGAAGTCCCATTAACGTTCGAAGTGTTCTCGGTGTTCCCAAAACGCAGAATCCGAAAGCGCTCGGCCTTTTCCTCTCGTCCTTCGTGAAACTGTCGAACGCCGGAATAGCCGGCCATGTGGCGGAAAATGAACATTCCATCGATCGGATGGTGGAACGCCTGGTTGCGCTCCGGTCGCCGAACACTCCGTACTGGTGCTGGGGATACAATTTTCCCTGGCAAACGCGGGCTCTTTTAGTGCCCAGGTGGCAGCCCAACTTGGTCTGCACGTCTTTCGCCGCCTGCGGACTGCTCGATGCCTATGAGCAGCGCCATGACGAAAGGCTTCTCGGCATGGCAGTGAGCGCGGCAGAATACATTTTGAACGAGCTTTACTGGACAGATGGCAACTCGGTTTTTGGCTTTTCCTATCCGCTTCCTTCCCATCGGCCCACCGTCCATAACGCGAATTTCCTTGCTGCCGCCCTGTTTTGCCGGATTTACAAGCACACGGGCGAAGAGAAATTCGTGGAGCCCGCATTCAAGGCGGCTCGCTACTCGGCGGCACAACAGAACGCCAATGGCGGATGGGATTACGGCGAGGGAGCGAAACAAAAATGGATCGACAACTTCCATACCGGCTTCAACCTGGGCGCGCTGCGAACCATTTCCCAGTGCCTTGAAACCAATGAATTTGACTCAGCCATACGGCGCGGTTTCGATTTTTATCGCGCCCACTTTTTCCGCGAAGACGGTGCAGTTCGATATTTTCACAACAATACCTATCCAATCGATACCCACTGTGTCGCACAAAGCATTATCACGCTGCTCGAATTTAAGGACCTTGATCCCGGGAACGTCCCATTGGCGCATTCCGTGTTCCGCTGGGCCATGGACCACATGTGGGACGACCGCGGATTCTTCTATTACCGGATACTTCGCACCTGCACCATTAAAACCTCGTACATGAGATGGACCCAAGCCTGGATGTTTTTTGCTTTGTCCATGCTCGTGTCGGAATCTGCCGAACAAAAACCAGAGGTTGCTATCCCGGAGGCAACCGCTTCCGTTCTGGTATAGCGCGATGAATCTTCCAGCTTACATCGTCATTACTCCGGCGCGAAACGAGGCGCAGTTCATTGAGCTGACCATAAAGTCGATGATCGCGCAGACGGTTCGTCCGCTGAAATGGATCATCGTCAGCGACGGCTCGACCGACGGTACCGACGATATTGTGAACCGATATGCGGCCGAGCATTCGTGGATTGAACTGCTTCGGATGCCGGAGCGCCGCGAACGGCATTTCGCCGGCAAGGTGCATGCGTTCAATGCAGGTTACGCGAGGGTAAAGGGGCTGGACCACGAGGTCATTTGCAGCCTCGACGGCGACATTTCCTTTGACGAAAATTATTTTTCGTTCCTGCTCCAGAAGTTGGCGGACGATTCAAAACTGGGACTGGTTGGAACGCCCTTTCAGGAAGGCCAAAATCCAATCTACGACTATCGCTATGTGAGCATCGAGCATGTCTCCGGCGCGTGCCAGGTATTTCGGCGTCAATGCTTTGAAGACATCGGTGGCTATGTGCCCGTGGAGGGCGGCTGCATCGACCACATCGCCGTCATCACGGCAAGAATGCGCGGCTGGAAAACCAGAACGTTTACCGAAAAGGTGTGTCAGCACCACCGGGCGATCGGCACCGCCGGGCGCAGCCAGTGGGCGGCAAAGTTCAAATTTGGGGTTAAGGACTACACCATCGGAAACCACCCCGTGTGGGAGCTGTTTCGCGCCCTGCGTCAAATTAACAACAAGCCTTTTTTGGCCGGATCTCTGACTCTGCTCGCGGGATATTTCTGGTCGGTGCTGAGCGGAGCAAAGCGGCCGGTGTCGCCCGAACTCGTGGCCTTCCACAGACACGAACAGATGCAGCGACTGAAGAAAGTTCTGAGCCGCAATCGGGTGCCCATGGCCGCGCCAGAAATTACTCCTTCCAGTCAGTACTGAAAAGCTGCAGCCTTATGGACGCTAAATCAGCTGACGAGATGCTCACGACATCGGATTCGGGTCGCCTGGTGGTGAACGCGGACGATTGGGGACGAGATCGCGAAACCACGGAGCGCACGCTGGAATGTGTCCGTCAGGGTGCGGTTTCGGCGGTAAGCGCCATGATGTTCATGGAAGACTCGGCGCGAGCCAGCGGCATTGCGCAAGAGCATGGCATCGATACCGGCCTTCATCTGAACCTGACGACGCAATTCTCGGCGCTGGGCGTTCCCGCCAAACTGATCGAACATCAGCAACGGCTGGCGCGCTATCTTCGGCGGCATCGCGTGGCGCATGTCGTCTTTCATCCCGGCCTTACGAGTTCGTTCGAGTACGTAGTGGCGGCCCAGCTTGAGGAATTCCGGCGGCTTTACGGCGCCCAGCCAAATCGCATTGACGGCCACCACCACGCGCATCTTTGCGCCAACGTTCTTTTCGGAAAATTGTTGCCCGCAGGAACCATCGCTCGAAGAAACTTTACCTTCCGGCGCGGCGAGAAGAGTTTCGCCAACCGCCTCTATCGCAGGATTACAGACCGCCTTATGGCGGCCCGGCATCGCATGACAGATCTGTTTTTCTCCCTGCCGCCGCTTCAGCCGGAACACCTGCAAAAGATCTTCTCGGCCGCTCAAAGCGGAATCGTCGAAGCGGAAACCCATCCCGTAAACCCGGAAGAGCATCGGTTCCTGGCCGGAGGCGAGATTTTCCGGTGGATCGAAGCCGACCGGATCGTGCCGTTCGGCACGGTATTTGCCGAAGCCTCCGAAAATTATCGGTATGCAAAACCCTGGCAGGTCGCTTAGCGATCGGCAGCAGCGGAAAACCACCCACATAGAAGACATCGATGGTTAATAGCCTGACCACAGTATTCCCAAGTACAGCCGATGTCCCGACCGATGTATCGGTGCCTGAGCATGCCACAGCGGTTCAACTCAGTCACATCAGTGTTTGCATTTGCACCTACAAAAGGCCGCATCTGCTCAGACGCTTGCTCGAGAAACTGGCCGACCAGGAGACCGGCGGCATTTTTACATATTCGATTGTCATTGTGGACAACGACGAGCAGCAGTCCGCCAAAGATGTGATTACGGAGTTCCACCGGGCATCGGCGATTCCAGTCAAGTACTGCATCGAAGCCCGGCAGAATATCGCCCTGGCCCGGAACAAAGCAGTCGAGAACTCCGAAGGAGACTACATCGCCTTCATCGACGACGACGAGTTCCCGGAGAAGAGCTGGCTGCTGACTTTGTTGAAGGCATGCCGGGAATACAAGGTCGATGGCGTACTTGGTCCGGTGAAGCGTTACTTCGATGAACAACCGCCCCAGTGGATCGTCAAGGGTAACTTCTATGAGCGCCCCACGTATCCTACCGGCTTGATTATCGATTGGCGAAAGGGACGCACGGGAAATGTGCTGTTGAAGAAACAGCTTTTTGCCGGCGCCGACCAGCCGTTCGATCCGCAATTTCGCCAGGGGGAAGACCAGGATTTTTTCCAGCGCATGATCGAACTGGGCCACGTTTTTATCTGGTGCAATGAAGCGGTTGCGTACGAGGTTGTCCCGCCGGTACGCTGGCGGCGAAGTTTTATGCTGAAGCGAGCTTTGCTGCGGGGAGCGATGGAGCCGCAAACGGCAAACTTTGGAGCGCGTGACGTCATCCGGTCCGCCGCGGCGATCCCTCTTTATATTTGTGCGCTGCCCTTTGCTTTCGTGGCAGGGCAGCATCGCTTCATGGACTTGTCAGTTCGTCTTTTTGATCATCTGGGAAAACTCCTGGCGCTTGCCGGCATTCACATTGTGAAAGACCAATACGTCACCGAGTAAGCTCGGATTCTCGCGAGAAAATCAACGCTTTTCGTTCTGAACGTGATTGCAATTGCGGAACCCTCCAATGCTAACTACTGAATCGTCACGCAAGAACAACAAAAAGATGCGTCCCTTAGACGCCGGGTACGCTTCGCAAGTCGATCAGGTCGACGAGGCGGCATGGCATGGACTGCTCGGGTTATTTGACGATGCCAACACCTATCAGACCTGGACGTACGGAGAGGTAATTTCCGGGCAAAGCAACTTGAGTCATTTGATACTGCGCTACGAGGGCGAGGTCGCGGCGATTGCCCAGGCGAGAATCGCAAAAGTTCCGCTCCTGAATTTCGGCATTGCCTACATCCAATGGGGCCCACTGTGGTGCAAAAGTGCAGCGTCAGCGAACATAGAAATCTTTCGCCAGGCGGTTCGCGCGTTACGCAACGAGTATGTGTGCAAACGAGGTCTATCGCTCAGGCTGTTTCCAGTTCTGTTTGACGACAGTTCCGCGTCCTTCTCGCAGATTTTGGCGGAAGAGGGATTCTCGTCCTTAGGCGAAGATCTGCGCGGACGGACGATGCTGATGGATTTGCAGCCCTCCCTCACCGCTCTACGCGATGGAATGGCGCGCAGTTGGAAGCGCAATTTGAAACACGCAGAGCAAAATGAGTTGGAGACGATTGAGGGTACGGCCGACGAACTCTTCGAACGTTTTATACCTATTTACAAACAGATGGTGACCCGCAAGAACTTCGTTGAACCCAACAACATCCACCAGTTCAAGTCGATTCAGGCGCGATTGCCCGAACCGTTCAAAATGAAGATTATGCTGTGCCGGTCGGGCGGGGAGACGTGCGCCGGCCTGATCTGGAGCCAGATGGGAAAGATGGGCATCGAACTGTTCGCCGCCACCAGCGATGCCGGCATGAAGACTAACGGCTCCTATCTGCTGCGCTGGAAGCTGGTCGAAAAACTGAAACAAGACGGCGCTGCCCTCTACAACTTGAATGGCATCAACCCGGTTGCAAATCCGGGGGGATTCAAATTCAAGAGTGACCTCGCTGGAAAAAATGGCAAAGACGTGCGCTACGTGGGCCGCTTCGATTCGCACGCCGGCGTAGTCACCCGCAGCTGCATCGAATTCGGCGATGCCTTGCGGGCTGCTTATCGAACTCTAAAAGGCCGAACTCTAAAAGAACGATCTCCAAAAGAACCCATGAAGCAGGTTGGCGGCGCCAAGCCGGCGCTGAAGGCGGGACCGCCCGAGCAGGAACGACCCAGATCAGCCAGTTCGCCGGAGCTGTCACAAGTTCGGCACATAGCGGTTCGCGAGGCAGAATTAGAATTAATGACTCCCGAATTAACCTCGGGAGAAATACGAGGCAAAGTATAGATGCGAGTTTGCGGCAAAGACATTGACGTACGCGGACGCTGGCTGAGGCTCGCCTCGCCCGCTGGGGATGGATATCACTTTCTCGAAAACCCTGCACCCGTGTTGGACGAAATTCGGCGGGCAGGAAAGAGGATCGACCTCTTCACTTTCATGCAAAGGCTGCCTGAAACCGCGCGAAAGCATCTTTACCCGATGGAGTGGGACAACTTCGCCGCCCTGCCGCTCACGACCTTCGAACATTGGTGGATGAAACAACTTGGATTCAAGGCGCGCAATAAGGCCAAGCAAGCCGAAAAAAAGGGTGTCGTCGTAAGGGAAGCAGCCTTCGATGATGCGCTGGTGCGGGGCATCTGGGAAGTTTACAACGAGTGTCCCGTCCGCCAGGGAAGGCGCTTTTCGCATTATGGCAAGGACCTCGAAACCGTGCACCGCGAAGAAGCTACATTCCTCGACACCAGCATCTTCATCGGCGCCTATCTTGAAAATCGCCTGGTCGGTTTCTGTAAATTGGTTCACGACGAGAGCCGGAGTCAGGCAGGCCTCATGAATATCGTTGCCATGATTCGGCACCGCGATAAATCCGTCACCAACGCATTGGTGGCGCAAGCGGTTCGCTCCACGACCGAGCGCAAAATTCCCTACCTTGTGTACTCGAATTTCGCCTATGGAAAAAAGCAGCGGGACAGCATCACGGAGTTCAAAGAACGCAATGGGTTCCAGCGCATCGATGTGCCACGCTACTACGTCCCGCTCAGCGATCTGGGCAAACTCGCCTTGCGTTTTGGTCTGCACCGGAATATGAAGGATCGCATCCCCGAACCGCTGGCGGCGAGGCTGCGGAATATCCGCAACGCCTGGTACAACCGCAAGCTCGACTCCGTTAACGAGGCTCTCTAAGTTCATGCCGGGACTCGTCGGTCTGGTCACGAAGATGCCGCGCGCCCGCGCGGAGCGGGAGCTCGAGCGCATGGTGGCAGCGCTTCGCCACGAGTCTTTCTATAAGACCGGCACGTGGATCGATGAAAGCCTGGGAGTGTACGTAGGTTGGGCGGAACGAAAAGGCTCGTTTGCCGACGCCATGCCCATCGCCAATGAACAAGGCGATGTAATTCTTCTTTTTTCCGGGGAGGAATTTCCCGAGCCCGGTACGCCAAGGCGTTTGAAAGAACGTGGTCACACGCTCGACCTGAAGGGGCCTTCCTACCTGGTGCACGCCTACGAGGAAGATTCGTCTTTTCCCGCAGGCCTGAACGGCAGGTTCCACGGCCTGGTCGCCGACCGCAGACGCGGCACGGCGAAGCTGTTCAATGACCGCTATGGAATGCACCGGTTGTATTATCACGAATCGAACGAGGCCTTCTACTTCGCCGCCGAAGCCAAAGCCATACTGGCAGTCCGTCCGGAGCTTCGCAAGCTCGATCCGCGCGGATTAGGCGAGTTCGTTGCTTGCGGGTGCGTGCTCGAGGACCGCACGCTCTTTGAAAATATCCACGTGCTGCCGATTGCGGCCTCGTGGACATTTCGCGCCGGCTCGATCGAGGACAAAAAACGCTATTTTCTCCCCTCCGAATGGGAGAACCAACCCGAAGTCGATCTGGAAACTTATTACCAGAATCTTCGCGAAGTGTTTTCGCGGAACCTTCCGCGTTATTTCAACGGCGGCGAGCCGGTCGGGGTTTCGCTCACCGGCGGCCTCGATAGCCGGATGATTATGGCCTGGCACAAGTCCACGCCGGGATCGTTGCCGTGCTATTCCTTTGGCGGGACGTACCGCGATTGCCGCGACGTTGCCATTGCGCGAAAAGTGGCGGAGGTCTGCGGGCAGCCCTATCATGTGATTCCAGTGGGGAAAGAATTCCTGTCACGCTTTTCTCACTATGCCGAGCGCACGGTCTACCTGACGGATGCATGCGCCTCCGTAAATCGCGCCGCCGACCTATACGTCAACGAAGCTGCTCGCGCGATGGCTCCGGTAAGGATGACCGGAAACTACGGCGGCGAAGTGCTCCGGCGAATCGTGGCGTTCAAAGCGGGTATCCCTAATTCGGGGCTATTCCGTCCGGAATTTGTTTCCGAAATCGAAACCGCCGTTGCCACTTACTCGCAGCTTCGCAACACCAATCCAATATCTTTCTCCGTCTTCCGGCAGGCTCCCTGGCACCATTACGGGCTTCTGGCCTTGGAGCAAACTCAGGTGGCGCTGCGATCTCCATATCTCGACAACGATTTTGTGCGTACGGTTTTTCAGGCTCCGCAAGCCGCCCTCGACGGAAATGACATTTCCCTTCGGCTCATCGCGGACGGCAACGCAACCCTTCGGCAGATTCCGACCGATCGTGGTTACGGTGGGAGGAATTTGCCGCTTTACTCCGCCGCGGCCCGCAGCTTCATCGAGTTTACGGTCAAGGCGGAATACGCCTACGACTACGGAATGCCGCAGTGGGTAGCCCAGATGGACCATGTTCTGTCCCCGCTCCATTTGGAGCGTATTTTTCTGGGCAGGCACAAATTCGCGCATTTCCGCGTCTGGTACGGCGGCCCGCTTTCGGACTACGTGAAGCAAATGCTGTTGGACTCGCGAACTCTCACCCGGCCATATCTCAATCCCACGGCGGTCGAAGCCATGGTGCACGGCCATGTCACGGGACAGAAAAACTACACCAGCGAGATTCACCAGTTGTTGACCCTCGAATTGATGCACCGCCAGTTCCTCGATTCTTGAATGCTCGATTCTGCAATGCTTGATTCCTGAATGTCCCCGACAGTCGCGACTATCGCTTGTATTGCTGGGATTGCGGCGCTGTTCTGGCTCGACCGCGATCCGGACGCACGTGTCTCCAAAGCTCTTTGGATTCCCTTTGTCTGGCTGTTCCTGAGCACATCGCGGCCGGCGTCTGCGTGGCTGGCGTTGTTGGGGTTTAAAGGCGTGGCGCCGCCCAGCGATGCCCCCGACTATTACTATCTTGACGGAAGTCCCATCGACCGGAAGGTGCTGCTTTGCCTTCTAGCCATCGGGATCGTAATCCTTGCCGGGCGGTGGCGGCAGGTTGGAAAGCTGCTTCTAGACAACAAACTCCTCCTGCTGTTTTTTTTCTACTGCGCCATAAGCGTCTTCTGGTCCGACTACACTTTCGTCGCTTTCAAGCGCTGGATCAAATCCCTCGGTGACCTGGTATTTGTGCTCATCGTTTTCACCGAGCTTCAGCCCGCAGTGGCTGTGCGGCGGCTTCTCTTGCGTGCCAGTTTCGTACTGGTGCCGCTCTCGGTTTTATTCATTAAGTATTACGGGGACCTCGGGCGCATGTACCACCCATGGACCTTCCTTCCCGCATACACCGGTGTGACTGAGAACAAGAACGAATTGGGGATGCTCTGCCTGATCTTTGGCCTGGGATCGGTATGGTGTCTGTTCGGCCTCATCCAGAGCCGCACTCACACTCATCGCGCCCGGCGGATCCTGGCTCATTGCGTCCTGCTGGCCATGGTGTTCTGGCTTTTCTGGATGGCCAACTCCGTGACCGCGAGTGCCTGCTTTAGTCTGGGAGCGGCGGTGATGATAGCCACGAGTTTCCGCGCGGTTGCCCGGCGCCCCGCGGTGGTGCTCATGCTTGTCGCGGGGGTGATCGGCATCGCTTTCTATGCGCTGTTTCTCAGTAGCGGAATGGTGGAATCTCTTGGCCGCGACCCTACGCTTACCGGCCGCACCGTGATCTGGGACGTCGTCCTTTCGGTGCGCGGGAACGCCTTGGTCGGAACAGGGTTCGAAAGTTTCTGGATGGGAAGGCGCCTGCATCGAGTATGGGAACTGACCATGACCGGCCTTCAAGAAGCTCACAACGGTTATCTTGAGCTCTACTTAAACTTGGGATGGATTGGCGTGATCTTGCTCGCCGGTTTGATCATCAACGGCTACCGGAACGTGATTGCGGCCTTTCGCCGGGACCCGGCTCTGGCAAACCTGAACCTTGCGTTTTTCGTTGTAGCGATCATCTACAACTTCACCGAAGCCGGCTTCAGGGAAACCACCCTGGTTTGGATATTCTTTCTCCTTGCCACATTTGCGGTTCCCCGAATGGCTTCTCCGAGGGTTCAACTCCGTCCCGAAGTTGCACCTTCTTCAGAGTTGAGGGATTACGCGTTGCAAGCCGATCCAGTCGTAGCTGTGGAGTTTGCTGCTTCGGAATTTTCTTCGAACCCGGGGTTGGCGAACCCGGGGTTGGCGAACTATGAGGATTTCTCCGAGAGTCACATTTGAGACCGTTTGAAAAAACTGGCGCGTTCCGGCCGAGCGAGGGTCCCATACGGGACCTCGCCGTCCGCGGCGCAGGGACAATCTTGTTCTCGGGTGGCGTGGGAACGGTCTTGCACATCATTGCCGCAATTGCTCTGGCTCGCTTGCTGACTCCCAGAGACTTCGGCGTGGTGGCGATGGTTACAACCTTCAGCCTTCTGCTGGGCAACTTCGGCCTGAATGGGTTTACCGAGGCGATTCTTCAGTTCGAAGATCTCGACGATGTACTGGCCAGCAACCTGTTCTGGATTAACCTGGGCGTGGGAACACTGCTGACGGTTGTCTTTGCCGGTGCGGGCACTTTGTTGGCGCGGTTCTACAAGGATCCAGTTGTCGCCAACGTAGCTGTTGGCACATCGATCTCGATATTTCTCACCAGCACGTCAGTCCAGCACCTCGCCCTGCTCAAACGCGCTATGCGCTTCTCGGTTGTCTCGGCCAACGACATTGTGGCCCGCGCTGTTTCCGTGGTCATTTCAATTTTTCTGGCGTGGCGAGGCTGGGGATACTGGGCGCTCGTGGCTCAAGTAATTGCCGTACCACTCAGCACATCGATTGGCGCATGGATCTTGTGCAGGTGGCTGCCACTTTTTCCCCGGCGGGCGGCGAACACTCCTGCCATGGTCCGGTTCGCCATGCACGTTTACGGGCGCTTTACCGTCAACTATTTTTCCCGCAACACCGACAATTTACTGGTGGGCTGGCGCTTCAACGCCCAGGCTCTCGGTTTTTACAAGAAAGCCTACGACCTGTTTGCCCTGTCGGCGGGCCTGCTGGTGTCGCCTCTGGCCAATGTGGCCATTGCGGCCCTCAGCCGCTTCAATCCACGCTCTGCTGAGTTTCGGCGATATCTGGTAAATTCCTTTACCGTTCTCGCATTTGTGGGGATGGGCCTGGGCGCAAATCTCACCCTCGTGGGCAAAGATGTGATTCGGCTGCTGCTCGGAACCAAGTGGGAGGAGTCGGGCCGGATTTTCATGTTCTTCGGTCCGGGCATCGGAATCATGATGCTCTACTTCACCCACGGATGGATCCATCTTTCGATCGGAAGAGCGGATCGCTGGTTTCGCTGGGGGATCGTAGAGCTGGCCGTCACCGTTCTACTGTTTCTGCTTTGCTTGCGCTGGGGTGCGGTTGGAATTGCTGTAGCGTGGACCGCATCGTTCTGGATTCTGACGATTCCCGCGATCTGGTATGCGGGCAGACCCATACAGTTCGGAGTCGCTCCCATGCTGGCCGCGACCTGGAAGTTCGTGCTTGCATCCGCGCTCGCCGCCTGCGCGTCAGCATTGACCATGCACCGCGTCGCGTCCGTATTTTGGGGAAACGGCCTGGTTCAGACTGCCGCTCGCATTGCAATCACCTCCGCCGGCTTCAGCATTCTGTACCTCGGGCTGGTCATCGTTCTGCACCGAGGGTGCGCGCCCCTTTATCAACTTGCGCGGCTAGTGCGAGGAATGCTCCCAGTGGGGAAGTTTCCGAAGTCATCTTCTGTACCCGCAATGGCCTGTGCTGTCGGCGAGAGTGCTGTGTTGGCCGAGCCGGTAGCAGCGAAATAGGGGAGCAATCTTCACGAGTTTGCCTCTGATCTAAACATAGCTTTTGTCGTGAGTCCTAAATTAGGAAATGTTAACCTTCACAGAATCGCAGGTCGGGCTGAGGAACGAATCTGAAGTCGTTGGCACCACAGGCTTTAGTCAAATGGTGAACAAGAAAGAGAGGCGACTTCCCGAGGCCTGGGTGTTTGTCGATCATGTACTATCGAGACCTTTGTTGGGACTGCACCGGCTGGTAAAACTGAACAGCTTGGATTTTCAGGGCTGTTGTTTTAGCGAATGCCAGCTCGGTCCCCCGAGGGTCAATGAAACGCCGTTACGTTCTTTTGTTCCCCGCAATCATCTTTTGTGCGCTGTATTCGCACGCTCAACTTTGGTCCGGGGTGCTGAACCCGACTTCCGGTACTGGAGCCTGCTCAGCCGCGACGGTAAGCGCTCCCCAAAAATGCGCCATCGACTGGACGCAAACTGGAGTACCGGGAGGCATACCCTCGGCGTCATGGACGCAATGCGGTTCCACAATTCAGGCATCGGCTTATGAAAATGGCTCCTCCGACGCGACCTCGGCGATCAATGCTGCCTTGAGCAACTGCGGATCGACATTGAGCAATCCTCATTATGTATTACTTAGTTCCGGAACGTTTCTTATCAAGGGCAATCTCACGATTCCTGGCTATACCGTTTTGCGCGGAGCGGGCACCCTGTCAACCATCTTGAATACCACGGGCACCAGCGGAGCAGTCATCACGATGGGCACGGGCGGCGGAATTAGCTCCGGTGGCCCCAATTCCGCCACCATCAATTCTGGCAATACGGCAGGATCGACCAGCCTGACCCTCTCGAGCACCTCTGGAATGTCGGTGGGCGGCTATCTGATGATTACCGAATTGGATGATCCGGTTTATGTGACGATCGACACCATCGTGAACACTCCCTGTACATTCTGCGACTATCCGTTTCAGGGGGCGAGGGCGCGAGGGCAGATCGTAGAGGTTGAGAACATTTCCGGCAATACCGTGACAATTTCTCCTGCTCTATACACAAATTACGGAACCGCGAGCAATACATCGCCGGCGCTTGCCACCCCGGTTCCGGGGGTGCAAAAGTATTCCGGCGTTGAACTGCTGCAAACCTATGCCAACAACACCGGCTATGCTCAGACATTTGCCCTCTGGGGTTGCATGTATTGCTGGGTGAAGGAAGTGTTCGACAACTACACCGATGGCGACCACATCGACGATTATTACGGCTACCGCGATGAGTTCCGCGACAGCTACTTCTCCAATGCCATGCTGCATAGTCCGGGCGGCGCGGACTCCGATGTTTCCCTGCTCAATAAGACCTCCGGCTCGTTGGTTGAGAACAATATTCTGGAGCGCCTGCACGTGGGCGTGATCGTCGACTGGGGTAGCGCAGGCAACGTGGTTGGCTATAACTATAGCTACGGCAACTTCGATTCCAGTGGCGACCTGGTAATCATGTCATCGTTTCTGGAGCATGGGGCCTCGCCTCAATTCAATCTTTACGAGGGCAATGTCGGCAACAACATCACCCTCGACAGTTTCTGGGGATCGGGTTCCAACGAGACCATGTTCCGCAATCAGTTTCGCGGGACCGACACTCTGGCTTCGCCTCTAACCGCCGGGCGCAGCACCGTAGACTGGTCTAGCACGCAACTGGCCAACGAACAGATGTTTGCCATCACCAACTCCTGGGTGCACACCAACAGCAACGCGATCGGAAATGTTCTCGGCTCTGCCGATGCACTCACAGCAGCTACACAGGGTCTTTACACTGGCGGCACCGCACCCTACACCTCCACTGTGATTCCGTCGGCTACGCGAAATTACAACAACTGGTTCTACGCAGTCAGCGTGGGATATGACACCGGCAGCGATACCAACGGCAGCGGCGTCAAGACTTTCGCAGGCGGTCCTTCGAACATCGCCGGATACTGGGTGGGAAAAGCGTCGGGAACCATTTTCCAGCATGGAAACTTCGACATTGCCGGCGGCTCGATTATCTGGGCCAGCGGTACAACTCACTCGCTGCCCCCATCGTTTTACCAGAGTTCGGAACCTGGCTGGTTTGGGAGCATTCCCTGGCCTGCCGTAGGGCCCGATGTTACGGGCGGAAATGTGGATGCCTCCACCTTGCAAGGACATGTGAACGCTATCCCCGCGGAAGCTTGTTATAACAGTACTTCGCGAGACTCCTCCGGTCTTTTGCTCTTCGACCCAACCGTCTGCTATAGCAGCAGCAATACTTTGCCGCCAGCTCCCCCTACTGGCCTGACCGTGATCGTGCAGTAGTTCCCGCTTTCCCCGGCGGAATATCGATACATTTCGGCCCTCGGAGGTCGATAGGTTAAGTCCAGACCTTCGAGCAAATCAGTCGTCTTTAGGGAAACGGGTTTCGAGGACTACGGGGATCAAAATGCTTACCAGCAGAGCGTACTACTTCCTTAAGCCGCTTATGCCTTGGCGCCTTCGACTTTTATTGCGGCGGTGGCGGGCCAGTCGCCGCAGACGCACGTTTGCCGACGTCTGGCCCATCGACCCTAAAGCCGGGCGCACACCGCCCGGATGGCCGGGCTGGCCAAATGGCAAACGCTTCGCTCTGATTCTCACACACGACGTCGAAGGCAGCAAAGGTCTGTCGCGCATCGAGCGTTTGAAGGATCTCGAAGTGAAGCACGGCTTCCGTTCCTGCTTCAATTTTGTGCCGGAAGGTGAATACCGGGTCCCGGACGCACTGCGGCATATGCTGGATCACGCTGGATTCGAAGTCGGAGTCCACGGTCTGGAACATGACGGCATGCTCTACAACTCGAAAGCGAAGTTCGCCGCCAAGGCCGCCCGCATCAATCAATATCTCCGGAACTGGAACGCTTCTGGATTTCGTTCTCCTTTGATGCAACACCGGTTGGGATGGCAGCACGTGCTCGATGTCGAGTATGACTCTTCCACCTTTGACACCGATCCTTTTGAACCGGAACCGGATGGTGCCGGCACCATCTTTCCCTTCTGGGTGCCCGGCCCGCAAGGCGGCGGGTATGTCGAACTTCCCTACACCCTGATTCAGGATTTCAACCTTTTTGGAGTTTTGTGTGAGCGGAACATCGATGTTTGGAAGCGCAAGGTGGATTGGATCGCCGAACACGGCGGCATGGTATCCCTGAACACTCACCCCGATTACATGTGCTTTGAAGGCCGAGAACAGCGCGATGAGTATGCGGTCGCGCGCTACGCGGAGTTTCTCCGCTACGTGCGAGAGAAATATGAAGGCTCGTACTGGGCCGCGCTGCCCCGGGAAGTCGCCCGCTATTACCGCGAGAGCGTACCCGCTTCATCTCGAAATACGCGCAAAAAGATATGCATGGTGGGCTACACGCCGTACGAGCAAGACAACCGCGTGCGGCGCTACGCGGAAACTCTGGTGAAGCGTGGCGATCAGGTGGATGTAATCGCTTTATCCCGAGAACCCGGCATGCCGCCAGTGGAAGAGATCGACGGGGTTACGCTCCATCGGGTGCAATACCGTAAGAATGACGAGCGCAGCAAGTGGACTTATGCCCGCCGCTTGCTGCAATTTCTCTTCAGATCTTCAAGGGAGCTGACCAGACTCCATGTCCGTAATCGCTACGATGTGATTCACATCCACAACATGCCGGACTTTCTGGTTTTTGCGGCATGGTATCCCAAGCTGACGGGCGCCAAACTGATTCTCGATATTCACGATCTGGTTCCCGAATTGTTCGGTAATAAATTCCCCTCGAAGCTCAAAGCTGCTTACCTGGGTTTCTTAAGAACAATCGAAAAACTATCCGCCGGATTTGTCGATCACGTGATCGTGTCGAACCACCTATGGCTTCGGACCGTGGTCGAGCGCTCGGCGCCGGAACAGAAATGCTCTGTTCTTATCAATCACGTCGACCCGGAGATGTTTTCGCGGCGGGCCCGGACCAGAACGGACGATAAATTCATCGTTTTATTTCCTGGCAGCTTGCAGTGGCACCAGGGCGTCGATATTGCGATTGAAGCATTCTGCCGCGTCAAAGAAAACGTCCCCAATGCCGAGTTCCACATTTACTGCAACGCCGCAGGAACCCTGGCTAGGGATTTGAGGCAGTTGGCGCTGAAGCTTGGTGTGGGCGACAGCGTTAAATTTATGGACGGCATTCCGATCGATCAAATGCCACAAGTGATCGCAAACGCCGATCTCGGAGTCGTGCCGAAAAGAGCCGACTCTTTTGGCAACGAGGCCTACAGCACAAAAATCATGGAGTTTATGTCACAAGGCGTGCCGGTCGTGCTCTCGCATACCAAGGTTGACGACTTCTACTTCAAAGAAGGGATCGTTCACTTCTTCCGTTCCGGTGACTGCCAGTCGATGGCCGATGCCATGCTCGATGTTATCGGCAGCAAAGAGTTGCGTGTATCTCTCGCCGAAGCCGGCTATGAATACGTGAGGCGACATGGCTGGGACACGAAAAAGAAACAATACCTGGATCTCATAGATTTTCTTTCGACGGAGCGATTCGCGGATGTTCAGGCTGCGGCCCAACCTGCTGATGTTGAACCTGCTGCTCTTCAACCTGTCGATGTTCAACCCGATATGAAATCCGATCTCGGCTCGATATCGGCAATCCCAGCGGACACTCACACCCGGGAGCTGAAGGTGGGCCACGCAGTGTCTTCAAGAAGGTAACCACATCTCAAATCCATCCCCGCCTTTGGGAACAGTGGCGCGAACGCCGATCGCGCAAACGCCGATCGCGTAAAAGACGATCTACGTAGGTAGCGACAGCCGTGTCGGCTGTCCAATAGTTTAGGAGCGAAAAGGTGCAGAAATACATTCGATTCGTCAACGGTCTCAGGAAGTTCATCCAGTCGCGGATGACGCCTGAGGAAGCCATTGCGTCCGCACGAACCCAGCTGAAGCATAGAATGCTGGCGCGCGAAGAGAACTTTCTGACTCTGGCAGAGAAAAGTATTTTCGGCTACCCGCGTAGTCCGTACTTGAAGCTGCTGGTACCGAAGCAAATCACTTTCGATGACGTCAAGTCGTGGGTTTCACAGAATGGAATTGAACAGACCCTTCGCGTTCTCCAGAACGAAGGCATTTATTTCACGGTCGATGAATTCAAGGGCAAAATCCCAGTGGTCCGGAAGGGCATTGAGTTTCGCTGCGAAGAATCGATGTTCGATAATCCGTTTCTGTCTTGCGCCTACGAAGTACGCAGCGGCGCGACGCGAAGCGCGGGAACCCGCATTCGCATCGATTTCGATTACCTGAATCAACGCTGTCTTTACGACGCTTTTCTGCTGAACCACCATGGATGCCTGACTTCTCCGATTGCCAACTGGTTCCCGGTATTTCCCGGCGCTCCCGGCATCAACTCAAGCCTGCGTTTCGCGCACATTGGCAATCGTGTTCAACGCTGGTTTTCTCAAGTAGCCGAAGATCAGCTCAACGTGAATTGGGAAAAGAAGTGGGGCACAAAGCTGATTTTCACCATGCACAGTCTGTACGGCAGTTCTCTTGCTGAACCGGAGTATGCCAGCCTGAACGATGCTTACAAGATTGCAGAGTGGGCTTCGCAAGCGCTCAACGAGCACTCGACGTGCGTGGTTTATACCTTCGCCGCGTCGGCCGTCCGCGTGTGCATTGCCGCAGCCGAGGCGAACCTCAACCTGAGGGGCGCGAAATTTTTCGTCACCGGTGAGCCGCTTACTCCACAAAAAAAGAAAGAGATCGAGTCTGTCGGAGCTTCTGCCGTACCCGTCTACGGCATTTCGGAAGCCGGCGTCATCGCCGCAGGCTGTGACACGCCAGACGCCGCGAGCGATCACTGCCACCTGTACAAAGACACCACGGCAGCGATTACCCACAAACACCGAGTTCCTCATTCCGATATGAACGTGGACTCGTTCCTGTTCACCAGCCTTCTGTATGAGTCTCCAAAGCTGCTTCTCAACGTCGGAATGGGCGACTACGGTGAGATTTCAACCGGCGGCTGTGAGTGCGAGTTTGCGGAGTTGGGTTTCGACACCCACGTCAGCGCCATCCGCAGCTATGAAAAGTTGACGGGAGAAGGCGTCACATTCGTGGACACCGATTTCATACGCATCATCGAAAAAGAGCTTCCCGAAAAGTTCGGGGGCAGAAGTACCGATTACCAATTGGTCGAACATGAGGATGCCAGAGGGCTGACTCAACTCCAGTTGTTGGTCAGTCCCCGTGTTGGCTCCATCAACGAAAACGCAGTGCTCGGCGCATTTCTCGTTCTTCTCAAAACCGCCGAGGACAGTCCGGAATCGTGGGCGCAGTCCGGAACCGAAATGTGGAAGCAATCTAAAATGGTGAGGATTACACGAGATTCTCCCATTGCAACCGCCAGCGGGAAAATCCTCCCCTTCTATTTGCAGAAAAATAAAAAATCTCAGGCTGTCAAAGCCTAGGAACCTAGAGGAACTTACATTATGGGATTTCCCATGCACCGACCTAGACGTTTGCGTCAAAACAATAACTTCAGGGAGCTGGTTCGTGAAAATAGCCTCGCTGCGAAGGATTTCATCCAGCCCTTGTTTGCCGTCCCCGGCAGCGGCATCCGCAGGGAGATTAGCGCGCTTCCCGAAAACTACCACCTCTCGATCGATTGCCTGGTGGAAGAAGCGCGCCTGGTGCGGGATCTCGGCATTCCTGCGGTTCTCTTGTTCGGTGTCCCGGAGACGAAGGATGAGTGCGGCACGGGCGCTTACTCGCCCGATGGAATTGTGCAGCAGGCCGTGCGTGCGCTGAAGAGCATGGTGCCCGACCTTCTGGTGATCACCGACGTATGTCCGTGCGAATATACGACGCACGGACACTGCGGCATCATCGAGAACGGCTATCTTGCGAACGACCCTTCTCTCGAACTGCTCGCGAAAATTACTCTTTCTCACGCCCAAGCCGGAGCCGATATGGTTGCGCCCGCCGCCATGCTCGACGGTGAGATTCGCGCCATGCGGCAGACCCTCGATGCGCACGGCTTTCACAACCTGCCGATTATGGGGTACTCCGCGAAATATGCTTCCAAGCTTTACGATCCCTTCTTCAAGGAAGGCACGCATTCGACCCTGTCGTTCGGCGACAAGAGAACCCATCAGATGGATTACTCGAACTCTGACGAGGCCATGCGGGAGATTGCGCTCGACGTCGAGGAGGGCGTTGACATCATCATGGTAAAACCGGCGCTCTTCTACCTCGACGTCGTTTACCGCGCCAAAAAGGAATTTCAGATGCCGCTTGCCGTTTACAACGTAAGCGGCGAATACGCCATGATCGACGCCGCGGCGAAGATGGGCCGGCTGAACCGCGATGCCGTTATGTTCGAGGCTTTAACCTGCCTCAAACGCGCCGGCGCGGATTTGATCATCACCTATTTCGCCAAGCGCGCGGCCAAGTTGCTGTCGGAACAGCACGCCGAAGCGTTTGGCAAAGTCCCGGGAGAAATAACCGTGTCCCAAGTGGTTTCGCTGCCGGTGCCTCCGGTAAAGAAAATAAAGACTACATAAATTACGCTTCCAGCGAACGCTGGCACGCAATTCCGGTCGCCCTCCCTTGTATTTCAACCCTCGCGGTTGAACGCTGCGAATTTTGTCTCGCGGAAGATCCATGAAAATCCAGGTTGTTGGTGTCAATCACCATAGCGCTCCGCTCGAACTGCGCGAAAGACTGGCGATTTCAGAGCGCCAGCTCCCCGCAGCGCTGACCCAATTACGTCGCCAACCCGGAGTTGCCGGTGGAATCATCCTTTCCACGTGCAATCGAGTCGAAGTGATTGTGGAAAGCCGAGGTGAAGGCGCCAATCTCTGCAATTTTCTCCAAGAGTACTCGGGCATTCCTCTCCCTGACCTGCAGCCTCACCTATACGAGTATCGGCAGCGGGATGCCATCCATCACCTCTTTCGGGTGGCGTCCAGTCTTGACTCCATGGTACTGGGCGAACCCCAAATTCTGGGTCAGGTAAAGGAGGCTTATGCCGTAGCCCGCAACGCGGGCGTGATGAGCCCTCGCCTCGATCGCCTGCTAACCCGCTCGTTTGCGATCGCCAAGAAGGTTCGTACCGAAACATCGGTAGGCACGGGTGCGGTTTCCGTCGCCTCCGTCGCCGTCGAACTGGCGCAAGACATGCTGGGCTCGCTCGCCAACAAGTGCGTTTATCTCGTCGGTGCAGGAAAGATGAGCGAACTGGCCGCGCGCCATCTGCTCGCGCGGGGCGTGGGATCGATCTTAGTCTCCAGCCGCAACTACGACCGCGCAGCGCAATTGGCGCAATCGATCGGCGGCAAGGCGGTCCATTACGAGGAGCTCTATGAGACTTGTGCCCTCGCAGATATCGTGATCAGCGCAGCCGCTGCGCCGCACATCATTTTCCGCCGCCAGCACGGAGAACGGTTTCTTACGCTCCGGCGCAACCGGCCCATGTTCTTCATCGACATTTCCGTTCCACGCACCGTAGATCCCGAAATGAATCGGCTCGAAGGCATCTTTGTGTATGACATTGATGACTTGCAGCAGACAGTTGCCGAGTACACCGCCAACCGCCGCACGGAAGCCGAACGGGCAGAAGCGATCGTGGCCGTTGAGCTCGAACGTTTTCGCTCGAACTTGCGGACTCTGGATGTTGTCCCTACCATCGTTTCTCTGCAACAGCGGATGGAAAGTATCCGCAAAAGCGAAATTGCGCGTGCTCGCGGCCGTTTGGGCCGGCTCTCGTCGGAGCAGGAAGCGGCTCTCGATGCCATTACACGCGGCATAGTCAACAAGCTGATGCATAGTCCAATCAGCGCTTTAAAAACCGCGGCTCGAGAGGATGAAGCTGGCACGCTCCTTCCTGCCGTCGAGCGTCTGTTTGATATCGCAGAACAGAAGGCGGCAGATTCCGCGGCCGACGATATTCAAAGTGTTCTCGATATGTCTAGCGCCTGACTTCGCAGGTGCTCGCGCTCAGCCTAACTGCTTGTCAGCGAACATCCCGAATCAATCGTCTTCCGTGGATTCCTCGGATAAGATAAGACAAATAGAATGGATTTGCGGGCTTTCATTGAGGTGCTTTCGGCACAAGATCACCTGCGGCGGGTTCGCCAGCCGGTTGACTGGAAATTTGAACTCGGAAAGATTACTCGAGAACAGCAGGTCCCACTCCTGTTCGAGAATATAAAGGACTACCCTGGATACCGCGTTTTCACCAATGGGCTAAGCAGCCCCGGATTGCTTGCACTTGCGCTCGGCCTGGAATATGAGGAAAACCTGGACACCATCATTAAGGTTGCCCAACAGAGATCGCAAAACCCGCTGTCACCGCAGATAATAACCGAAAGCCCTGCTCTGCAAAACGTCATTCCCTCCCCGCAGATCGATTTTCTTACCTTTCCAGTTCCCCAATGGAGCACACAAGACGCGGGCCGCTACCTGGGCACGTGGCACATCAACGTGTCCAAAGATCCCGACACAGGCGTCCGCAATGTTGGCGTTTACCGCATGCAGGTGGTCGGGCCAAAGCAAGCGACAGTCAGCACCTCTCCAACAAGTGACTTGGGCCGGCAATTTGCAAAGGCTGAAAGAGCGGGGCAACCATTGCCAATGGCAGTGGCGATCGGTGTGAGCGAAACCGTAATGATGGCAGCCAGCGCCGCGTGCCCGTATGGGTTCGATGAATATGCGCTCGCCGGTGGCCTGGAAGCCAGGAGCTTGAGAGTCATGAAATGTCAGACTGTCGACTTGGAGGTTCCGGCAGAATCTGAAATCGTGATCGAGGGCTTCCTGAAACCTGGCGCTCGCGTACAAGACGGCCCTTATCTTGACTACGCAGGCAAAGCGAATACTAATCCCAAAGCATTTGTGTTCGAGGCGACCCGGCTCATGTATCGGGACAATCCAATTTTTCGTGGCTCATCGGTTGGTATTCCGGGAGCGGAGGATCATCAGATTTTTTCCCTGCTTGCGCACCTCAACCTTGTCGACTTTCACGGCCGGCGTTCGCGCCAGCGGATTCAGAATCCGCTGTTGCGAAAGAGGCTGTTCGGAGCTTTCCAATTCGCCGGCCGGCTCGGAGCCTTCCATCCTCGCAATTGGGGCAGATAATTGGTCATGCAAGCAGCACACGCCATTGCGGTCTCAAAGTGCCAAGAAGCTTCCTCTGCGGCCACTGGTCGGAAAGCTAAGATCAAACTCATCCACATTTATAAGGACTTTGATATTTATAACGGCCTGATTGAGGAGTTCCTCCTCTTCGCCCAAAGGATAGATCCCGAAAAGTACGACTTTACCGTCTGTGTTTTTAATTACAAAGGAAGTCCATTCGGCCAACGCTTTCAGGACCTCGGCGGCAAGCTCCATAACCTGCAATGTGGGTGGGAAGATAACCCGCTAATCATATACAGCTTATACAAGTATCTGAAGAAGTCCAAACCCCACATAGTACAGACTTATATATTGAAGCCAAACCTCTACGGCAGGATCGCAGCTTTCTTGGCAGGCGTCCCGGTCATTATTTCCACGGAGCTTACTCTAAAGAATCAAGCGCACAGTCTTCTAAACAGATTCCGCGATTCACTGCTGCACCCACTGAACAGTATTCTCAATAAATTCACGGACGTTATCTTATGCGCCTCCGATGCGATCCGGCAGCAATGGCAGACCAGAAAGCATGCCCACAGGTTCAAGGTGCTCCATCCGTACTTCGATCCCGAGAAAATACGAGAGTCAACCCGGCGCCGTGACGAAACTGCTCTGGCCGGGAAGGACGACTGGGTCATCGGCACTGTGGGTCGCCTCAGCGAGGAGAAGCGGCACATCGACTTGCTGAAGTCTTTCCATAATGTGCAGAAGGTGTTTCCGAAGGCTACCCTTTTGATCGTAGGGGACGGCCACATGCGAGGCAAATTAATCAACGAAGCGCGCCGGTTGGGCATTGCCGGGAGCGTGACCTTTGCTGGGTTCCAAACCAATGTTTCGGAGTACTTGGACAAAATGGATGTTTTTGTCCTTCCCTCGAGAACTGAGGGATTCCCGCTTGTGTTGCTCGAAGCGATGACAATGGGTCTGCCCGTAGTTGCGACCAACGTTGGCGGAATACCTGAGTTGGTGGTCAACGATGAAACAGGAGTGTTAGTCAGGCCTTCGCATCCGGAAGAGCTTTCGCAAGCGATTACAACTTTGTTGTCGAATCCTGAAAAGATGTGCGCCATAGCACATAGGGGGAAGGTGCACGTGTTGGCCACTTACAGCGCCCGAAAGTTTATACACGAGCACGAAGTCGTTTATGAATCCATGTTGGCAGCTAAAGGAGTGGTTGGCGGCGCTCAACCAATCGTTGGAGCTTACGGCGTAGCTGTGGACTGCCCACGAAGTAACGGACAAGGGTCAGATGGACATTCACAATAGCAACGTTAGCAGACTCGGGGTACTTCTGATTGCTCCCGAGATGCCTGGCCGCTTTGGAATTGTAGGTGACGCGTATCCTTCCGTTTCAGATTCCGAATGCGTTGACTACGCCGAGCTGTTGTCTGCGTGCAACTACACTTTTGATATTTGTACTCCGAAAGACATTACTCCCAGTCTCTTTGGTGACTTAGAACTAGTTAAATATTCGTCTATTGTGTTTGCTGCGCCGCTCCGTGAGTTGAGCGATATGGCACTATCGTTGATACGGCGAATATCGTTTGAAACCGGCGTCAGTCTAGTCACAGCGTACGATCATCCGGATGACAGGAGTGCCGCATGGTTTGGAATCGAGCGCTTCACCGGCGATAAAATACTGTGGCCACTGAAGGCCAAGATTATGCGCTGGCCGAATGGAGACGGTTCCGCTTGTGCAGTTGATTACGGTCCGCAGTCTGGCCTGCCAGGTATCCGCCGCCGGGGGTTGCGCAAACTATCTTGGAAACAAACGTTCACCAAGACAAGAAGCCTGATCAGGAGCCTCCAACTGCCGTATATGAGGGCTGCCCGCGCAACAGACGTGGAAGTCTTGTCGACCACGATGCACGGCGAACCGCTGGCCTGGTCCTACAAGTTCGGCAATGCCACTAACTATTATTTCGCGCTTCATGGAGATTTGTTTCTTGATAAGTACAACGAGATGCATCGTCTGGTCCGCTCTGTTCTCGATGCAAACAGCGGTCATGGAATGGTCCGCGCAGATGTCGATAGCACAATGGTTCTTCGCCTCGACGATCCGGGCGCGTCGAAGTCAGAGTATGTGACGGGTGGCTGCCTTCTGACTGAAACGGAGTGGAATGACCTGGGAACCGTGCTCAAAGAAACGCATGCGCCTTTAAGCGTAATGTACACCCCAGGATGGGTCGATGATGGAGACCAAAAGTCAGGCGATGTATTTATAGACGGCGAGCTGCTCTCGACGCGGACGCCCGGCGCTCTGCACGATTCCGCACGCGTGAAATATGTCTTCTCTGACTCCACAAGACTTCCGCACGATCATGTCTCAGAGTTCCAGGGAATCGAGAGCCTGGTTGAAAAGCGTTTCGTTGACGTTCACTCCCACGGCCTTACACATCTGAATCCCGATCACAAGGCCTGGGCGGGCGCGCCCGACAAGCGCGCCGACGCACCCTGGTACACCGAATTCTACGATTCCAAGAATGACAAGGCGGTGGGCGCCGATGACCAGGCGCGTGCAATGGAACAGTCAAGGAATAAAATTCAGCAGCTGTTTGGCGAGCCAGCTGCGGCATTCACGCCTTCAGGTCATAAGCACGACAGCCAGTGCGATGTTCTCGCTCAGGCTGCTGGCTACGGCCTCTTCTCGGCAGACTATACCGGAATCATGAAACCTGGATCCATCGTACGAAACTGGAAGATACCCGCGTTAATGCTTTATTTCAAGGAGCCGACAGCGTCGATTGCAAAGTCGGGATATCCGGTGATCGGAGTCATTCACGACTATGAAATTAAGCAAAGTCTCAGCCGCTTTCGCAGCATTATCGAGAAATGGAAAGCAGCCGGAGTAAAAAGGTACATCTCTCTAAGTAGTCTCGCAGCTTCGCTGTGTTCTCAAATCGATGCTTACTATTCAGCGAGGGCATCGCAGATCGAAGTGAGGATATTACTGCCTGCCTCACAATCCCGCCGGCCCTGCACTCCCAGGGCAGCAGACATATCGCTAAAGATCGTTTTACCCTCCAGATGTTCGTACGCAGGAGAAGTCATAGACATTTCCGGAGGAGTATTAGCGTGCCTGATCGACTCAGAGCCAACTTCGATCCGCATGTCAATCAGGCCAACGAATTGTGAACGGATCAACATTGTGATTCCAGTGCGTCGGTCACAATCCGGCGGTGGTGTAGGTTTGTCCGATTCTAAAGGCAGCACCGAGTTAATCACTTACTGAAAGTTCATACTTGGCAGGCGTCATTAGTAAAGGCCTCTTTACACTAATGTGTGCGCCGAAATAAATCCTCATTCATACCTTCAGTTTCGCCCTTCCCGCCGTTGCTCACTCAAACCTCTATTATGCCTAGCAATAAAATACCAATCCTTTACATCGCTGGATGTGACCGGAGTGGCAGTACAGTCATCGACCAGATATTAGGACAAATTCCGGGCTGGTTTACCGTTGGCGAGCTCGCCGACATATGGGACCGGGGCGGCCTTCTGGATGGTGGCCGCGCCGTTCACGGTCTCTGCGGCTGCGGGAGCGCCCTAAAAGATTGTGACTTTTGGCGTCAGGTCTTTATAGAAGCTTTTCATCAAACTCCGGGCCGATTCGATTTTGCGGCAGCTTCAGCCTTGAGAACTCATTGCGCTCGGTTTCGCCACTTACTTTTTCTTCAGAATACAGTAATGAGAGGATTGGTTAGGCCGTCTGTTGACGCATATGTAGAGTTGACGAGGAAGTTGTATCAAGCTATCGGCAAGACTACCGGCGCGAAGGTTATTGTCGATTCGTCCAAACATCCCTCGCACGCTCACATATTAAAGCTGACCGGAGCTTTTGATTTATTTGTTGTGCACCTTGTACGCGATCCTCGGGGCTGCGCGTACTCCTGGCTGAAGCCAAAACCACATCCCGATCCCGCGATTAAAGAGTTCCCAACCGTGCATCCCGCGAGAACCTCGGTGAACTGGATGTTCGAGAACTCCGCAATCAGGACGCTTTGGGGTTCCTCAGAAGGAAGATATCTCTTGTTACGTTACGAAGATTTTATCGCTCGGCCCGAGGAAAATGTGAGCCGCATCATACAATTTGTCGGCCAGCCTGCGTCGCCTCCTCCGTTTTTAAATACTCACGCCCTCGCGCTGGCGCCGGGTCACGGAGTATCGGGCAACACCATACGATTCGAAGCCGGACCGGTGCGATTAAAACTTGACGATAAATGGCGTACGGCGATAAAACCCAGGCACAGATGGTTGGTAACGGCGCTGACCAGTATGGCTTTGCCAACATATGGGTACGATTTCGGCTTTGAGCCCAGAAAGTAAACGTCGTTAAGTGCGCGGGGAATCACAACAGTCGGGGGCCTACTTCTATGTCGAAGATTGAGCAATAATTGGAACCACACCAACACGGAATGAGGCGGATCGTACAGGGCCTATGAAGCAGCGGTCGGCAGTTGGACTTATTAAACTGAACCTTAAGTTTCTGCCGGTTATCGCCGTCCTCGGCATCCTGGGTGCCGGATGCAAGAACAGCTCAGTTCCGCCCAAGCCGGGTCCAGTCTCACTCGGTCCAAAAGCTCCTTCTCAATCCGGAACACCGACGGGCGACTTTCCTGTAGCAGGTTTGATCTGCCCACCCTTTGATTCGTCATTGCCAATGCCCGGGGTAAAAGGGGGACATAAGGTCATTCTGTCGTGGAACGCCAGTGCTCCGGCCGACGCCAAACATTCCACCGCGGTTGGCTATTGCCTGTATCGCGGCACCACGCAAAAAGCCCCTCCTACCGAGCGGGTCAATGTTGTGCCATTCGCCGGCACCAAATGCGCGGATGATTTAGTCGAGAGTGGCAAGACTTACTATTATGTGGTGCGGGCAATAAGCGCCAGGGGAGTCACCAGCCTCGTCTCAAAACCTGCGCCTGCTTCCATTCCAAGATCCCCTCGAAATCCGAACCTTGCCCAGGATTCCACGCCCGCCTGCCGTGTGCCTGCCAGCATGAAATAATACTTCCTTCGTTCATTCTTCCCGTTTTGCCTGCCACTTCGCCTCGTCAATCCCTTCGCTACGGCACTGTCGCTTCCACCGCCGGGGTTGAGAGCCCACTTTCCTTCCCACTGCTGTTCACCGAGCTAGCCTCGTAATAATAAGTCTTCCCTGAGACCACGGTGCTGTCCGTATAGGCCGTGTTTGCGTCCAGCGTGGAATTGATCTTGAGAAAAGTTCCGCTCGCGCTGGTGCTGCGATAAACGTTGTAGCCCTCCACGCCTTCGCTGGCATTCCACGAAATGCTTACGCTGTACTGCGTCACCGTGCCGGTGCCGGTTAACGACTCGGCCGGAGGTGTATTTGACGCATTGCTCGTGAACGATAAGGAACCAGAGTTGATTCCGGCAGCTTGTGGCGTGAAGGCCACGTTGAACGATAAGCTCTGCCCCGCCGAAATCGTTACCGGGAAGGACGTTCCCTGCAACACGAATTGCGAACCGCCGGTTGCCGCAGAGTAAACCGTTACACTTGCCCCACCGGCAGTCAAGGTCATCGGCTCGGTCACTGTTGTATCTAACGCGACATTGCCGAAGTTCAGCGTTGCCGGGGTGATGGTCAGCTGCCCAGTGGCCGTCGTTCCGGTTCCCATAAGGGGTACGTTTACGCCAGGCCCGCTAACCAGCAGACTGCCTCCGACTTCGCCTGTCGACAATGGACTGAAGGTAACGTTCAACGTCACGCTTTGACCCGGGTTCAGGGTCAGAGGGAACGTGGCGCCACTCGCCGAGAATGTGCTGCCGGTTGTTTGAATGGCCGTCAGACTTACTTTCCAGGTACGAGCATTCACCAGCACCACGGGCAGCGTGGAGTGGGACCCGATCGCCACCGAACCAAACGAGAGCACCGAAGGACTGAGCGTCAGCGCCTCGCTGGTCACACCCGTGCCTGCTACCTGAAGGACGAGCGTAGGATTCGAGGCATTACTCACAAACGTAATGGCGCCGCTTGTCCATCCAACAGCTGCAGGAGTAAAACTCACATTCACATCCACACTCTGCCCGGCCGTCAACGTCAGAGGCAGACTTATGGACGAGGTTGTAAAGTCGCGATTGCTCACGGCAAAACTGGAAAGCGTCACACTCGTCTCTCCAGTATTTGTCACGGTGACCAGCAAGACCTCACTCTGGCCCTTATCAACCGTGCCAAACTTCAGGCTTGACGGTGAGCATGTGAGTTGTTGTGCAGATGCGCCTGCGCTCTTTGGTAGGAGCCCAATTAGCAGAAGCACTGCGCCGAGGGTTAGAAAGTGGACGGAGCGGACGGAGAGCGATTGAATTCTGGACTGGGGGAGTCGCATGTCTCCAGTTTGAAAGGCTCGCGGCAAAGCAGATAGATTCCGAAAGTACAGGAACCCCGCGGCCGTAAGAAAAGTTTCCCAATTTGGAACTTGCTCCTAAGATCTTCGGCGTTTGTAAGTTGGGTGAGGATCCCGCTTGCGGTCTGAGAACATTCCATCCAAAACCCTTGACGCCGCCTTCGTGGAAAATGGCATCACGAACTGCAAATTTCTGCATCTTGACTTTGTCGATCCGTGCCGTAATAATCTCCCTCGCGAAGCGATAGAAATCCCAGGCTGTCGCGGGTTTTGACCCGATTCGCTTCTTATCGACGTTTTCCCACCAGTTGTCCCGTCCGAGTTGTCAAAGCGCTGTTGGTGGAGTTTTTCCTAATTTTGAGTTGTTGTGATTGACCGAACCCAAGGAGAGTCCTGCGTTTATGAAGAGCCACCGTCTGCCCTCCCTCTTGTTAGTATTGGCTGTAATTTTTCTGCCCATATTGGGCAACGCTCAGGGAAGTCTCTCGTACTGGGTAAATCCAAGCACCGGTTCCGACTCTAATTCCGGCTCGCAGTCAGCGCCATTTCAGCACATCGCCTACGCCTGGTCGGTGGCGCAAGCCAACAATCTGAATAACCAGGCGACCATCGTGAATCTCGACGCAGGCACCTACCGGGAGTCCGTCACGATGAACGCTCAGAACGGCGCGACGAGTGCCGTGGTCACTTTTCAGCCAGCTTCGGGCGCCACCGGCCAGGTTATCTGGAGCGGTGGCACGCTCTACACCGGCTGGTCCGTGTACTCGGGCAATAGCAGCATTTACACTCACGCCTGGACGAACGACTATCCCGTATGCGCACAGGTAAGCGGCTGCACCAGCTATCTGCAAGAGGAAATCATGCTGCACCAGGAAATGGTGACGGTGAATGGGAGCGTGCTGACGCAGGTGTTGTCGTTGACTCAGATGTTGTATCCCGGAACGTTTTACGTGGACAACACGACGTCGACTATTTACGTATGGCCGCCTTCTGGCACGAATATGTCCACCGCGACGGTGGACATTCCCAGCCAATCTTCGCTGCTCACGATCAACAACGTTTCCAATCTTGTGTTCGACGGCATTGTGTTTCAATACGCCAACTCCTGCCGTTCAAACGCGGCGGTCACTGTCAATTCCGGCAGTTTCATCACATTCGACGCCGATACGTTCCAATGGAACAATGGCCAGGGCATCGCGATCAACAACCCAGCCATCAACGTTACGGTAGAGAACAGCACTTCCAATTTCAACGGCGACAGCGGCTTCCAGAGTTCCCAGACCGTCGGGTTGCAGTGGACCAA
>JBEKJF010000004.1:0-37180 GCA_050011375.1 Candidatus Sulfotelmatobacter sp.
CTCAAGAACAGCGAGGGTCCCATCGGGAAAATAATGGTCTGCCCGTCCACGTCTGCCTCAATCGTCACACTCCCGGCAGCAGAGGGCAACGTAAATGAGAGTCCCTCCCCGAGGATGACCGGATAGGACCAGCGTTCCATCTGGCTCGCCATAGGCCGAAAGACCTCGGCTTCCAGCACAAACGTCGCGGTGTCAGACCAGTCGCGCGCCGAGACCGTGATGACCTGGCCGCCCTCCGAAAAGTGGTCAGCTTCAATTCTGGTGAAGGGACAAGGCCCAGCAATGCACGACGCTCTGGCATTGCGAAATTGATTGCCCGCGCCAGCGTCCAAAGTAGCCGAACCGACGGCCGCCTTCCATTTTCCGTCGGGCGAGCATGGTGACTGGCCCTTGCAGAGTACATTGCCCTTATTTTCAATTTCGAAAGTCTTAACCGCGCTTCCCACATTCTGATCGGTTTTTCCCTTGACGGTATATCTGACGCGAATGTTGGCCACCTTCACTTCCGGCTGATTCTTCGGCACGGGATCGACGGAGATCGGAACGAGATGGACCACATAAAGCTGGTTCGTGACATATTCATCCAGTTCGAGCGGACGGTATTGCGGGTGGCGAAAATCCAGAACAATAGGGTGCCCTCTGCGAATGGGTTTGCGCAGCTTAAGCTCGAAAAGCCCGGAAGAGTCGGTCGTGGCGCCAGAGGGAGCGAGATCGCCGGCAGAGATTGCAACTCCGCCGATCGGCAATTGTTTGCGAGGGTCCGAATCCTGGACGAGAACGGCGCCGCGCAGCGTAACTGGTCTCTGCCAGCCGATCAGCGCAACAGCGACGGCGGCGAGCATTAGAACAACAAACAAAGCGATCCAACCCTCGATTTTGTGAATGCGAGTCATGAGCACATCATCAGCGCCAACTTCAGCGGCAACTTCCTAAGATGCCGTTCTCGGCTCGAACGTTTCAGACCGGCGGCAACGGCAAACAGTTTACCTGCATCCCTAAATCCTCTCATAAAGATACGAATAGGAATTATCCGTCGGTTCCGTCCCATAGCTGGCATCGACTCTGCTGTTGAGTCACTTTTCTTACGTTGCCGTGATCGTTGCCACGCCTTTAAGTTGGTTACGACAAAGTTTGTTACGATCAATGAACACGAACGAATGACTGATCCCAAACATAATCTAATTTCGCGCCGTCAACTCCTGCGCCAGGCTCTGGGTACAAGCCTTTGCCTTCCCTTTGCAAACTTCCTTGGAACTTCGCTCGCCCAGGCGCAGACCTCTGCTTCAGCGCGCCCTGTTGCACCCATGGCACAGGCACTATCGCCCGAAGACGACGACTTTCTGAACGAAGTGGAGAAGGCATGTTTTCTTTTTTTCTGGGAGCAGGGCAACGCGAAAACGGGGATGGTCAAGGACCGCTGTAATGTTCACACTGACAAGCAGGGAGTCGCCGCCAGCATCGCCGCGACCGGCTTCGGCCTTACCGCGCTCTGCATCGGGGAGCAGCGCGGCTTCATCGCCACCGACGACGCCATCGAGCGCGTTTTCGCCACGCTGCGCTTTCTGTGGAAGAAGCTGCCCAACCACCGCGGTTTCTTCTACCACTTCGCCAACCCTGAAACCGGTGAGCGCATGTTCGACTCCGAAGTATCTTCCGTGGATACGGCGATTCTCCTGTGCGGAATCCTCACCGCCCGCGAACATTTCCGTAATCCCGGGGTCACGCAACTCGCCAATCTGATCTTCAATCGCGTCGATTGGACCTGGCTCTCGGAGGATACCTCTCTGCTGACTCATGGCTGGACGCCGGAAGTCGGGTTTCTGCCCTCGCGCTGGGATTACTACAGCGAGCTGATGATGATGTATCTGCTGGGCATGGGATCGTCGACCTACCCCCTGAAGCAGGAAGTTTGGAACGCGTGGAAGCGCCTGACATTTGAATACGATGGCATGCGGTATATCGGATCGTTCGCCCCGCTCTTTGTGCATCAGTTTTCGCAGGCCTGGTTTGATTTTCGCGGCAAGCGCGACAAATACGCAGATTATTTCCAGAATTCCGTGACTGCCACTGAAGTGCATAAACGTTTTTGCGTGGAACTTGCCACCCAGTTTCCGGACTATAGCGACGATCTTTGGGGAATTTCGGCTTCGGACTCCGAGCACGGATACGTGGCCTGGGGCGGCCCACCTGCCATGGGTCCTATTGATGGCAGCGTCGTTCCAAGCGCGTCCGCCGGCTCATTGCCATTCTTGCCTGCGGCCACGCTGCGTGTCCTGAAAAACATCCGTAACCGCTATCCATCGGCTTGGAGCAAGTATGGATTTGTGGACGCATTCAACCCTCTCAAGAACTGGTACGACACCGATGTGATTGGAATTGACACGGGAATCACCCTGTTGATGGCTGAGAACCTGCGAACCGGCTTTGTCTGGGACACTTTTATGAAAACTCCTGAAGCTCAGCGTGGAATGGAACGAGCCGGATTTCATAAGTACCAGCGCTAAAAACCATCCGTAATCGTCCTGCTTCGCACCTTGCGCATGACCCGCCATCCGGAGTTTTCCCCGTCCAAGCCAACCGGTAGGGCAGTTTTCTCATCGAAGGTTTACTCTATGAGTTGACCCTGGCTTTTCTGAATTTCGTTTTTTGCCTGGGAATTGATTCGCAGACACTCGGAGTCTCCGCCGCTTCGACTGCCACGCGGGGCCGTTCGAGTGCCGGAGGAAACTACCTCAGGCAAACGGGGTCCATGCTTGGTCCAGTCATGAGTGGAGAACCTGAGTTCCGGGGAGGGTGGCGGGAGAGATTCTCAGCTCTCCGCAATGTTCCTGCTGTCCTGCGCTTTGTGTGGGAGTCCGGGCGCGCCGTAGTCGTTCTCGGTCTGATCTCCCGCGTTCTTGCCGCTCTGCTTCCGCCCGCGCTGTTCTGGGTTTCAAAGCTCATCGTCGACACTATCTTTCGTATCTTAACCGCTCATCAGCCTGTCGGGCGACGGCTTTGGTGGCTGGTCGCCGCCGAGTTTGCCTTGGCAGTTGCCGCCGGAGTGCTCGGCCGTGTGATCGACTATCTCGACGCCCTTCTTGCCGGCAAGTACACGCACCACGTGAGCGTTTGCGTCATGGAGCACGCCGCCGGGTTGGACCTGATGGCCTACGAAGATCCCGCCTTCTACGACCGGCTGGAACGAGCCCGCGTTCAAGCCACCGACCGGCTGTACATGATTCAGGCCATCGGACGTCTCATCCAGCAAGTCATCACGACCATCACATTGTCGATCTCCATCATGGTGTTTTCGCCCTGGCTTTTGATCTTGCTGGTCGTGGGAGTGATTCCGGCGTTCGTGGGTGAGACTCATTTCGCGTTCCTGGGATACGCCAAGAATTTTCGCCAGACACCCATCCGTCGGCAGCTTGACTACCTTCGCATTCTGGGCGGCAGCAAAGAGGCAGCCAAGGAACTCAAGCTATTCGGCCTGAAAGATTTTCTCACTGGCAGATTCAAAGGGCTTTCCACTCAGGTTTACGAAGAAGACATTGCTCTGGCGCGCCGCAAGGTGGTTGCAGGCGGATTTCTCTCCGCGATCGGCACCGCCGGATACTACACCGCCTACGTATTCGCGGTTTGGCAAACGGTCACCGGCGTCTTTAGTTTCGGTACTCTCACTCTTTTAGCGAACGCCATTCGAGAAGCCAGCTCGAACTTGCAGCAGACTTTTTCCACGCTTTCCACCATCGCCGATCAGGCCTTGTTCCTGACCGACCTCATCGCATTTTTCGAGATGCGCCCAACTATCCGGTCGAAGCCCAATGCTTTGCCGGCGCCGCGTCCCATCCGGCGCGGATTTGAATTTCGCAATGTTTCCTTCCGCTATCCTGGAAGTTCGCGTCTCATCCTGAACGGATTGAATTTTCATCTGCGCCCCGGCGAGCGAGTAGCTCTGATCGGCGAAAACGGCGAAGGCAAGACCACCATCGTCAAGCTGCTGACTCGCCTCTACGATCCAGTGGAAGGCCAAGTTTTGCTTGATGGCGTGGACCTGCGCGAATACAACCTCGAAGACCTTTATCGTGAAATTGGCGTCATCTTTCAAGACTTCATGCGTTACGAAATGACCGCGCGGGAAAACATCGCAGTCGGAAAAATTGAGCAGATCGATAACCTGCCGCTGGTCCAGCAGTCCGCGCAGAAAAGTATGGCGGACGATGTGGTGGGAAAACTACCCTCCGGGTATGAGCAGATGCTCGGCCGCCGCTTCGATGGCGGAGTCGATCTCTCCGGCGGCGAATGGCAAAAAATTGCGCTGGCTCGAGCATATCTGCGTGACGCGCAGGTACTCATCCTCGATGAGCCCACGTCGGCGCTGGATGCGCGCAGCGAGTATGAAGTCTTTCAGCGCTTTGCCGAATTGACCGCCGGCAAGATGGCCTTATTCATTTCCCACCGCTTCTCCACGGTACGGATGGCAGACAGAATCGTGGTGCTCGAGAACGGGCGCATCGCAGAAGAGGGGAATCACGATGCACTGACGAATCTCGGCGGCCGCTATGCGGAAATGTTCGAACTGCAGGCTGCCAGTTACCGGTGAAGGCGCGAATACAGAAAGTGATCGATAAAGGTAGGAAAGACGGAAACATGGTTCCCAAAACTCAGACCCTCGGCGTCATTGGAGAAGTCATTGGAGAAGTCATTAGAGAAGAAGAGCAACTTCATTCTTCGAATGGCAATGGGGCAGAGCCTCGGCCCATGCACAGTTCCGCGACCGAGCTCGCCGCCAGTCTGAGTTGGATGCCGGGAACATCGTCGGGCACGTTCGAGCGGCGCTGCCAAAAGCTCGCCGACTCCTTCAATACGGTATTCAAGAACGTGGACGCGGCCTTCGCCAAGGCTCCCGACTCCGAAGACCTGCTGTGGCTCCGTGACAATGCGCAGCTGCTTCGGTCTGGAACACGCGGCGCGGCCAGTGAACTCGGCCCGCTGACAGACCTTCCTCACGTCACCAGCAAGGGCGAAATCATCCCGCGAGTGCTGGCAATCACTCAAGGTTTTTTCGATGAGACTGACTTCACGTTCGGCGAAGACAAGTTCGCCGAGTTTTGTACCGCGTTCGAGGAAATCACACCTCTCCAGTTTCACGAAATTGGCGCGCTCGTACCGTCACTGAAATTGGTCTTGTTGGAACAGATTGCCACTCGGGGCAGCGCTCTTATAAAAGATCCCACGAATAAGCCGCACAAACGCGTCACCACCTGCATTCGAAGCCTGGAAAGTGTAATGCAAGCCTCGTGGGCGGACGTGCTGGAGCAGTTGGTTCCATTCGACGGGATTCTGCGCCAGGATCCCGCTGGCGCCTATTCCGCACTCGACGTGGAAACCCGGAACGTATATCGCGAGCGAGTCGCACGAATCGCTCAGCGTTCGGACCGAACCGAGTCAGCGGTCGCACAAGAAGCTCTCACCCTGGCTCGGCAGGCTCACGAAAAGGAATACCGCGACCCCAGGATCGGCTTGCGAGAAAGCCATGTTGGTTTCTATTTACTAGCTGAAGGAGCCGAGTTTCTGTGTCAAACAGTCGGTTTTCATCCGACCTTCGGTGAACGCTTCCGAACGTGGCTGCGCAGGCATCCCGACGAATTCCTTCTGTTCGGAATCTCAGCGCTGACTCTAGCCATCATCGCCGTGACTCTATGGCTGCTGACTTCCGCCGCGACTTCATTGGTCCTCGTGCTGCTTTCGATGTTGATTTTGTTATTGCCAAGTTCCCAGGCAGCGGTTCAGCTGATGAACTATCTGACCACCAACCTGATGCAAGTCGAAGCGCTGCCCAAGCTCGACTTCGCGAAAGGTATTCCCGACGATTGCGTGACGCTGGTTGCGATTCCCACGCTTCTGCTTAGTGAGAAGCAGGTGCACACGCTGGTTGAAAACCTGGAGGTTCGCTTCCTCGGCAACCATGATCGCAATATTCACTTCGCGCTGGTGTCGGATCTGCCGGACACGTCTCATCCCGCTCCCGAAGAAAATGCGCTGGTGGCGCTGTGTTCGAGATTAATCGGCGAACTCAATGAAAGATATTCCGGCAAGAATATGGGCTCGTTTTTCCTGCTCCATCGCCACCGCGTCTACAACCCGCGCGAGGGAGGATGGATGGGATGGGAGCGCAAGCGCGGCAAACTCCTCGATCTCAATCAATTGCTGCGTCAGCAATACGATAGTTTCCCGGTGAAGGTCGGCGATCTCTCGATCCTCCCCAATGTCCGCTTCGTGATCACGCTCGACTCCGATACTGAACTGCCTCGCGGGTCTGCGCATCGGCTCGTGGGAGCGCTCGCGCATCCTCTAAATCAGGCGATCATCGACCCGGTCAAGAATATCGTAGTCGCGGGATATGGCATTTTGCAGCCCCGAGTCGGAGTCAGTGTACAGTCGACCACGCGCTCACGCCTGGCAGCCATCTTCGCCGGCGAAACCGGACTCGATCCCTACACACGCGCAATTTCCGATGTCTATCAGGATCTGTATGGAGAAGGCAGCTTTACCGGCAAGGGCATCTACGAAGTCGATACCATGTTCCGTGTTCTGAACCGCCGCTTTCCGCGCAACGCCCTGCTCAGCCACGACCTGATCGAAGGTGCTTATGCGCGCGTCGGGCTCGCGACAGATGTTGTAGTAATTGAGGATTACCCCTCGCATTTCAGCGCCTATAACCGGCGGAAACACCGCTGGCTGCGCGGCGATTGGCAGATTGTGGAATGGTTAACCGACCTCGTCCCCGATGAATCCGGCGGGAGGGTTCCGAATCCTATCTCGCTGGTTTCGCGCTGGAAGATCCTCGACAACCTGCGTCGCAGCCTCGTCGAACCGGCAACGTTTGTGTTGCTTTTGTTTGGATGGCTGGTGATGGGCCATCCCGTGCTGTGGACACTCGCCACAATTTGTATTCTGTTTGTTCCAGCGTGGGGAGAATTTGGTTTTGGACTGGTTCGCGCCGTAGCGGCGCGGCAGTTGCGAATGGCCAGCGACGCTCTGAGCAATCTGTTTTCCGCCAACTTTACGGTCTTGCTTACGCTGACCCTCCTGGCCCACCAGACGTTATTGTCGCTTGACGCCGTGCTGCGCGCACTGGTGCGGCGGGTCACACACGAGCGCATGCTCGAGTGGGAAACCGCCGCGCAAGCGGAACTGGGAGAGCGCCGCACACAAGTCGATCGCTACATCGACTGGATGCCTTTTCTCGCCGTCGGTTTGGGCTTTCTGATTTGGTGGGTGCGCCCCGAATCGCTGCTGGCCGCCTCTCCCATTCTTGGGCTATGGGCTTGCAGCAAATTGATGGTGGACTGGCTAAACGCTTCTCCGCTACAAGCGGCGCCAGAACTCGAGCACCGCGATGTCGCGCTTCTGCGCAAAGCAGCTTTACATACCTGGCGCTATTTCGCGGAATTCTCCAACGAAGAGCACAACTGGCTCGTGCCCGATAATATCGAGGAAACTCCGCGCAAGATTGCGGCCAGCGTATCTCCGACAAACGTCGGACTTCTTCTGAATGCAAGGCAGGTCGCAAACGAATTCGGATATCTAACGATTCCAGAGTCTGTGGAACTCACGCAGAAAACGCTGACTACAATAACCAGTCTTCGGAAGTATCGCGGACACTTGTTGAACTGGTATGAAACTCGTTCTCTGGAAGCGAAGCCGCCGTTTTTCGTGTCGTCAGTGGACAACGGCAACTTGGTAGCCTCTCTCTGGACCTTGCAGCAAGGATGTCTCGATCAGCTTCGCCGGCCCCTCGTTTCGAAAGCGCTGGCCGGGGGCCTGCTGGACCATCTTCAAGTCCTCGTCACACTGCGGGTTCTCCCCAAGCGCGTATTTTCGCGCTGCGAAACAGAGTTCCAAGGCAAAGATTGGCTGACGCCAGTCTTGAATTTCTCCGAAGAAGTTCTCGGCGACAACAACCCCAGAGCGAAGGCTGGCGACGATTCCGATATTGCGTGGTTCCGCGAGCAAACGCACGTGAGAATCCATAAAATTCGCGACGTGGTGCGAACCTATTTGCCTTGGATGCTTCCGGAGTTCGAGCCACTTCAAAAGCAATTGGCAGACGCTGCGAACCCCGCAGACAAAGTCCCCCTGCAGCAACTGCCAGATTTTATTTCAGAACTCGAAGCTCGTCTCGATAACACGCTGCAATCGGATCGAAATGGGAACGTGTCGATCGGCGAGCGCCTTAAGCCGATGCTAGCGGAAGCGCGGCAGAATGCGCTTCGTCTCATCAGCGATCTGCGACAAATCAGCGGACAGGCCCGCGACCTGGCAAATGCGATGGACTTCAGCTTCCTGCTCGATAAACAGCGCCTGCTGTTGTCAGTCGGTTTCGACGCCGGGTCCGAAGAACTCCAACCCTACTGTTACAACTTGCTCGCCACCGAACCTCGCACCGCAGTTTTCATCGCGATCGCCAAAGAAGACATCCCGCAGGATTGCTGGTTCCGGCTCGACCGCCCTTATACCAGCGATCACGGCCGCCCAGTCCTGCTCTCCTGGACAGGCACCATGTTCGAATACTTAATGCCTTCGATCTGGATGCGTACTTATCCCAACACATTGCTCGACCGCGCGAGCGTGGCGGCTGTGCGCTCGCAACAGGCCTACGCCACTCAGAAACATATTCTCTGGGGCATCTCTGAATCGGCGTGTGCGAAGCGCAACGAAGCAGGAGATTACCACTACGAGGCGTTCGGCGTGCCCAGCCTCGCGCTGCGCAAAAACGGATCGAAGCCCCTGATCGTTTCTCCGTATTCTACTGTTCTGGCCCTGAGCGTAGATCCCAAAGGCGCGCTCAGCAATCTGCATCGCATGAAGACCCAGGGATGGTTCGGCCCCTACGGATTCTATGAGGCCGCCGACTACTCGCGCCGCCGATTTTTCGGCGCCCGGTACGAACTCGTTCAATCCTGGATGGTCCACCACCAGGGAATGAGCCTGCTCTCACTGGCCAACTTTCTTTGCGATAATATCGTGCAACGATGGTTCCATTCCGATCGGCGAGTGCAAGCCACTGCATTGCTGTTGCAGGAGAAGCCCGTCGCCCACAGTCCGAACTAGGGGAGACTAGAGTGAGGGTGGAGCAGCGCTTCAGCGCTGCGTCATCCGCCTACCTATAAAGCCGGCTTCAGCCGCTGAGGTCATGCCGCCGACTCGCGTGATCTAGATCACAGCCTCAAGCCCGTTAATTCGCTACAGTATCGTCAGGATGAGCGGATTCTCCATTCTCACCAACCGCAAGCGCGCCATAGTCGCGCTCGCTCACTCCCTCGTGTTCCTCCTGATCGCGGTACGGCAGATGGTTGCAGCCACCCCGGCCGCCGGCGTCTGGATAACATCCGCAGTGCGCCCGGGCACTTGGATTCTCTGCGGAATTTTCGCCATCGTCTCTTCCATCCTCCTGTGGCTCCTGATAATTTCCCGCGGATGGATGGAGAAAATCTATTTCGCATTCTGCACTATCAGCGCGGGCTCAGGCCTTCTACGGACCGCGGCCGGCGACCAGGTTTTTCACACCGGCCTCTACATAAGAGTAGTCATGCTGGTCAGCGCGACTATGGTTGGCCTGCTCATCGTTCGCACGCACTCACGTTCGGATTCAGAATGCGCTGAGAGCGTTTCGTAAGACGAATTTCTTTTACCTGTAAACCACCCCTCTGACGTATGATGTCGCGCCATGGCGAGAATTGATCCCGAACGGGAGAGACAGCGACTCATCGATTTCTATTCCGGCCAGATGGACGGTGAGTTGGAGAAGGTCGCCACGCAAGCCTATGAACTCACCGATCTGGCGCGAGAGGCCTTGAAAGCGGAGATTGCGCGCAGAGGTCTCGGCGTCGACCTCACGGAGGACGCTCCTATCATCGCCCGGAAAGAGTCGCCGGTCATGCCCGGCGACCCGACTCCACCAAAGCCGATGTCCGAGCCTGCGACGCTCGATGGCGAATTCGAACTGCGGAATCTGGTGACGATTCGCCAGTTCAGAGACTTGCCCGAAGCATTATTGGCCAAAGGAAGCCTCGAGTCGGCAGGGATTGACGCCGTTCTGACGGATGAAAACATCGTGCGTCTGGACTGGTTCTGGTCGAACTTGATGGGCGGAATTAAATTGAACGTCGATCCGGAAAATGTTGAGGCCGCGAATAGCATCCTCGATCAGCCAATTCCGGACAATTTCGATGTACCAGGAGTTGGGGAGTACGAGCAGCCGCGCTGCCCGAACTGTCAGTCTCTCGACGTAAATTTTCAGGAATTGGATCCCGCTGCTTACGCCAGCCTCATACTCGTGCCAGTTCCCTTTCATCGCCGCGCGTGGCGATGCCATTCATGCCGCGCCGAGTGGGAAGATGGTGAAACCGACGGTGGCAGCGAATCCCATCCCTAAAATGTTCAGTTGGCCGACTGCGGTCAATCGCAGTATCCTTGCCCAGTGCCCTATCTGGACGAATCCTATCTGGACGAACAACGCGAACGGCGGCGGCTGGCGGCGAACTACGCCGGCATGACCGACGGAGAGTTGCAAATGCTCGCCCAGAGCGCAGAGTCTCTGACCGAGCTAGCCTGGGTCGCGCTCGAAGATGAAATGGACCACCGGCATCTCGAATACGCCGACGATCTGACGCAGCAACCGCGGCAGGAAATCGAAATGCGAGAGCTAGTGACGATCCGGCAGTTTCGCGATTTGCCGGAAGCGCTGCTCGCGAAAGGCAGTCTGGAATCATCTGGCATTGAATGTTTTCTTGCCGATGACAACCTCGTCCGGCTCGATTGGTTCATTTCAAATTTCATCGGCGGCATTAAACTCAACGTCCGCGCCGCCGATGCAGCGAACGCACAGAAACTTCTTGACGAGCCGATTCTCGAAGGCCTCTACGTGCAGGGCATCGGCCTCTACGAACAGCCGCGCTGTCCCAACTGCCAGTCGCTCGATGTGAACTTCCAGGAGTTAGACCGTCCCATCGCCTACATGAGCGCATTCCTCCGCTTGCCTATGCCCGTGCAGCGGCCGGCTTGGCGTTGTCATGCGTGTGATGCGGAGTGGGCCGACGACGGCGGGACCGAATCCCATACCTAAGAAAGCGATCGGCAACAAAGCGACTCCCCCGCAATCTCAGGCAGAGGCTCCGGCTCCTCCTTCCCGCTGCGCCGCCAAAAAGCTGCCGATGGCTTGTTTCAACTCAGAGTCCACCTCGTCCGCAATGATCATGATGTCGGGCAGTACTGAGGTGAAATCCACGGTGGAAAGGTTGCGTTGGATGGTCTCGAAGATGCTGACCTGCAGCAGTCGCGATTCCTGCACGATCAGGGGCGCGGTGTAGCCTTGGCGATAGCGGCTTTGTCCGTGCGCTACCGCCGCGGGGCTGGCACTGTCAATCGCTTCTATATCGCGGGTGACGCGCAGCCGCGCCGTGATGCCTTTGATCATTGCTGGAAGATATGCGCTGCGTTCTTCCGCTGAAATCGGGAGGGCGGCCAATGCTTCCACTCCTTTCACCCGTTCCAGCCACCGTTCGATCAAGATGGCGGCGTCGCGATCCAGAATGGCGGCGGCGCCTTCCTTGGCTGGACGCGGAGAAGGCAGCGACGTTAGCTTCCCTTTGTCCATGAGCCGGGGAAGCCGCGTGGCATCGAAGGGCTTCACCAGAACTTCGTCGGCCTGCAGAAGAATGGCGTTCATCGCCTTTTGCACGTCGGGAAAATCGCTAACCACCAGGGTCAACGCATTGGGCTGGCTGTGGCGCATCGCCGTTACCACGGCAAAGCCGTCTCCGGCATCCGGCATGTGAAGATCGGTGATAAGAACGTCGAAGCGCTGCGCGGCGATCTGCCTAAGGGCATCGGTAACGGAAGTCGCTAAAACCACCTCGCAGTTTTGTGTTTCCAGAGACCTTCGCGTCAGTAAACGGTCGTTCTCGTCGTTATCGACCAGTAGAACCTTTGGTCGCTTCATAAGATTAGCCATCTCGGTCGTTCGTATGGCTTGAGGCGATGGGCCACCGTCGGCGGCCTTTTCCATGACTACGGGATGCGGTTCCTTTAACACGGGATAGGGTTGTTCTGGCAGCAACATGATTTATCACCTACCCGAAGTTTAGAGTCATGGGAAGCATTAGGGTGTTCAAAAAAGGCCGTGTGGAAAAATCCAAGGTGCGTTTAATCCGGGAAACGGAAAGATGCCAAAAATGGCAGTCATGGCGGCGGCCACGCTGTCCCAACTGCCAGCCGTTTCGATGTGAACTTTCAGGAACTGGACCGTCCCATCGCTTACATGAGTGCATTCCTCCGCGTGCCCATGCCCGTTGCAGCGCCCTGCCTGGCGCTGCCATGCGTGTGATGCAGAGTGGGCAGACGATGGGGATGGTGCCAGGTAGGAACGGCGGTCGCATCTTTTTCACGACAGCCTGAATTATGGAAAGAAGTTCGGCAGAACAGCAGGAACCCGGTTTCGATACGCAACATACTCCTCGCCAAATCTCTTTTCGAGTTCCGCCTCTTCCATGCGAATCATTACAAACCCTGTAGCTACCGCAAAAGCTGTCAATACCCAGCAGACAGCCAGACCCGTGCCCAGGCTCCAAGCCAGCATCTCGAAGAGATGTCCCAGGTAGACGGGATGGCGAACGCGGGCGCGAATGCCTGTGGTGACAAGACATTGATGGCCGTGGTAAGCCAGGACTTCGGGCAATCCGCCGAGCTGGGTCAAGCTAAACTCGCTGCGAGAAAGTTTATAAAGCACAAGGCCGGCGCAGAACAAAATTGCGGCGGGAATCCACATCCATCTATTTTCATAGAGCGTGACCCCGCGCCAGGGCGCCGTGATGGCGGCCACGAGAGCCCACATTCCCATCCAGATGGGAAGGAGAATTCGGTACGGGGATCGCCGGCGCGAACGCCAAAACGGTGCCAGCGGATGGATCAGGAGCCAAAACGCTGGGATGGTTGAATAGACCACGCATGCGGCCCATCCAACAGTTCTTAGTCCTTGCACGGATCGATCTTCGGGGATTCGGGGCCGGGTTCAGTGGTTCCGCATCCAGCCTCGATTTCTGCGAGCATGCCATCGATAGCAGCCGTCGGAAATTCGTATTGCGCGGCAATTCTTATAGTTTGGAGTTTCTGGACAACGCCTTTAGTCACTTCTAGCTCAGCCATATTCCAAGTTTACCCGACTTGTCCCCAACTGCAACGGCAGAACAGGCTCTCGGGCTTCGCTCGCCTGGACAACCCTGGAGGCTGTCCCCACATGCGGAATGGTCCTGTGCGGAGACTCGTTTCTGTGGCACATTAGAACATCAATGCCCGCTGCCGAATCCAGAGCTGGACGCATCGCCTTCACGCATCCGGGCTTCGTGCTGTTTCAGGTTGCGCGCTTCCTTATTGTGGCTGCCGTCGAAATGCAGGCGGTTGCCGTGGGATGGCAGGTTTACGACATCACCAAGCGCGCTCTCGATCTGGGGTTGGTCGGGTTGGCGCAGTTTCTTCCCGGGATCTTGCTGTTTCTGGTTTCCGGACACGCCTCCGACCGATTCGACCGTCGCAAAGTATTAGGAGCGTGCTACGCCGGATATGCGCTCTGCTCGGGACTCTTGCTGATTCTCGCGCAGCAACGGACGCATTCGGTTCATCCGATTTATGCCGTGCTGATTCTGCTGGGGGTGGTGCGCTCGTTCAACGGGACGGCCAGCCGCTCGATTCTTCCCCAACTTGTCCCCGATGAACACTTCGCCAACGCTGTGGCGTGGAACGCGACCACATTCCAAGCCGCAACAATTCTTGGACCATCGCTTGGCGGAATTCTTTACGCGCTGTTTCATGGGCCGTCTGCGGTTTACGCGGCGGCCATGCTGACCGCCGTGGGCGCTCTGGTTTCGACTTTCCGTATCAAGACCCGACCGCAAGCGCGGCGGCGCGAACCCACAACGCTGAAGACCATCCTCGCCGGATTGCATTTCATCTGGAGTGAGAAGCTGATTCTAGGTGCGATTTCGCTGGATCTATTTGCCGTCTTGCTGGGCGGAGCGGTGGCGCTGCTTCCGGTTTATGCGCGCGAGATTCTGCACACTGGGCCGTGGGGACTGGGATTGCTTCGCACTTCACCCGGCGTAGGCGCTGCCGTGATGGCCATGGCGCTGGCGCATCGCCCGCTGCGCGGGCGCGCGGGGCCGACTCTGCTTTGGTCGGTGGCAGGCTTCGGAATCTTCACCATTCTTTTTGGTGTCTCGACCAGCCTGGTGCTCTCGATGCTATCGCTCATTTGCCTTGGTGCGGCCGACATGGTCAGCGTAATCATTCGGGCGACGCTGGTACAGTTGCGCACCCCCGATGAAATGCGAGGCCGCGTCATGGCCGTGGATATGGTTTTTATCGGAGCATCCAATGAACTGGGACAGTTCGAATCAGGACTGACGGCGAACTGGTTTGGCACCGTCCCTGCGGTTTTGCTGGGTGGAGTTGGAACGCTCGTGGTCATTGCACTTTGGGCCTGGAAATTTCCAGAACTGCGCCGCGCCGGGGAACTCAGCGCGATGAAGAGCATTCCCGAAGATCATATTTCGGAAGATCGAGCGGACGCCGGAAGTGCCTCCACTCTTTAGAACTCACTTGCCGTGAATCAACGTCTTGGCTGCGCCCATGTTCTCGTAGCGGTTGTAGACCCGCACTACCACCACGTGCTCTGAAAAAGCTCCGCTGTCTTTCGCGGTTTCGGGCATGACCTTGAAATCGTAGCTTTCGCTCTTGGCGTCGGAGAGTTGGCCGACCGGCTCCACGTATTTCCATTCGCCCGCGTCCACCGAAAATTCCGCCCGCTTGATCGCAGAAAATCCATCGACCGCACGAAACGTAACATGCAGTTGACCACCTTCGATCGACGCTGCCAAGTTCTCGATGCGCGGCGGGGTCGTATCCACTTCAAACCTGCGGCTCTCCTTAGACGCCGTCAGCGCTTCGCCGGGCGAATGCGACGGCGCATCCGAGGCAATTACTTTCACTGTATAGCCGCCATCCGGCAGCAGGCTGGCGTCGAATGAGTACGCCTTGTCCGAAAGATTGTCTTTGAGGAGCAACCAGCGCGTCTCGCCGTCGCCACGGTAGTAAACCGAGTAGACGAGTTGATCGTCGTTCTCATCGTGCGCGGTCCACTTCACTCCGATGGAATCGCGATCGTGCGAACTGGGAGTTGCCGCTTCGAAACGTATCGCGGAAGATCCGCTGGAATCTGAACTGCCCGACACTTTCGGAATCGGCTGGTACTTAACGCCAGCCTGGACGGTCACGTCGTCGATCTCAGGTGCAGCGTTCTTGGGCAGGTAATTCAGCGCGACGTTGTCCACGCTGGGCGCCGCCGTTCCCGCGTGCAGTACCGCTTTCCACTGGGCATAGCGTGCCGCCGGAATTCCGGTTTCTGAGTCCTTCGTCAAATCGATCTTCTTCCACGGACTCCAGTTGCGGTCCGGATTATCCACGTTGCCGCTGCGCGCATACAGCTCGATGTTGCCTGTACCGCGAAACTCAGCGCGCCCCCAACGCGAGAAAAGTTTCGCATCAAATACATCACTCTGGTAGGTGCCCTCAGCCTGTGGCTGCGGCCCCAGCAGAAAGACTTTTCCCAAGTTGCTGGTCGCGGCATACAAACCGCCGCCGGGAGCTTTGGCAAACGCGGTGACCTGCGAAGCCGGCGCTTTCAGCAGATCGGAGAACTCCTCGAGCCCAGTGATGGCAAAAATGTGTCCCCGATTACCGGTGCCCGCCAGCAAGCGTCCCTGAGAATCGAAGGCCAGGGCATAGACAATATCTTCGCGCGAGGTCCACACTCTTGCCGGCGAACCATCGGGAGCAATGCGGTAAACATCCGATCCACCGCTCGACCCACCACCGGGGAATGGAAACGTTCCAGTGGCCTGCGGCGTGCTGGGCGCGGGCGTGATTGAGATGCCCGGAGCCGCCGTCGTAGTATTCGTCGCCGGCGTACTCGCGCCCAGAAGAAGAGATGCCGCCAGGCTGGATGAACTCGTTCCTCCGCTGCGCTTTTCTCCGACTGCTGCCGCGTAGATGTTTCCCGATGGATCGAGCGCGAGTGCCGTGATTTCTTTCTTGGGCGCGCTGTAAAGCACAAACCCTTCGCCCGCCTGAGAAATGCGATAGATGAGTCCACTCCCGTCGGAGCCGGCAATCAGATTTTCCTTCGCATCGAAGGCCAGCACGCGAATGTGAGTTTCATCGCTCTTGAAAAAGACGGAATGCTCGCCCTTCGGCGTAACGCGATAAATCTCACCATGGTCGCCGGTTGCGACATAGAGGTTGCCGGACTTGTCCAGGGCCAGGTCCCAGATATATTTCGTACCCGGCTCGAAATAAACTGACGAACTCCATGAGGAATCCGCTGCTGGTTTTGCCGCGTCTTTGTCTCTTTCCTTGTCCTTCTCGGAAGCCGCATCCTGCGGTGGATCAGCCTTTGCCTGTCCCTTTCCGCTGGGCTTGTGTTCGAGCTTGTAGACCTTGCCATCGGGGGCGGTCGCGGCGTAGATCGCGCCTCCGGGACCGGCCCGAAGCGTCTGCACCTGGAGTTCTTTAGGTTCAAAAATGATAGTTGCCTTGCCGTCGGGCGTGATGCGATACACGCGTGCGGGAGCGCCAGTGGCCACGTAGAGGTTGCCCGCATCGTCGGCGGCAATCGCCCAGATGTAGGTGGAAGGCGTGGCATACAAGCTCTTGAAGGTGGGCGCCAGTTCCAGGCCGCCGGCGCTGCGAATCGCCACGCCCGTGGCCGTGCCTTTGCTCAGGTCGTCAAATTTAGATTGCTCCCAGGTGCGCGTACCCTCGGCAAGCGCCGTCGAAACCAGCCCGGAACCGCTCAAGTTTGTCAGAAGAAAACCAGCAAGCAGGAAGAAGAAAAGCTTTCGCGCACTCTGCAATTTTCATACCTCGAAGCGTCATGGTGAAGAATATTCAGGGTACCATGTCTGACGGATGCGAAGTGTGCGACGAGAGCTCAGGCGGGGCCGGACACAGCTCAATTCTCCATGTTATCGTTAGAGTGGTATCGTAAGATTAAATGCATTCTCAGCGCCAGGATCTGCTGCGCCTGCTCGCTTCCAAGTCTTTCCGGCTGGGCGAGTTCAAACTGTCTTCAGGCGGCACCAGCGACTACTACATCGACTGCCGCACTACGACTCTCGACGCCAAGGGCTCACGCCTTACGGGCGAGGTATTTTCCGGCGAGATACGAAAGCAGGGATGGAAGCCGCAAGCCATCGGCGGGCTCACCATGGGCGCGGATCCGATCGTCACGGCGGTGTCGGTGGTGAGCGGAGAGCTGAACGGCTTTCTCGTGCGTAAGTCCGAAAAGCAGCACGGCACTGGGCAGCGTATTGAAGGCTTTCGCGAGAAGGGCGCTCGTGTAGTGATTGTCGATGATGTCTGCACGACCGGTTCCTCCACGGTACAGGCGATCGAAGCAGCGCGTGAATTCGGATTTGAGATTGTAGGTGCCATGTGCCTCGTCGAGCGCGAAGATGCAAAGGGAAGGCCAAGCGTAGAAAAGGCCGCGGCCCCGGCTCCGTTCATTTCTATCTTTACCGCGCGCGAGGTCCGCACCGAGCATGTTATGCAGATGGATGACACGTCCCCCGTAATCTTTGCGGTCGCGGCGACTTGCGGAATTTGCGGCAGGCCGGCAGTAACGAATGTTCCGGGGAATAGATGTGCGGAGCACAAAGTATAGATCTGGCCAACGACCAAGGACGAACGACGAACGACGAACTCATGATTCAAACTCTAGAATGGACTGACCAAGGCGTTCGCTTCATCGACCAGACGAAGCTGCCCACAGAAGAAACCTACGTAGTCTGCCAGACGCACGAGCAGGTCGCGGATGTCATTCGCACCATGGTGGTGCGCGGAGCCCCTGCCATCGGCGTAGCTGCTGCCATGGGGATTGCATTAGCCGCCAAGAATTCCAAAGCCGAATCCACAGGCGACTTAAAACGCGACCTCGATCAGGCGTGCGACCTGATTGGCAAGACTCGTCCAACCGCCGTCAATCTTTTCTGGGCCATCCGCCGCATGCAGGAAAAATTCGAGCGACTGCGCATTCGTCCCATTGCGCAGATCAAGCAGGACCTCATCGAAGAATCCCAACGCATGCACGCCGAAGACATCGCCGCCAACCAGGCCATGGGACGCCACGGCGCCACGCTAATGCCAAGCGCAGGCGGAGTGCTGACTCACTGCAATGCCGGCGCGCTGGCCACGGCCGGTTACGGCACGGCTCTAGGTGTGATTCGCGCAGCGGTCGAGCAGGGAAAGAAAATTCACGTCTATGCCGATGAGACGCGGCCTTTCCTGCAAGGCTCCCGCCTCACCGCCTGGGAACTGATGAAAGATGGTATCCCGACGACAGTTATTTCAGACAACATGGCCGGCGCGATGATGAAGCAGGGAAAAATTGGAGCGATCGTTGTAGGCGCCGACCGCGTTGCGGCTAACGGCGACGTCGCCAATAAAATCGGAACTTATACCGTCGCAGTTCTCGCGAAAGAAAACGGTATTCCGTTCTACGTAGCGGCACCGATCTCGACCATCGACTTCGCTTGCCCAGACGGTAGCAAGATCCCCATCGAACAGCGCAATGCCAGGGAAGTCACGCACATCGCCGGAAAACAGATGACGCCCGACGGAGTGTCCATCGAAAATCCTGCCTTTGATGTAACTCCGGCGAAGTATGTGACGGCGATCATCACCGAGCGTGGCATCGCCCGCGCGCCTTATGGCGAGTCCCTGCACGCTCTGGCGGGCGCAGAAGCCGGGGTCGAGGTCTAAGAAATTGCCCTGCTCCCAACTCTGACTCGTGTGGCGGTCACATCGCAAGGCACTGCCCCGGAGTATCGTTTTCAACAGATATTTTCGATTCAGGCTCCAATATGGTTCGAACGGGCCATAGCCGACCATGGGCCTTGCTGTGAGAAGATGGCGGGTTCTACTGTTACCGCCTCATCCAATTAAGGAAGGCGCGGGATGTACCGAAGCGGCGCCGGCGTGCATCTAATCGAACAGGTAGCGGAACAGATGACGGAACAAGACGCGCTGCTCCGGGTTCAAGGATTAAAGAAGGTTTTCCGGTCCGGCGAATCGGACCTGGTGCTCTTTGAAAATCTGTCGTTCGAGGTGAAGCGCGGCGAGATGCTTGCAATTGTCGGCGAGTCAGGAGCCGGCAAGAGTACCTTGTTGCACATCCTCAGCGCTCTTGATCAGGCTTCCGCGGGTAACGTATACTGCGCCCAATTGCAACTGAATGCCTTGTCGGCGGACGCAGCAGCGGAGTTTCGCAATCGCGAGGCGGGCTTCGTCTGGCAGTTCCACTATCTGCTACCGGAATTCACGGCGGCAGAAAACGTGGCCATGCCTTTGCTGGTCCGGGGACGATCCTGGGCAGAGGCGGCACCGGAAGCTTCACGCTGGCTGCGTGAGGTCGGGCTCGAGCAACGCGGGCATCACCGCTCAGGCGAGCTTTCGGGCGGGGAGCAGCAGCGGGTCGCTCTGGCGCGGGCGCTTATCACCGGTCCAAAGTTGTTGCTGGCCGATGAGCCTACCGGGGATCTCGATGGGCACACCGCGGAAGCGGTTTTCGAATTGATTGCGCGATTACATCGCGAGCACCAGCTCACCTCTCTTATCGCAACGCATAACTTGTCGTTCGCGCGACGCTGCCATCGGGTTTTGCGGCTGGAGCGGGGGCGCGTCGAAGAGATTAAGCCGGAATCATTGCCGGCGTAAAGTGAAGATGACAAGATTGGTTAAAAGTTAAGATGGGTCAGAGCAAGATTAGTAAGACAATGTGCAGGAAATTGGTTTAATCGGCAGTAAACGGTTTTTGAACAGGTTCCTTCAGTAACATTATAAAAACGTTTGAGTACTTGGGTTCGGTGGCCGTTTGATTGCATAATGAGGATACGGCCTAACGTCATTAAGAATTTGGGGGGCAGGTCGAGCGGATTCAAGTTCTTCTCGATCGTGCAAGTTCAAGGGGGAAGGGCATTATGTTTGAACGTTATACGGAGAAAGCCAGGCGCGTCATCTTCTTTGCGCGTTACGAAGCAAGCCAGTTCGGGTCTCCTTACATTGAGACCGAGCACCTGCTGCTGGGGCTCCTGCGCGAAGATAAAGCCCTCACCAATCGATTTCTGCGCTCGCATGCCTCGGTTGAGTCGATCCGCAAGCAGATCGAAGGCCACACCACGATTCGCGAAAAGGTGTCGACCTCGGTCGATCTTCCGCTCAGCAACGAATGCAAGCGCGTGCTCGCTTATGCCGCCGAAGAGGCGGAGCGCCTTTCGCACCGGCATATTGGCACTGAACATTTGCTCTTGGGTTTACTAAGAGAAGAAAAATGCTTTGCGGCCGAAATTCTGCACGAGCGCGGACTGCGCCTCGCGACCATTCGCGAAGAGCTAGCACGCACCAGCCAGGAAAAAGCCCAGCCGCAGCGGCAGCGTGAGTCCTCGCTGCTGAGCGAATTTTCGCGCGATCTTACACAAGCGGCGATGGATAGCCAACTCGATCCCTTGGTCGGCCGCGACGGCGAACTCGAACGTGTAGTTCAAATTCTGTGCCGGCGTACCAAGAACAATCCTGTGTTGATCGGCGAGCCCGGCGTTGGAAAGACCGCGATTGTCGAGGGCCTGGCGCAGCGCATTGCCGATGGCGAGGTTCCATCGTTCCTGGCCGACAAGAGAATTCTTGCTCTCGATCTCTCCTTGATCGTTGCAGGAACGAAATACCGCGGACAATTCGAAGAGCGGCTGAAGACCATCATGAAAGAGCTGATGGAGTCGCAGAATTCCATCATCTTCATCGATGAGTTGCACACGCTTGTAGGGGCGGGATCGGCAGAAGGCTCGCTCGACGCCGCAAACATCCTGAAGCCGGCTCTATCGCGCGGCGAGATTCAGTGCATCGGCGCAACCACGCCCGGCGAGTACCGCAAGTCAATCGAGAAAGATCGCTCGCTCGAGCGGCGCTTCCAGGCGGTCAAGGTTCCGCCTCCGAACGAGACCGATGCCATCAAGATATTGTTCGGCATCAAGGACCGGTACGAAAAATTCCACGCCGTCACCTACACTGACGACGCCATCAACTTCGCAGTGTCGCATTCGAGCCGTTACATTCCCGACCGCTTCCTGCCAGACAAGGCGATCGATCTCGTCGACGAAGCCGGCGCTCGCGTAAAGCTGCGCCAGACTTCGCAACCTGAAGAAATCACTGAAGTCCAGAAGCGCATCAAGTTCATCGTTCACCGGATGGAGAATGCCATCGCGAATCACGAATTCGAGAAGGCGCGTTTCTACTCCGATGAAGAACGCAAGGAGCGTGAGAACCTGCGCGCCCTGCGCGAGAAATATCATCTCGATGAATCTTCCACCGGTGTAGTCGGACGTGAAGACATCGAAGATGTCGTGTCGCGCTGGACCGGCGTTCCCATCACCTCGATCAAGGAAGAAGAAACGCAGAAGTTGCTGCGCATCGAGGAAGAGCTGCACAAGCGCATCATCTCGCAGGATAAGTCGATCAGCGCGTTGGCCCGGGCTATCCGGCGTTCGCGCGCCGGCTTGAAGAGTCCGAACCGACCCATCGGCTCGTTCCTGTTCCTGGGTCCAACGGGCGTGGGCAAGACAGAAGTCGCGCGCACGCTCGCGCAATTCATGTTCGGGACGGAAAAAGCATTGGTCCGCTTCGATATGTCCGAATTCATGGAGAAGCATTCGGTCTCGAAGCTCATCGGCTCGCCTCCGGGATACGTGGGCTACGAAGAAGGCGGACAACTGACAGAACGTGTCAAGCGTGCGCCATATTCTGTCGTCCTGCTCGATGAAATTGAGAAGGCGCATCCCGACGTGTTCAACATCCTGCTGCAGGTTTTTGAAGACGGCCAACTCACCGACGGACTCGGCAACACGGTCGACTTCAAGAACACGATCCTCATCATGACGTCGAACATCGGCGCCCGGCACCTGCAGAAGCGCGAGGGCTTCGGCTTCCAGTCAACGAAGGATGAAATGGTTTCGAACAAGGTCGAGGAACTGGTGAAGGGCGAAGTAAAACGCACCTTCAATCCTGAATTTCTAAACCGGCTGGACGAGATCATTCTGTTTATGGCGTTAAGCGAGGCCGACCTGATCCAGATTCTGGAACTCATGGTCAACCAGCTCAATCAGAACTTGGCGCAGAAAGCGATCACCGTCACGGTCGCGGATGAGGCCAAGAAGTGGATTCTCAACCAAACCTTGACTGACCGCTCCTACGGGGCGCGGCCGCTGCGCCGGGCCTTGCAGAAATACATTGAAGACCCGCTGTCGGAGGCGCTGATTCAAGGCACGATTACAACGCGTCCGGCATTCATCGAGGTCTTCCTCGAAGACAACAAGTTGTTCTACCGCCCGGTGGATGCGGAGAAGAGCACCGAGGGCGTGCTGTTGTACGAGAACAGCTAGAAGAACAGCCTTCAGCTTTCAGCCGTCAGCTTTCAGCCGTCAGCTCAAAAAGCTGGCGGCTTTTCTTTTGTTCCAAAAGCCTCTCGCAGTTTTCCCGAATGCGGCATCCAGAAGGCAGTTCCGCCGAAAATGAATTGACCCGAGCAGGAAACTGTGATTAGATGCCCAACAATAGGCAGGTCTCGCGCCAGAACCTGCCACTACCGGGGCGTGCAAAAACCAGGAGGATGAAATGAAGTGCCGTGTTGTTTGCGCAACTCTCGTCGTATCCCTGCTAACTTTCTCTGCCGCGGCTGGCGCACGCGAAGTCGTTCTGCCCGCAGGCACTCTGTTGCAATGCACCCTGAATGAACCCAACCTCTCCTCGAAGACCGTCGACGTCGGCGATCCAGTCCTCTGCCACTTGCGTGGAATAACCTCGTTCGGTCAGCAGGCGTTTCCGCGCGGAAGCTATCTCGTAGGCCATCTCGAAGCCGCGAAGGATCCCGGACATTTCGTCGGCAAAGGTTATCTGAAGCTGCAATTCGATCGCATCGGATTACCCTCCGGCGACATGCCCCTGCAAGCGAAAGTCATCGCGACGCATGGATACAAAGTCGACAAGGAAGGCAAGGTCGACGGCAAAGGCCACGCCAAGCGCGACGTCGTCGAATGGATGCTGCCGCCGCTATGGCCCTGGAAGGTAATCATGCTGCCGGCACGCGGTCCACGTCCTCAACTAAAAGGTGAGACTGTGCTCAGCCTGCGTTTGATGGACGATGTGGAACTTCCACAGGTCGCTTCGGCTTCCCTGCCCGCGCGGCGCTCGTTGAGCATCAGGCCGCAAAGCGATTCTTACGGCGAATCGGATGACAGCAAGCCCGTGCTTTCCATCCGCAGCAGCGTGGTCACGAGCAGCACAAAGGTTTCGGCAGCAGTAGAAGTCCCTCGCGCTTCCTACGCCAGCTTTGTTTCCACCAGCTCTGTCTCTACAGTTCCGGCGGCAGTTGCCAGCAAACCGGTGTTCATCCTGAATTCGGGCACCGTGCTTGCGGTGGGCAGCTATCAATACCAGGACGGTCGCCTCACCTACACACTGGAACATGGCGGCGGCGGTGTGGTAAGCACCGACGAAGTGGATTGGAACGCCACCACCCGCGTAAACAACCAGCGCGGTGTGCGAGTAACGTTGCATGCAGGGCGCTCGACCGCTGAGACATCCGGCTTTTAATCCCGGATGTTTTCGAACTGAGTCATTGACAAGAAAACATAAAGCCGCCAGTGAAAGCTGGCGGCTTTCGTTTTCCGAAAGGCGACGGCCGCTAAGGCTTGCGCCAATCTTCGATTCTCAATCCCTTCACTTTCCGAAACCCGCGATCATTGGTCACCAAGATTGCGTCCGCAGCAATCGCTTGAGCGGCAATCATCAGATCGAGGTTGCCCATCGGCTCACCACGTTCCTCCAGTGCAGCGCGAAGTTGCGCATAACGCTGAGCCGCTTGCGAATCCCAGACCAGCACCTCGACGCGACGCAGAAATTCTTCAACCACGATTGCCAGTCTCGTAGCCTGCGGTAGCCTCGCGACACCGAAACGCAGCTCCGCCTCCGTGATAACGGAGATTCCAACCTCGCGAATAGGCACTTGCATCAGGCGCTGTCGAACATGCGGAAAGTTTCCCTTGATCACATAGCTGACGGTATTGGTATCCAGGAGATAGCGGACGGGCATCTAGAACAACCGGCGCTTCTGTGGCGGAGCGTCCTTGCGATCCGCGAGAAAGTCTTCAGGAATCTTAGCGGTCTGGAGCAGTGCGAAGAGATCGTCCCAAGATTCTGGCCGGCGGGAAAGGATAACGTCACCCGTCCCTGCATCGCGCCGCACATACACTTCCGAGCCCTCGAAACGATACTCCGACGGAAGTCGGACGGCCTGGCTGCGTCCGTTGCGAAACAGTTTGGCGGTCTTCGGCACGGTATATATCATGGTATATTCCAGCGCGAGGCTTGTCAATGCTGGCTTCTCTTGCGGCCAACATAAGGTTGTGCGAATCTGAATACACAGCCCTAACGGAGTCGCCCATGGATAAGATCAACATCGCCGAAAAGTTCTCCAGATTTTCGGAACACTATAGGCCGCACATCGCCGCCGAACTCAACGGCCAGTACGTCAAGCTGGTAAAGTTCAAGGGCGACTTCGTATTCCATCACCACGACCACGAAGATGAAATGTTCCTCGTCGTAAAGGGCCGCTTCCGCATGGAGTTCCGAAATAACGAGTTCCGTGACCACGATTTCGTTGGCAACGAGTCCCGAAACGACGAGTTCGGCAACCGCCATGAGTGGATCGAAGAAGGCGAGTTCATCGTGGTGCCGCGCGGGGTCGAGCATCGGCCCGTCGCCGAGCGGGAATGTTGGGTCGTGCTCTTCGAGCCGGCTTCCACGCTCAACACCGGAAACATTGTGAACGAGCGCACCGTCGCTGAACTGGAGCGGGTTTAATGGATCTCGTTGTTTACTCCGCACCGTGGTGTCCCGATTGCCGCGAAGCCAAGCGCTTCCTGGATAAGCATCATATTCAGTACAAAGACATTGATATCGAAACCACGCCGGGCGCGGTCGATGAGATCGTCAAGCACACCGGCAAGCGGGCCATCCCGCAGTTCGTGATCGACGGCGAGTGGGTGCAGCCTTACGTTGCGGGGAAAGGATTTCGCTACGATGAGATGGCCAAGCGCCTCGGAATCCCAAAACCCTAACGGGTGCCTCTATTGGGGCCCAGTTTTGAAACGGCGCTGCTTCCGGCCGCGCCGCGTTGCCATCCTCAAGACACTCTTGCTATCCCCTGTACATCGTCTTCCGTACCGTGGAAAAGCCCCGCCGGACAAGGGAAGATGGCCACTCATGTCCGTACCGGAGCTTCCACAGCAACAACACGAGGTCAGCGAAAGCTGGCAGCAGATGGTGCAGGCCGCGTTGGCAGTGGTCATGCTGGCCGGAGTCGTAGCCATGTTCCACTACTACGCGCCCGCCACTGCGCAGAGCGCGCAACCGGATGAACTGCATCGCCAGGTAACCCAGCTCACCAAGCAAGTTGCGGAACTCGAGAAACAGCAAGCAATGCCCGCGCTGGTGCTGAATCGCTATCGAAATTCCATTGGTTACATCTACGGCATATACCAGGTCGGGTTCGCGCACCAATCGCCCTCGATTCGCGCACGCGTCTCCGGCACCGGATTTCTCGTAGGTGACGGCCTGCTGGCCACCAATCGCCACGTGGCCGAGCCCTGGTATGGCGACGCCGAAGCCGAAGGCCTCATCGATCATGGCGCAACCGCTATGCTGGAAAGTTTGGTAGTCTTCTTCCCCGGTTCACCCACGCCTGTAAGCTTGACCCCAGGCACCGTTTCCTCTACTGGCGATCTCGCTGTCTTGCGCATCGAAGACAAAGATGCTGTGCGCGGAATCGCCCCGCTGCCTCTGTCAAAGACTCCTGCCACGCCCGGTGAACTCGTGACCGTGATCGGCTATCCCATGGGCATTGCCGGGATGGTGGCAAAATCGCCGAGCGGCATTTATCAACGGATGGCTTATCGCCACAACGACATCACGGCCGCTAGCGAACTCGCAGCATTGTCGCTGATTCGTCCTTCGACCACGTGCGGGCATCTGGGCGACATCGTGGGCGATAAATTGATCTACGACGCGCCGACGGCACACGGCGGCAGCGGCGGCCCAGTATTCAACTCCAATGCAGAAGTGATCGGAGTAAACTCCGCCTACATTGATGGATTCTCCGGCGGCACACTCGGCGTCTCAGTCGGTTCGTTGCGCCCCTTGATCGAAGCCGCGCAGAAGAAGCGGTAGAACTGCTATCCCTCTCGCATGATGCGGCGAAGAGCTGTGACCAGCTCAGGTCCGGCTGAAAGCAGTTCATCGTGATGATGAAGCGCGAGTTCGCCGAGGATCTTCTCACCCTTGGCAGTGAGCGCAAGCAAAACTTCGCGCCGATCTTTCTGGCCACGTGTGCGATGCGCAAATCCACCAGCTTCCAGGCGATTCACCAACTCTACAGCGCTGTGGTGGCGGATCTGCATGCGGCTGGCCAACTCGCCAATGGTTGGCCGCACTCCGGTGGGCATACCTTTGATCGCCAGCATGAGCTGATACTGGCCTCTCTTCAGCCCAGCCTGCCTCACCACTTGTTCGCTGAAGTGAAGAAAGCGGCGGATCTGGTAGCGGAACTCCGCCAGCGCCTGATAGTCCGACAAGGTGAGCTTCTTCATTTCCGCGATTGTGTCGTGCCGCGATCTAGTAACCACCCTTAGTATATCGTAAGACGATACAGCAGAAAGCGGTCTTCCCGCCGAGTCCGAACAATTAATTGTGATCGCCAAGCGACGGTTGTATCCCAAGCGATGATTGTCGTCGCAAGAGACGATTGTCATCCCGAGCGAAGCGAGGGATCTTGGTGTCCGCTTGCGGCCGCAGTACCGGTGGCGCAGGCAAGAACCAAGATTCCTCGCTGCGCTCGGAATGACAAAATCGTCTTGACCGCGTCCGCTCTCTCAACTCGCGGGCGTTGCGTACTGCGCTTCGCCGTTGCCGAACGACCAGTTTTCCTTCGACACCTCAACCAGGTTGATGAACACATCCTCGCGGCGCACCTTCAGCGTTTCATGCAATCCGTCAGCGATTGCCTTGTAGAAGCGCTGCTTCATTTCAACTGTGCGGCCGCCGTTCAGCGTGATCTGCACGAAAATACAATCGTCTGACCGATGAACCCCGAGATAATTCCGGTCAAATTGCAACTCAGCTTTAGGATGCTCCGTAATGATCTGAAACAGATCATCCTTCGGAACATTCAGGCAATCGAGCATTGCCTGGTACACGATTAAGCCGACCTGAGAGCGGTACTCAGGTGTTTTGCCTTCGAGAAGATCGATTCGGGCGAGAGGCATGTCCACTCCTTTAACCGGGATGAAAGCCGCATTCTCCATATCGATGCGCTTGCCATGGATTACGGTTCGAGCGCTCGCGCATCACTTGCATTGTGTTACACTTTTGGATTCGCAGACGATTTCCCTCAGACACAGGACGTCCGACCCGCACATGCTTCTTTCCAAGGATTATGTGGGCTACCTGGCCCGCGAAGTTACCAAGAAACTGATTGCCGCCAAGGCCATTGAGACCTCGGCCGTGCCCAAGGTCGCCGAGCGCGTCCATGCCGCGCTGCTCGAAGAACTTACCCTCGAAGACCGCATCAACGACGAAGTACGCGTCATCCTCGAAGCCTACTCCGAAGAGATGAACAAGAGCGGTGCCAACTACCAGGAAATGTTTCGCAGGGTGAAGACCCAACTGGTGAGCAAGTACAAGGCGGTGCTGTGAGACTGAGCCGAGACAAAGTCAACGTGCTGGCCCGGGCCGTTTTCGATGTGCTCAAGCAGACCGACGAGGTCGAGTTCATCGAAGACCCCAACGCCATCCGCCAGCAAGCCCGCAAGATCCTCGAAGACCTTCTCAATCACGAAGAGCGAATCGATCAGGCGGCCCGCCAGAAGATCGAGAGCCAGAAACGCACCATCCTCGAAGGCTCGCAGGAGTGGGACATCCTCTACCGCAAGTACTACAACGAGGAAGTGAAGAAACTCGGAATTTAAAATCAGTGGTCAGTGGCTAGTGGTCAGTAAGGGCTAACTTTTGCACGTGTCCTTGCTGACCACTGATCACTGTCACTTAAAAACCCCGCGCAATGTTCCGCGCGGGGCATGCGAGTGTGGGACACCAGAGGAAATTCTTAGGCCGCCTCCCGGCGCTTCTGGATCGTCTGCAGCGTTTGGCGGTACTTCTGCGCATTGCCCACAATCTTGCGTTGCGGCAGGCTGTTGATCCACAGTTCGTGAGGGACGTTGCGGCGTTCGCGGCGCGTGCCGACGGCTCCCCGATTCAGGACGTTGGTTGCGCGCTTCTCCGCCGTCTGCTGCTGCCAGCCGCTGCCGGAGCTTACGTTGAAGACCCCGATGTAGCCATTCACCAGCAACTGAAACGGATTCTGGATCTTGTTCATGCGATCGAACTGCGTCGAGCCTTCGGCGCGGAAACTCTCGAACCATGACGGGTAGACGAAGTCGGACAACAAGATGTTATCGATCTGATAGCCCAGGCTGTCATCTTCGCAGGCATCGCAGACTTCATAGGCGTAGAGGACTCCTGCGGTGTTGTTGTTCTGCACGAACACGGTCAGGTTGATGTTGGGGTCGCCGAGCATCTCGAGCAGTTCGTGGCTGGCGGTAACGGTCCAGGAAGTTCCGGCCTTTAGATCGCTGGCGGCAAAGACCTTGCCAATGGGCAATCCCTCGGTAGTGAGATCGTGATAGCCGAGAGCGTTGGCCTGGTCGGAGTCGTCGAGCAACACGAGCCACCAGCTTCCGCTGGCCGGTTGAGTGCCCTTGGGAACGATGGTGAGTTCGGCATCGACCCCCCAGGTGGGACGGAAGTCGTTGGTGACCTGCTTCTGCAGCGCCGCGACGACCGGCACGACATCAGTGTCAGCCAGCACGGTGCTCTCGTTGATTACGGAGATTTGGATGGTTGGGGTTTGAGCGTGAGTGGATTGCGGCATATTAAATGGTCTCCTGCGAACAGATTCGGAGAACGCGCAGTGTAAGTTGCGTGACTCTGTATGCAGAAGCCTATACGCTGATGATGCTGAGGAAATGTTCAAGCCGCCATAAAAGTTGAAGTGCGGTTCCGATTTGGAACAACGGCTGTTGTCGTGACGCTCGAACAGATTTGCTTCTTTGCTTTCATTCATGATGCTTTCAGCCACTGAAATCAAGGCTGCGGTGACGTTGGCCGCTAAGGACGCCGGGTTTGAACTCGTCGGCGTTGCTCCGGTGGATGACTCTCCGGAGTTGGAGTACTTTCCGCGCTGGATTGCCGAGGGGCACGCTGGCGAGATGAAGTATCTGGAAGCGCGCGATGAGCAAGGCCGATTGAAGCGAGCGTCTCTCGCGCATGCTGCTCCGTGGGCTCGCAGTGTGGTGGTGTGCGCTCTCAACTACAACACGGCGCAACCTTACTCTACGCAGGTTACGGATGCGGAGCGCGGATGGATCTCGCGCTATGCCTGGAGCCAGCAGGACTATCACGATTCGGTGATGCCGCGCCTGCGGCGAGTCGAAGCCGCGCTGAGAAGTGCATGTGGAAGCGACGAACTCACCACTCGCTGCTACGTCGACACTGGACCGATCGTCGAGCGCGTCGCGGCGAAGTATGCCGGCGTCGGGTGGATCGGGAAGAACACTTGCATCATTAACCAGAAGGTTGGGTCGTGGATGTTCTTGGGCGTGATCCTTACTTCGCTTGAGCTTGCGCCGGATCTGCCCGCGCCCGATCGCTGCGGCAGTTGCACGCGGTGCATTGACGCTTGCCCAACGGATGCATTCGTCGCGCCGTATCAGCTTGATTCCAACAAGTGCATCGCTTATCTCACGATTGAAAAGCGTGGAGCGCTTCCGGAGGATGATGAGCTGCGGTCGGGGATGGGGCGGCACGTTTTTGGGTGCGACATCTGTCAGGATGTTTGCCCGTGGAACCGGAAAGCTCCGGCGACGAATGCTGCCGATCTGCAACCGCGTAACGAGTTGGTGAATCCTGCGCTGGAGTGGCTGGCTGAAATTAGCGAGGAAGACTTCCGGCGAACATTTCGTGGGTCGCCGGTTCGGCGGGCTAAGCGATCAGGTATACGGCGCAATGCTGTAATAGCTATGGGTAATAGCGGAGACCGGAAATTTATTCCGCTGCTCGAAAAATTGGCTTCGGATGAGGATGCCGTGGTGGCCGAGAGTGCTACCTGGGCTATCCGGAAGCGGGGTTAGATCCCGCGAAAAAATTTCGGGGGTCGATCTCGTAAAATATCTGGAATCAGCGAGTTACAGCGTTGTGATCTGTTTTGATCCGCGCAAATTATTGAAAATAAGGAACTTACCCGTAAAATATTCTATCTAAAGGGCTTACGCGATCAGTCATGGGGCCAAGCGCCTTAGAATCAGCGGATCGCCCGCAAAATATTCATTCTGCGGAAGTTATCTTGTTGCTATTCAATTTTCAAAGAGCTACTGCGTAGAGAATATGGTCGCAGGGTTGGGGATTGGAGTCAAGGGAATTCTTGAGTAGGTGCTGGTTGAACGCAGGCCTTGTCGATACGGATCAAGAAAATCTTCAACACAGGGGGCACAGGGTGGACCTTTGTTTCGAGGAACCAAAAGTTGTCATCGACAATTCCCTCGAGATAAGCCGAGTGTCTACCATCCGGAGACGGCCCTCCGATCCACTGGCTAACCCATCTGAAGGGCATCGGCGCGGACGGGAAATCAAGATCATCGACCACGGGGGGACACGGAGTAGCACGGGGTAAACCTTTGTGGGATGGCATTGGTCTGATGCGGATTTGACACGCTTTTACACTCCCGTATCTGCCGAGTTTTCTATCAGGTACGCACTGTAGGCCGAAGTGCTTACGAGAATTTAACTTCCGTAACTCGCGTTGCTGGCTTTCGGCAACTAATCTGTGAAGAAGGGGTTCGTATTGATAGGGAAAGCTATGCCTGGACTTGGGACAATACGGCGCGCGGTGTGCACGTTGTTCGTGCTGGTGTTGGCGTGCGCCGGTCTGGCTGGAGCCTCGGCTACTCTTCTGCTGGAAGAGCCTTACGGGCATCTGGGATTTTTTACGGCTACGGGGCATGCGGCGGTTTATTTGTCTGGGGTTTGCGCCGAGACGCCGCTGGTGTTGCGGCCTTGTGCGCCTGGAGAATTGGGAATCGTTATCAGCCGCTACGACGGAGTTGGCGGGTATGACTGGGTGGCGATCCCGCTGATTCCTTATTTTTACGCGGTGGATCGTCCGGAGGACATTCCGCTGTTTTCCGATCCCAAGATGGTGTATTTTCTGCGGGATCAATACCGCCGGAAGTATCTGGAGATGGTTGCGCCGGATCGGGATGACGGGCGGGCTCCGGGCGGGAATTGGTACGAACTGGTGGGGTCGGCCTATGACCGCGCGGCTTACGGTTTCGAAATCGAGACTTCTGCAGAGCAGGACGCAGCTTTTATTGAGCGCTACAATTTGGCGGCGAATCGTTCTCACTTTCATCTCACGTACCGCAACTGCGCCGATTTTGCCAAGGACGTGATGAACTTCTACTATCCGAAGGCGCTGCATCGCAGCATTGTTGCGGACGCCGGAATCACGACGCCGAAGCAGATGGCGAAGATGCTGATCAAGTTCAGCGGGCGGCATGAGGAGTTGGCGTTTTCGCGATTCGTGATTCCGCAGGTGCCGGGGAGCGCGGCGCGCAGCACTCCGGTGCATGGAGTGGTGGAATCGTTTTTGAAGTCGAAGAAATATATTGTGCCGACTGCGGTGGTGAATCCAATATTGGCGGGATGCGTGGTGGCGATTTACGTTGGGACTGGCGCGGGGCGATTTAATCCTGCGCAGCATGCGATGGTATACAACGCCGGGCGCGATCTGGAGCCGCCGATTGGGGCGGAGGATCGACGCGCTTATCAGAGCGAACTGAATCATCTTGATTTAAATCATTTGGGTGTGAGCCACTCTGAGGTGAATTCTCCGGATGCGAATCATTCCGATTCGCATCATTCTGATTTAAATCAGGGCGAGGGTTCGGCGCAGGCTGTTGTGCGCGTGGAAAAATGGAAGCGTGTGTTGCATAACTCCGCTCCGGATCTGGATGCCGAGGGGCGCGCCGTTTTGCGGATTCGGGTGGGTGATGAAATGGTGGATGTCGGCGTTGCGGGAAGCAACATCTTTGCCACCGACGCTCCGGAGCAATTCACTGCGCAGCTTCTTGAAGCGCGGTTGCATGCGGAGTTGCGGCGCGGTAATCCGCCCAAGGTTTCGGAGAGCGATATCACGCGGGATTGGAATTTGCTGCAGAAAGCTTTGAACGGGGCTTATGCCGAGGTGGCCGGAAGTGGCCGCAGAGCGGTGCAGATGGCTTCGCCTGCGCGTTCGGGCACTGGGAATCAGCCTTAATCAGGGCCCGCGCGGGGGCTAAAGCCCACATCTGTTTTGAGTCTTACGCGGCGCTGAAGCGCCGCTCTTCCACGTTGTTTGGCCGCGAGTTGCTGCGCGCTTCCACACCGTTTAAGCGCGGAAGTTGAGAGCGTCGCTGCACGCATCTTGGGCACGCGTTGGCAGCGTCACTCTTCCACAGTGTAGGGCGCGGCCGAAGCCGCGCCCTTTCAAGACAAGGCTACTGTTGCGAGTCTGGTTGCGGGGCCGGTTGTGCTGGCGGCACTGGCGCACCGGGACGGCCTGGCGGATAGATGCCTGGCTGACCGGGATTCTGCTGCATCTGTAATTGGCGCTGCTGCATTTCCTGCAACATCTGCTGCGGAGTTTTTGGACCGGGCTGTTCTGCGGGAGCCGGCGGTTGTTCTGCTTCTGCGGCGGGCTCAGGGTTGTCGTCGGCGGCGTCGTCGGCGGGATCTTCGGGAGCATCGCCCCCAGCTTTGGCTACGGCTGGCGTGCCGGCTTTGTCGGCGGCGTCTGTTGATGGCGTGTCCGATGTCTTGGCTACGAGCACGACTCGGACGAGTTGGTTGGCATTTTCCGGAGAGCCGAGCAAGATGTAGTTGAAGCGCGATCCGTTCAACAGCTCGGCCATCACTTCTCGGGCCGGGCCGGGGCCGAGACGCGTTACCACGCGCTCATTGGCGGTCGGCGGAATTTCGATATCGGCAGAGGTGTGCTTGCGTACTCCACGCAGAATGTCGCCGAGCGTGGAGTTGGGAGCTACGATCGTCAACTGGCCGTCCTGATAGGTGACCTGGGGCGCCACGGGCGCGATCGCATCCAGCGGAATCTGAGGCACAGGGCCTTGCGGTCCTGAGGGCAACGGAGGGGGCAAGGGTTGTTGTTTCTTTACTTTGTGCACGCGATGAGGCGTGGTCGGCGTGGTCTGCGTGTCAGCGCGTCCTGCCACTGGCAGGCATAGAGCGGCTGCGATCAGTAACCCCGTGAATCTCAATCCCGTGCTCATGAAAACCCCTCCACTGCGATCTTTGCTCACTACCATGTCTGGGAGACGGTAAATGTATTAGAGCAATTTTAGCACCGCTTTGGACCTGAGGTCGCTGCTGGCCGCCAACCTGAGAATCCCCTACCTCATAGAACGTATTGACTTTACACTCTTGCAGGTAGATGTTCGATATCGCGCGCAGACGCGGATGTGCAAACTGTTGCACTTCCTTATGCACTTCCGGGAATTTGCGTGGAGGGTACAATTTGCATCTGAGGAGTGGAAAGACTCCCATATGCGGGACGCAAGCGGATTTTGCCTAAAGCAAGATTGAGGACAAGATGACGAGCAGAATGAGGTTCACCGGATGGCGCCGGATGCTGCTGAATTGCGCCGTGCCAACTTTGCTGGTTTTTGTCGCGACGAGTGGTCTGGCGCAGAGTTGCCTGACTTCCAGCGATATGGATGCGGCGACGCACAGCGCGCTTAACTCGGCGGGAATGCGATATTTTAATTTTGTTGCGGCAGGCGATGCGGCTTCGCTGCGGCAGAATGCGATTCCGAGCCTGGCGGCTGACTTTTCCAGTGTCGAAAGCACGGTAAAAGATAATCAGGCAGCGCTTGCGGGGTCCAAGGCAACGTTTCGTCCGGCGTTTCTGCTGGAGGCGGAAGGCACGGCGGCGCTTCCGCACGTGGAGTTTCTGTGCGGCGTTTTCGGGAGCAAAGGGCAGACGAAAGATACCGCAATTTTCAGTTTAAATAATCTTCCGCCGGGCAAATATGGCGCGGTCATTCTGGATGCGCATTCGGCCAGGGGTGCTTATACGGTCTCGCTGATCCTGCAACAGATGGGGGCCGACTGGAAACTGGGAGGGCTCTATATTAAGGCAGCGCAGTTTGCTGGGCATGATAGCGACTGGTTTATTGCGCGTGCGCACGACGCTCAGGCTAAGGGGCAACTGCACAATGCGTGGCTCGATTATCTGGTGGCGCGCACGCTGGTTTCGCCTTTGCCGTTTATGAGCACCGCGGTCACCGACAAACTTTACGATGACTCGCAGAAACTACAGCCCGCCGATTTTCCGGCGGATGGGAAGACCGCAGATCTTTCTTCTGGAGGCGCAACTTACAAGCTGACTGCTCTCTTCCCGGAAGTTGTGGGGAACGATCTGGATTTAATTGTGCGATATCAGGCGAGTGATATTTCTAACACCAACCAGACTTATCAGAACAACGTGAGCGTGATGAAGGCGCTGGTGACGAAATTCCCTGAACTGAAAGATGCGTTCGCTGGAATTGTGGCCCGCGCGGTCGACCCCAGCGGGCGCGATTACGGGACGATGCTTGCGATGAAGGATATTAAGTAGCAAGGGTCAGTTCTCAGTTCTCGGCTTTTCAGTTCTCAGTTTTCAGTTTTCAGTTTTCGTTCTTGGTCCAGCGTACAATCTTTTGGATTTTTGTCGTCGCGCAGACCTAGGAATACTGGCGCTCTCAGCTTGGGTCCGCTGCCTTTGCTGGCGCCGTCGGTCCACTCTGCGTATTCGATCTGGGCTACTAGTTCCGGCTTTACCCAGTACACTTTTCTTAGCGCTTCGACTTCGCCGTAGAACGGATTTTGCTTTGTCTCTCTTTTCTTCAGCATCTTCCAGATTTCTGCTAGTGACTTCTGGTTGAATCCGCTGCCCGCCTGGCCTACGTGGATCAGACGTCCCTGCTTGTCATAGAGTCCCAGCACAATCGATCCGAAATGGGCGCGGCTGCCTTCGGGTTCGGTGTAGCCGCCGATCACGGCTTCGAGTTGGTGCCTGATCTTGATCTTCAGCCATTCGGCGCTGCGGCGCTCCTGGTAAATGCTGTCGCGCTTCTTCGCCAGGATGCCTTCGAGGCCCTTGGCGCGCGCCATTTCGAATAGTGCCTTGCCTTGATTCTCATAATGATCGGAGTAGCGGACGGCATCGCCCGTGTCGAGCAGCGAGGCCAGCTTTTTCTTGCGCTCTTCGAGCGGGACTTTTCGCCAGTCGTAGCCATCGAGGTAGAGCAGATCGAATGCGTAATAGAGGACGGGGACATCTGCATTGGTGGCTCCGCGTCGGCCGCCGGGATGGAATCCGGTGCGCTGCTGCATCAGGCTGAACGACGCTCGGCCCTGCTCATCGAGCGCGACCACCTCTCCGTCGAGGATTGCGGTTTTCGCATGGACGAACTTGGGAAGATCTTTGAGTTCGGGATAGCGCTGGGTAAGTTCGTTCTGATTGCGCGAGACCAGGCGTAGCTTGCCGTTTTCGATGAAGGCAACCGCGCGGTATCCGTCCCATTTGATTTCGAAAAGCCAGTCGGGGCCGTCGAAAGGCTCGTCGACCGATGTGGCTAGCATGGGATGGATCGTCATGGGCATGGGACGCTTGATTGGGACGGAGGAAATGGTCTTTACCACGGAGGACACGGGGTAAATCTTGGGCTCGGAAGGAACGGGCTTGCTGCGCTCGTCCGCGTCCTCTGCGGTTATTTCTTTAGTTTTTTTTTAGGGCTCGACTTCTTGGCGAGATTCTTCTTATCGAGTTTTGCCACCGCGTCGGCCAGCCATGCTGCCTTCAGCTTGCCGCCCCCCGCGGGCCGGCTCTTCCATTCTTTTGATCCGGAGTCTCCGGCGATCTCGGCCAGGCTGCGTTTGCTTAGCACCGACTCGTCATAGGCGTCGATGTCGTAGCCTTCGACAGCGTAGTCGTCGTGCTTCTTGATCAGAAGCCACTCGGTGCCTTTGCTTCCGGGGCGGCGGCCTTTCATTTTTATGAGCGCGAAGTCTCCGTTCAGCTTTTTGCCTTTTAGGCGGAACTTCAAATCGCCCTTGGCTAGCATGGCGACGGCTTCGGCGTCGGTGCCCGGAACATATTTTCCCTGTACTGGAACTGGAGAGAGTGGCTGCCAGGTGCCGACGTCCCAGACCATGACTGTGCCCGCGCCGTAGTTGCCTTCGGGGATGAGGCCTTCGAAATCGAAATACGAGACCGGATGATCTTCTACCTGCATGGCGAGGCGCTTATCGGCGGGATCGAGCGACGGGCCTTTGGGTACTGCCCACGATTTCAGGACGCCTTCCATCTCGAGGCGAAAGTCGTAGTGCAGGCGCGTGGCGTCGTGCTTCTGGATTACGAAGCGGTGACCTGCTTTGGCCTCGACTTTTGGTGGAGGCTCGGGGGTCTGCTCGAACTTTCGTTTGCGTTTGTATTCTTCGAGGGCCATGGCGAGAACTATTTAACCATACGGACTAAGTCAAAATCTTTAACACGGAGAACACGGGGTATCACAGGGTAAACCTTTAGACTTTGCATGCTTTAGAATCCTTGCACTATGCAACGCGAATTTCCTGAGACGCCGCTGGTCGGCGTGGGTGCCATCATCATTGAAGATTCCCGCGTCGTGCTGGTGAAGCGCGCGCACCCGCCACTGCAGGCCGAGTGGTCGATCCCCGGGGGCGTGCTTGAAGTTGGCGAACTGGTGCGCGAGGCCGCCATCCGCGAGGCTCGTGAGGAAACCGGGCTCACCGTTGAACCCGGCGAACTGCTTGGCGTCTACGACCGGGTTTTGCGAGATGCCGACCAGCGCGTGCAGTATCACTATGTTTT
>JBEKJF010000005.1:0-33651 GCA_050011375.1 Candidatus Sulfotelmatobacter sp.
GTCGTCGCAGAAGTCTCGGGGAAGTATGTGTACAGTAATCAGCCGTGATGGGTAAAGCTTGAATCGCGGAGTTCGCGGAGAAGAGCCGCGGAGATTGCGGAGATCCTGTATTTCTTGTTCCTACATTTCTTGTTGAGGCTTTCATCGATGAAGAGGAAACTGGCGTTGGCTTTTGGGTTGATCGCTTTTCTGGTTACTGGTGGGGCGGTGATGGAAGTTGCGAAGGCGCAGGCCGCCGCGAGTGCGCAGGCTGCGGGAAACGGTGCCGTGCCGAAGAAGGCTGAGGAACAATATAAGAATATCCAAGTGCTCAAGGGCATTCCGGCGGATCAATTGATTCCTTCGATGCAGTTCGTCACGGCATCCCTGGGCGTGGAGTGCGAGTTTTGCCACGTGCAGGGCGCGTTGGAGAAGGATGATAAAAAGCAGAAGCAGACGGCGCGAAAGATGATGCAGATGATGTTCGCCATCAATAAAGATAACTTCGATGGCCATCGCGAAGTGACTTGCTATTCTTGCCACCGGGGCAGCCCGAATCCGGTTGGCACGCCGGCGGTGATGGGGGAAGAGGCGAAGCCGGGTGCCGGTGAAGCGAGGCCTGAAGAAAAGAAGAGCGAGGGCGCTCCAGGTAAAGAAGCAAATGGGCCATCTGCTGATCAGTTCTTCGACAAGTATCTGCAGGCTGCGGGCGGTAGCGCCGCGATCGAAAAGATTACGAGCCGCGTGATGACGGGCACGATCACCTTCGGAGACAGGAATATCCCGATCGATATTTATTCGAAGGATCCGGACAAGCGGATTTCTTTCACGCACACGCCTGACGGAGACAGCGTGACGGCTTTCAACGGGCACGAAGGTTGGTTGGGTTTCCCGGGCCGACCGCCGCGCGAAATGCATGGGCCAGACATTGACGCGGCGGCGATGGATGCCGACCTTCATTTTGCGGCGCATCTGAAAGGAATGTTTAGTGAAGCGCAGGTGCAGGGCGTCGAAAAGATCGGCGAGCATGATGCGTATCTTGTGGTCGGGAAGCGCGAGGGAAAGCCTCCACTGAAATTGTATTTTGACGCGCAATCCGGATTGCTCGTGAGGCTGGTTCGATATGGAGAGACACCGTTGGGACAAATGCCGACACAAATCGATTATGCGGACTATCGCGACGCGGGCGGGGTGAAGATTCCGTTCCGTTGGACGCTGGCACGGCCTAGTGGTCGGTTCACGATTCAAGTAAGTGAGGTCAAAGAGAACGTTCCGGTGGATGATGCGAAGTTTGTCAAGCCGGCAGCGCCTCCAGACGAAAAGAAGGGCGCGGGTCACTGAATGGCGTGATTGCGCGATTACGTTGGTCACCGCCGAGCGCATAAAACTCCGGGTTAGGATGTTGCAAGGGGATGCAAATGCGAATCGTGATCAGGCTGGCGGTTTTAGCGATGGCTGCTTCCGTAATCTTGGCGGCGCAGGCGCAACCCGGCGCCAGCGACGCGGAGCAACAATTGTTTGCTTCGGTGAATCAAGCGCGCCGGGCTCAGGGTTTGCCGGATTTGAAATGGAATGAAACGCTGGCCGGGGCGGCGCGGCGGCATGCGGCCTTGATGGCTCAACATGGTTCGGCGGAACACGGGTATGCGGGAGAGCCCACACTGGCTTCGCGGATCACGAAGGCTGGAGGGCATTTTGTGTGGCTCGCGGAAAATGTGATTCAAGCCGCAAGCGCTGAGAGTATTCAAGAGGGATTCTTGAAATCTGCGAACCACCGCGCGAACATGCTGGATTCAGATATGGACTCGATTGGCGTGGGAGTGGTTGAGCGCGGTGGGCAGCTGTTTGCGGTTGAAGATTTTTCCAAGGCGAAGTAACGAGCTTTATTTTCTTGTTTTCTGCAATAACAAATCCTGATGGGAGCGATAAATAGTTTCGATTTCCGCGGAGCGGCTGCAGACGATAGAGTGAGCCTGCGGTGTTGTGTTCGCCTGGAGTTCGCTTGCGGAGGCACGAACTGAGAACAACATCATGACGAAAGTGGAAGCGGTGATTCAGAACTCCAAGCTGGAAGCGGTGAAGAACGCGCTGCACGAAATTGGCGTTGAGGGCATGACGGTGCTTGAGGTGAGAGGGCATGGGCGGCAAAAAGGGCATACTGAGGTCTACCGCGGCCGCGAATATAGCGTGGACCTTATTCCCAAGACCAAGCTTGAGGTCGTGTTGGCGGATGCGATGGTGGAGAAGGCCGTGCAGGCCATTCTGACGGCGGCGCGCACGGGCAAGATCGGCGATGGAAAGATTTTTCTGACGCGCGTGGACGAAGCGATTCGCATCCGCAATGAGGAGCGCGGCGAGGGAGCATTGTAAGGCTCAATATTGAGCGAGCATTCTACCGGGACGCGACCGGACGGCATCTTAGCGGGCATCGATTCATGATCCATCGTCATGACGGCAGCGTCTTCACTGATCAGTGAACTGCGGGGTTCTCTCGCCGAGGAGTCGGCGCGCATGGAGCGCGACTTCGCGGCGACGGGGGATGGCCGTGCCGCCGTTGCGCACCGGACGCGGCTCATCGAAGATATTCTGAAGCGCCTGTGGCGCGATCTGGTATCAGCTGACGAAGCGGGGCCGCGAGACTTCACGCTGGTGGCGACTGGAGGCTTTGGGCGTGGCTGGCTGTTTCCGTATTCCGATATCGATCTTCTTTTTCTGTATACCGATCGCCGCGGGGAAGAAACGCACAAAGAGGCAATCCGGCGATTCTCGCAAGAGCTGTGGGATCTGAAGCTCAAGCTGAGCCCTGCGTCGCGGATGCTGTCGGAATGCGACCGCTTTGATCCGAACAACACTGAATTCACTATCTCCCTTCTGGATTGCCGCTACCTGGCGGGCGACCGCGAATTGTTCACGCGGCTTCACGACAAAGTGATTCCCAAGCTTGTGATGCGGGAAGCGAAACCGCTGCTGCAGGGGCTGGCTGAGATGACGCACGAGCGGCACAGGAAGTTCGGGCAGACGGTGTTCCATCTCGAGCCGAATTTGAAAGAGACACCGGGCGGCCTGCGCGATTACAACGTGGCTTGCTGGCTGGCGCTGATTTCGGCGATGGGCAAGCTGGGCGACTGGCCCGACGCGAGTTCGCTGCGGGCGCCGGTGCGGAAGCAGTTGGATGCGGCTTTGGAATTTCTGATGGCGGCGCGGTGTTTTCTGCATTTCCGGCATGGGCGCGATGACAACGCGCTGAGCTGGGAAGCGCAGGATGAAGCGGCGGCGCGAAGAATTGGTGCGCCGGACGCGGCCGATGTCACGGCGGCGGATTGGATGCGGATTTACTTCGGGCATGCGCGGCCCGTGCAGCGCACTGTAATCCAGTTGTTGGAGGAGATTCCGGAGGCTTGGTCTTCGCTGCGGAGGCAATTTCAAGGCTGGAAGTCGCGGCCGTCGAGTCCCGACTTTTCCGTGGTGGATGGAATGATTTTTCTGCAGCAGTCTTCTTCGCTGCGCGATCCTGAGATGCTGTTGCGGCTGTTTCATTTTATGGCGCATCACGGATTGAAGCTGAGCGCGACCACGGAGCACCGAATCGAGCAGGAGCTTCCGGCACTGGCGGTGACTCCGCCGCGCGGGGCGGAACTGTGGCTCTACCTGCAGGAGACATTGCTGCAGCCGCATGCGGCCGAAGCTTTGCGGGCCATGCATTCGCTGCGGTTGCTCACATTGCTGTTGCCGGAACTGAAGCCCATTGATTCGCTGGTCGTGCGGGATTTCTATCATCGCTTCACCGTCGACGAGCACTCGATCCTTGCGATTGAAAGTTTGCACCGGCTGAAGGAATCGAAATCGGAATGGGACAAACGGTATTCGGAGTTGCTGGGAGAGCTGGAAGATCCGGAGTTGCTTTACCTCGCTCTGCTGCTGCATGACACAGGCAAAGGAGTGCCGGGTAGTAATCACGTAGAGGCAAGCCTGGAGATCGCCGGCCGCTGCCTTGACCGGCTGGATGTGGAAGCGGATGAGCGCGCGGCGGTGTTGTTTCTGATCGGGAACCATCTGGAGATGTCGGCGCAACTGCGCCGGGATATTTTCAATCCGGAAACCGTGGCCGCTTTCGCCGAGAAAGTGGGCACGCCAGAACGGCTGAAGATGCTGTGCCTGCTGACATACGCGGACATTAAAGCAGTGAATCCGGAGGCGCTGACGCCGTGGAAGGCGGAGAATGTTTGGCAGCTCTACATCGGCGCCGCGAACTACCTAAACCGGAGCGCGGACCAGCGCGTGCACGATGCGAACGGGGAGAAGTTGGCGCGGCTGCGCAGCCTGGCCCCGGTTACGGGCATCAAGTTCAAGGATTTTGTGGAGGGGTTTCCGCAGAGATATTTGCGCGTACATTCCGCCGAAGAAGTGATGCGGCACATGTCGATGGGGGAGGAGTTTAGCCACGATGCCGTGCAGGTGGACCTGAAGCGTGGCCGGCATTGGTACGAGCTGACTCTGGTCACTAAAGACCGTGCGTCGTTGTTTGCCACTTTGACGGGAGTGCTAGCGGCGTGGGGCATGAACATCGTGAAAGCGCACGCCTTTTCTAACCAGGCCGGAACCGTGGTGGATACCATCTACTTCACCGACCGATTTCGCACGCTGGAGCTGAACTTATCGGAGTGGGACAGATTCAAGCGGAGCATCATCGCGGTTCTCGCCGGGGAAGCGGATTTGGATAAGATGCTGCGCGACCGCCAGCGTGGGGAGAAGAGCCTCCGGGTGAAAGTTGTGGTGGCGACGCGGATTGATTTTGACAATGAATGCTCGTCCACCAGTACGCTGCTGCAGGTGATTGCGCAGGATCGGCCGCGGCTGTTGCATCGGATCAGTTCGTGCTTGTCACAGCAGAAGTGCAATATCGAGATCGCCTTGATCGATACCGAAGGGCAGATGGCGATTGATGCGTTTTATTTGACTTCGGGGGGAAAGAAGCTGAGTTTGGAACACCAGAAAAGAGTCGAGCAGGCTTTAGTGGATGAGTTGAAGAGCCTGGAGATTGGCGGATGAGCGAAGAATAGTGAAACAAGAGCAAAGCCAAAGGCAGGGGGCAGGAGTTCCTTCGGCTTCCCCCTCGGCTTCGCTCGGGGCTCCAGCAAAACAGGGCAGGTCCGCACCGCACGAACCTTGCTCCACACCTGCCTCGAAGTGGTACGATTCCCAGCTGATGTTATGACTAAGTCTCGGTTCTTCTTTTCATCTTCATTGCTGCTTCTTTCACTCAGCGGAATTTCCGCGGCGCAGACTCCATCCCAGAACACGACACCGCACGCGATTGTGCTGCATGCCGCTCGTCTGCTGGATATCAAGGGCGGACGCTTGGTGAAGCCGGGTGAAGTCCTGGTCGAGGGCGAACGGATCGTCGAGGCGGGTTCGTCGGTAAAACATCCAGCGGGCGCAGAGGTGATCGATTTAGGTGATCGCACGCTTATGCCTGGACTCATTGACGCACACGTGCATTTATTCCTGCATCCTGGAGCGGAAGATTTGCAGACCGTGCAGGAATCAGTGCCGCAACGCACGATCATGGCGGTACTCGCGGCGCGCGATGATTTGATGGCGGGCTTCACCGCGGAACGCGACATGGGAACAGAGGGCGCAGGATCCGCCGATACAGCGGTTCGAAAGGCGATCGACGAGGGACTGGTCCCGGGGCCGCGGCTGCGAGTCAGCGGGAATGCAATCAATATCCTCGGAGGCCATGAAGATGCTATTGGCTACAACCCGGCGCAGCATGTGTTGTCGAATGCCGATTATGCGAACGATGCCGCCGAGTTAGTAGCGGTCATGCGCCAGCAGTATAAGGAGGGCGCGGACTTCACCAAGATTTATGAAACCGGGCCGGACACGGTGCGCGACGGGAAGTTTTCCACGATTTATCAATACACGGAAACGGAGCTGCGGGCAGCGGTCGAGGAGGCTTCGCGCCTCGGCAAGCGCGTGGCAGTGCATGCCACCGGCGAGCCGGGCACGCTTTTCGCGGCGCGGGCGGGAGTAGCTTCGATTGATCATGCCAATCAACTTGGCGACGAGACGATGCGGCTGATGCGTGAAAAGCAGATTTTCGCGGTGCCGACCTTTGCGATCTTCGAGTACTTCGCCGAGCATGCGGCAACACCGGAACGGGCCGCTTATGAGCGCGAGATGCTCGCCTTGAAGGCGCAAGATTTCCGGAAGCAGGTCGCAGCGGGAGTTCCGATGGTCGTGGGATCCGATGTGGGACCGTTTCCTCACGGCACGCAGGCGGAGGAATTTGTGCTGATGGTGAAATATGGAATGTCACCGCTGGCGGTGCTGCAGGCGGATCTGCTGAATGGCGCGAAGTTGCTGGGGTGGGATGGGCAGATAGGGGCGCTTGAGCCAGGCTATTTCGCCGATATCGTTGCGATGTCCGGCGATCCCCTTCAGGACATCAGCGCTCTGCAGAATGTTTCGTTCGTGATGAAGAACGGTGTGATCTACAAGAAGTGACCATCCGGATTCATCCGCGCTCAAACTGGCCTGAATACCTGAATTGATCCTGCCTACTGAATTGCGCTGCCGACTTGCGAGAACACACTGCTTGTATTCACGCCAATCAGCTTGACCGTACTTACGACGATAACGAGAATGACTGCCATCATCACGGCATACTCTGCGACATCCTGTCCGGCTTCATTGGACCAGAGCGTACTTAACCAGAGCGCGATCGACCGGAGTTTGGTTCGCATTTGCGTCACGAAAGTAGTTTGCGACAACTTTGAGCAAATCGGAATAGCTCCGATGAGGGAGGCACGAAGGTAACCATCCACACCATCGAATAAATCCTGCGGTCTCGCGAGAAAAGGCGGAGTCAAAAGGTAGCTGTCCGCTCCTTGGCCAACCCCCTCTCTCGGATAAACTAGAGAGGGGCCGGTTCCGGCATCCAAGGTAGATATGGAGAACGCGCGAGTCAGAAGTCGGATTATGTTTGGTCTGCTGGTGCTTGTTTGTAATTTGGCGGCCGTCTGCGACTCGCGGGCTCAAGGGCCGGAAGCAGCGTCCTTGTCACTTTCCGCGAACAATATTCCGCTGACCGCCGCGCAAGTAGTTAAGAAGCTTCAAGAAAGAAACGCGCAACGTGCCGCAGCACTGCAAGAGTTCAACGGAACCCGCGTCTACCACATGCAGTATCGCGGGTTCCCGAGTGATCGCGACGCTGAGATGGTGGTCAAAGTTGCCTACCGCGCTCCAAATTCCAAACAGTTCAGCGTAGTATCCCAGACTGGTTCCAAATTTATTATTGACCGGGTCTTCAAGAAACTGCTGGAGGGCGAGCAAGAAGCGGCCAACGATGAGAACCGCCTGAACACGGCGTTGAGCCCGGAAAACTACGATTTCACGTCTGCGGGGTATGAGAACACACCTGAGGGAGCGGAGTATGTGCTCAACTTGCTGCCTAAGACAAAGAATAAGTATCTCTATCGCGGAAAAATCTGGGTTGACGCGAAGGACTTCGCGGTGGTGCGGATCGAAGGAGAGCCAGCAAAGAACCCGTCGTTCTGGATCAAGAAGACTGAGGTCAAGCACAGATACATCAAGGTGAATGACTTCTGGCTTCCCTTCGAAAATCATACGGAGAGCGTGATACGGCTGGGAGGCCAGGCCATTCTTTCAATCGAGTACAAAGACTACAAGATTACGAAGACTGCGCCGATGCGCGGGCCTGAGAGAGCACGCGAAGATTCGAAGTAAATCACACTTGCGGACTTTGCAGGATTTTAGTTCTGAGCTTACTTGGGAAGCCACAGAAAATGTATAGTGTGAGTTTCCGTCGTGACTGTGAAGGCTGGCATTTCTGCCGCGTGGACAATACAGATTGATTGGGCTGATTTTATATTTCGTTCTTGGTGTGGCGCTGGTTGGCAGCTTATCTTCAGCAGTGTTCCTTGGCTTGGCGCTACTGGGAGTGTTGCGGTTCCGCGCGGATGTGCGCAACCAGTTCAGTTCGATTCGGGACGATGCGCAGCTGCCCCCGGTCTCTGTTCTTAAGCCGGTGCACGGACTGGAAGCGCGGCTGCGAGAGAATATCGAGAGTTTTTTCCGGCAGGACTATCCCGACTACGAAATTCTGTTTGCGGCAGACGAAGCGGATGACGCGGCCCTGGAAGTGGTGCGGGAGGTGTGTGGCCGCTATCCGCACATTCGAACGCGCGTGCTGGTAACCGGCACGCCGTGGCCCAACCCCGTGGTTTATTCGTTTCATTGCCTGGCAGAGGCAGCGGCGCACGACATTTTGGTTACCACAGACAGCGACGTGGAAGTCGATCCGCGATATCTGCGAGAAATTGTGCCTCCGTTGCTGGACCCGCAGGTTGGCATGGTGACGTGCGTGTATCGCGGCAAGAATGCGGCGGGATTTTTTTCCGGACTTACGGCCATTGGTATGTCTGTCGAAATGACGGCGGGAGTGCTGGTGGCGAATCTGCTCGAGGGAATGAAATTCGGTTTGGGGCCCACCACTGTGGTGCGCAAAGATGCGCTGGCGAGTGTTGGCGGTTACACTGCGCTCCAAGATTACATTGCGTACGACTTCGCTATCGGCAACCTGATCGCAAAGGCGGGTTATCGCGTTGTGCTCTCGGGCCATGTGATCGATCATGTTGTGAACCAGAAATCGTTTCGGCGGATGTGGCAAAACCAATTGCGCTGGGCGCAGACCACGCGCTACTCGCGGCCAAAGGGGCACTTTGGAAGCGGATTGATTTTTGCAATTCCGTACGGGCTGCTCGGATTCCTCGCTGCTGGCTTGCTCGGACACTGGGGCGTTGGAATTGTTCTGCTATCGGCGGCCGTGCTGAATCGTTTGTTAGAAGCATGGCTCGTGGGCTGGATAGTGGTTCGTGATCCGCAGATACGGCGGGCGCCGTGGCTCTATCCGCTGCGCGACTTGCTTGGTTTTATGGTGTGGTTTGCCAGCTACTTGAACCTGCGCTATGTATGGCGCGACAGCCGGTTTGAGTTGAAGGGAACGCGGATCGCGTTGCGGCAGACCTCTTCGGACAGCAGATAGATTCTTCTTACGTCGGAGTTTGAGCGTCTGAGATCCTTCAGCGCTCGATCCTATACGGAGGTTATTTTGCGCGTTTTAGTTACCGGGGCTGCCGGGTTTATTGGCAGTAACATGGTCGACCGGCTGCTCGCCGCCGGCCACAGCGTCGCTGGATTCGATAACATGTCGACCGGGCAGCGTCGTTTTCTGGAAAGTGCCCTCGCACATCGTCACTTTACTTTTCAGCAGGCAGACTTGCTGGATCGCAAGAGTTTGACGCAGGCGATGGAGGGCGTCGAGCTAGTGGTGCATTTCGCGGCCAACGCCGACGTGCGCTTCGGCACTGAACATCCGCGCAAGGACCTCGATCAGAACACAATCGCTACCTGGAACGTGCTCGAGGCAATGCGTGAGCAAGGTTGCAAACGGATTGTGTTTTCTTCGACGGGGTCGGTTTACGGAGAGCCGGAGATTTTTCCAACGCCGGAGACGTGTCCTTTTCCCATACAGACCTCGCTTTATGGTGCTTCCAAACTGGCTGCGGAAGGCTTGATCCAAGCCTATTGCGAAGGCTTTGGAATGCAAGGCTACATTTTTCGATTCGTGTCGATCCTGGGAGAGCGTTACTCTCATGGTCATGTGTTCGATTTCTACCAGCAGCTCGCGGAGCATCCGGAGCAGCTGCATGTGCTCGGCAATGGTCATCAGCGGAAATCTTACTTGTATGTGCAGGATTGCATCGACGCTATTTTGCTGGCGGTTGAGCGTGCGAATGCCAAAGTAAATATTTTCAATCTTGGGACCGACGAATATTGCGAGGTCAACGACTCCATTGGTTGGATCTGTGAGCATCTCGGGCTGCATCCTAAGCTCACGTACTCGGGCGGCGAACGCGGTTGGATCGGGGATAGCCCATTCATCTTGCTGGATTGCTCGCGGATTCGCGCCCTCGGCTGGCGGCCGCGATTGACGATTAAGCAAGCGGTGTTGGCTACGATTAAGTATGTGAGCACAGACGCTGCTCACAGTTCGCTGTAGGTTCTGGGAAGCAGCTATACTTCTTCCGCTATGAATGCACGAACGAACCCGGTCTTTTTCTATTCGGCGCTCTTATGCACCTTCGCGTTTGTGTCTTTACCCGCCTCTCTTTTCGCGCAAGATGAAACGGCTGCGCCTTCTCGCGCCGAAGCGGTGTTTGATTCCATGCCGCACGCCAAAAGGATCGGCCAGGTTGCGCTTTCTCCCGATGCAACCCGAGTCGCTTACTTCGCGGACCGAAAACTCACGGTAATGCCTGCCGGTGGTGGGTCTTCGCAGGAGATTGCAGTGGAAGGCGAACTTCGGCTTCGCGATGTGGCCTGGTCCTCCGACAGTAAACGCATTGCATTCGTCGCCGACCTTGCCGGCGATGTTACCGCCGCGCAAGTCTGGACCGCAGCCGCCGACGGCAGCGCTCCGGTGAAGCATGCGGAGCTGAAAGGTTATGCCCAGGCCCCACGCTTTTCTCCGGACGGATCCAGGCTTTCAATTCTTTTTATCGAGGGGATGCCGCGCGCTGCGGGACCGCTCCAACCCATGACTCCACTCGCGGGAGTCATTGACGAGAAGATCTATGAGCAGCGCATCGCAATCATCGACTTGAGCAGCGATCATCTGACGCAGGTCACACCAGCCGATATGTACGTTTATGAGTACGACTGGATGCCTGACGGTCAGGGGTGGGCAGCGACGGCGGTGCGTGGTTCCGGGGATGCGAACTGGTGGATCGCGCACCTCTATCGCGTGAACGCGACTGGTGAGATGCGTGAGATTTACAGGCCGAAGCTGCAGATTGCGGATCCACGGGTTTCTCCCGATGGAAAGAATGTCGCATTCATTGAAGGATTAATGAGCGATGAGGACTCCACGGGCGGCGACATCTACCTGGTCTCGATTGCGGGAGGGACCGCGCGAAATCTTACGCCCGGTATCAAGGCATCCCCATCTGCGCTTACTTGGACTGCGCCCGACCGTATAACTTTTGCGGAAAACGTGGATGGCAATTCCGGCTTCGGCGGCGTGAGCATCAATGGCGGCGCGGTCGAAACACTCTGGAGCGGAGAAGAATTGGCCGCGCCGGCGGGCGCTGCATGGGCGGCCAGCAGTTCTTCGATTGGCGTGGGAGATAGATTAGTTACCGCGATTGTGCGCCAGTCGGCAAGCGTTCCGCCGGAAGTCTGGGCGGGACCGATTGGCAACTGGAAGCAGCTCACCAACCTGAACGCTGACATAAGATCGGCATGGGGCGACATGCGCAACGTGCATTGGATGAATGGCGACACCCGGGTGCAAGGGTGGTTGATGCTGCCGACAGGGATCGTCCCGGGTAAAACGTATCCGCTCATCGTCAGTGTGCATGGCGGGCCGTCTGCCGCGTGCATGTCGCGCTGGGCCGAAGGCACGGGCCCGCTATCGGCGATGGGTTACTTTGCGTTGTGTCCGAACCCGCGTGGCAGCTACGGACAAGGCGAAGCGTTCACGCAAGGCAACATCAAGGATTTCGGCGGCGGCGATTACCGCGACATTATGGCCGGCGTAGATGCGATTTCGAAGCAATATCCGATCGACAACAAGCGCATCGGCATTCGCGGGCACAGCTACGGTGGATACATGACGATGTGGGCCGAGGCCCAGACGCAGCGTTTTGCGGCGGCAGTGGCGGGCGCAGGCCTCTCCGACTGGGTGAGCTACTACGGTCTGAACGACATTAATGAGTGGATGATTCCATTCTTCGGCGCATCGGTCTATAACGATCCAGCGGTTTACGCAAAGAGCGATCCTATGCACTTCGTCAAGGGAGTCAAAACGCCGACGCTAATTTTGGTCGGCGATCGCGATGGCGAAGTACCGATGGAACAATCTGTGGAATGGTGGCACGCGCTCAAGAATCTCGGCGTGCCGACAAAGCTCGTTGTGTATCCGGATGAAGGACATGCGATCTCCAAGCCCGCGGATGCGCGGGACTACACGCTTCGCACTCTGGAGTGGTTCGAAGAATGGTTCGCGAAGGCGCCCTAATGAGAAGGCCAACGCGTTGCTACTGCAGCTTGGCGTACTCCGCTTTAGCCTGCTTCAGGATGGGGATGTCGGAATCGGCATCTTTCCAGAGGGCAAAGAAATCCTGGTAAGCGGTACGCGCCGCCGCTTTATCGCCGGAAAGCGCTCGGGCGCGTCCCAAGCCGAGATGAGACAGAGAAATCAGTGGAAAATTCACGATCACGCCGGGATGATCGAGGATCTTCTGAAACTCCGCGGCAGCGTGGTGCTCATTTTCTGAGCTAGTTCGGGTAATTTGTGCAAGGGCCAGGTAGGCTTGGCCGCGCAGGTAAACAGGGTACATTGTGCCGGCAGAGAACGGCGGCGGGTCGGCGAGTTCATACGGCGCGGATGTGCGCAGAATTCCAATCGCCTTGGCCGAATCGCGCCGCTGCAGCGCAATCGATGCGTACACGGTGGGAAGCCAATAATTTTGCATGAGCGTATCCAGTGGGAATTCTTGATTGAGCGCTTCCGCCAGTTTTTCGGCGGCTGCAACATCACCGCCGCGCGCCAATGCCAGAGCGGCTTCAATTCGTACGTCTCGTCCGGGAGCGAGTTCGAGGGCCTCACGGGCTTGCTTCAGGCCCTCGGCAGAGTTGCCGAACTCGACTTCGCGCAGTGCTTCATTTCCCTGCCAAAAAGCCGCCGTCTCTTTGGAGTCGGCGCGCCGGGCCGATTCCTCCGCCTGCGCAGAGAGTTGGCGTGATTTCTCGAGATGGCCGCAATTGGCCTGGGTGTCGGATTCCGCCGACAGCAGAATATCCTCCGTCCCCGGCTTGCCAATTGCCCACGCGAATTGCTCCTGCATTCCGGGCGCATCCTTTCGCAGGAAGTCGAGGTAATAAATGGATTGCCTAAGGTAAGGGCCGTCAAGCTTGCGGTCGAGGGCGTCGTCAAATGCTGACTTGGCTTCATCCAGCCGATTCATCGAAAGATAGGCCAAGCCAAGATTGTTGTAGCCAAGGATGTTGGCGGGCTCGAGGCGCAGCGCTTCGCGGGTGACAGCGGCCGCGCGCTCGACCTGTCCCATGATGAAGTAGTTCACTCCCAGGTTGGTTTCGGCGACGTAATCCCTTGGATAATCGCGAATCCACAGTTCGTATTGCTGAATCGCTTTCTCTAACTCGCCCGTAACCAGCGTGAAATACGTACAGGAGATGTAATACTTCTCGCGCTCAGTAACGCGGTCGCGCAATTCGTAAGCCTTGCGGACATTCTCGATCGCGCGCGTCGCTTGGCCCAGATTGTTGTAACGAATGCCCAGCGAGGCGTACGCACGAGCAAAGTTAGGGTCAAGTTCGACCGCACGCTTCAGTAAAGGAAGTGCGTCGGTATCGCCCTTTTCGCGAGCCAGCCTGGAGCCTTCGGTATAAGCCTGAAGGGCTTCGAGAGACGGAGTGGTGGCTTCGTCGAGCGGCTTGTCAAACTTCTGCACCGAGGCTAGGGACTCGCCGAGCTTGCCGCGCAATGTGGCGGCCGCCTCGCCCAAGGTCTGCAGGATTTTCTCGCGGCTCTCTGCCTCCGCCTGCGCTGCTCCCAGCAGATCGCCCGTCTTGCAGCTTACAGCTTTCAGAACAATCTCGTAATGGCTGCCCAGGCTGGCGATCGACCCGGCCAGCAAAGCTTTGCTTCCTGTGCGCATGCAAACGTCGCGGCCTACGTCCTGGGTGATGCGTTGTTCCGGCGCCCTACCCATCAGCTTCAGGATCTCGTTCAATCTTCGATCGGAGAGCACGTTGAGAAATGGCGATTGCTCCAGATCGACTGCTAAAGCTTCTTTTAGCGTGCTGTCAAATACCGGATCTCCAGTGGTGTTGGCGAAGTCCGCGATCACGATGACATCTTTGTCGGTGAGTTGCGGTGGCTTGCGGAAATGGAAATAGAGAAAAACGGAAAGCAGCGCCGCCGATGCCAGTATTCCGGCAGCCAGGATTTTCAAGCCCGGCATTGTTCGGGCGAGTGGGACAACTTGTGCCGAGCTTGCCGCCGAGCCCGCATTCACCGGAGTAGCGTTCGCCGTGCGACTGCCGGTTCCGGTGGCTGCTCTTACGCGACTTGAGCTTCCGCGTTGTTCCTCTATTTCAGCAGGCTCCGCCATCAGGGTCACGCGCTTGGACTCGCTGTCTCGTTTCAGCCGTTGCAAGTCGGTGCGGATGTCGGCCGCGTGCTGATAGCGCAAGTTGCGGTCTTTTTCCAGCGCTTTATTGATGATGCGTTCGAGTTCCGCAGGGACATCGGGACTGAGCCGCACTGGCGCAACCGGAGCGCGATGCAAGATGGAGTCAAACACCGCGGCAGTCGTATCGCCGCGGAAAGGCGGCGAACCGGTCACCATTTCATAAAGCACCGCGCCGAAGGAAAAAAGATCGGTGCGCGCGTCCAGCTCTTTTCCCAAGGCCTGTTCCGGCGACATGAAGGCAATTGTTCCCAGGGCAGAACCCGCGCCGGTGAGGTTTTCCTGTGTGGCAGTGAGCCCGGACGTTACCGATGCACCCGAACCGGAGATCACACGAGTCACGATTTTCGCCAGGCCGAAGTCGAGAATCTTTGCCTGTCCACGCTCGGTCACGAAAATATTCCCGGGCTTAATGTCGCGATGAATGATGCTTTTAGCATGCGCGGCGTCGAGGGCATCGGCGAGCTGGATGCCGAGTTCAATCACCATCTCCGCATCCAGCGGGCGCCCGGCAATGCGAACGGCCAGGGTCAAACCTTCCAGATACTGCATGGCAATGAAGGGACGCCCGTCGTGCTCTCCAATTTCATATGTAGTGCAGATGTTCGGATGGTCTAATGCCGAGGCGGTGCGAGCTTCGCGCTGAAAACGCTCAAGCCTCATGGGATCGTTGGCGAATTCGTCTGGCAGGAACTTCAACGCTACGAAGCGGCCGAGTTTCAGGTCTTCCGCCTTATAAACAACGCCCATCCCGCCGCTCCCGACCTTCTCGATGATGCGGTAGTGCGAAATGGTCTGGTCGATCATGAGCTGGGTAAAACTCTCGATGCCATGTTAGGAGGGTGGAGAAGATGAAGTCAATCAGGGCGGCATCGCTATCTGTTTTCAGTGGCTTGCAAGGCATCCAGATCTTTTCATCGGAGCAGCACAGTCATAAGGCCCGTCCCTTAAACTCCCGGCAGTACTCCCGTGTTGAAGCTTCTAATGAAAAATCTCCGGATGGACGATAAAGAAGTAGAACACCCTTTTGTCCGCCGGGAAATTACTCGCAATCTTGAAAGGGAACGAAAGCGATGAACGATAGTGACATCGTCAAAGATTTTCTGATTGAAAGTTACGAAAATCTGGACCGGCTGGACCGCGATCTTGTGGGGCTGGAAAAAAATCCGGAGGACGAGCAAGCTCTGGCGGGCGTGTTCCGCACCATCCATACCATAAAGGGTACATGCGGGTTTCTAGCCTTCAATAAGTTGGAGGCAGTGGCGCATGTAGGCGAGAACCTGCTGACTCGCCTGCGAGACCGGCAGCTTGTGCTCACCCCAGAGATCACCACGGCATTGTTGAGTATGGTGGATGCGGTCCGCCAGATGCTGCGCGAGATCGAGACGACGGGGCAGGAAGGCACCCGCGATGATTCCATTCTGATTGCGACGCTGACCCGGTTGCAGCAAACGCCTGCGGCGCCCAAAGCTGTAGCGGCCGTTCCTGCGCCGGAGAGCGCTGCCGAAGTGGCCGCTCCGCCAACTTCGATGGGCGACATTCTGATGCAACAGGCCGGAGTCACAGCCGCAGAAGTTCAACTGGCGGCCCAAAAACAGGAGGCAGGCGATCCGCGCCGCCTGGGCGAGATTCTAGTCGAACAAGGCTCAGTGCGCCCGGCCGACGTAGCGGATGCGCTGCGCACCCAGCAATCCTCGCGCGTGGGTTCGGCGTCAGCCTCTGACAGTACTATTCGCGTCGATGTTAGCTTGCTCGACAAGTTGATGAATCTGGTGGGGGAACTGGTGCTGGCGCGCAATCAGGTGTTGCAATTCGCTAATCGTATGAAAGACACCAGCTTTCTCTCTGCCTCGCAGCGCCTGAACCTGATCACGACGGAGCTGCAAGCGGGAGTCATGAAGACCCGCATGCAGCCCATCGGGAATATCTGGGGGCAGTTTCCGCGGACGGTGCGCGATGTGGCGCTCGGTTGCGGCAAAAAGGTTGCCATTGAGATGGAGGGAAAAGAGACTGAACTGGACAAAACCATCATTGAGGCGATAAAGGATCCGCTCACCCATCTGGTGCGTAATTCTGTGGACCATGGAATTGAGCAACCTGAAGCGCGCGTGAAGGCGGGTAAAGATAGCATCGGGCGCCTGATTCTGCGCGCCTTTCATGAAGGTGGGCAGGTCAACATCGAGATCAGCGATGATGGTGCCGGATTAAATGCAGAGCGCATCCGCAAGAAAGCTATCGAGCGCGGCGTGATCACCGCCGACCAGGGATCCCGCATGACGGAGCGGGAAATCTTTAATTTGATTTTTTTGCCCGGATTCTCCACTGCAGAAAAAGTGACGAACGTTTCCGGCCGAGGCGTAGGCATGGACGTGGTGAAGACGAACGTGGAAAAAATCGGCGGAACCGTCGATGTGCAATCGATTCTGGGGCGGGGCACTACGGTGCGAGTGAAGATTCCCTTGACACTGGCCATAATTCCCGCGCTGATTGTCACGTGTAGTGGCGACCGTTATGCCATTCCGCAAGTAAACTTGCTCGAATTGGTGCGGCTCAAGGCGGAAGAAGTCGGCAAAGGCATTGAATTAGTGCACGGTGTACCAGTTTACCGGCTGCGTGGACGGCTGCTGCCTCTGGTGTATCTCAACCGCGAACTGAAACTTGCCAACGATGCGCACCCCGCTTCGCAGAAGGACGGCGCCATCAACATTGTTGTAGTGCACGCCGAGGAGCGGCCGTTTGGCCTGGTAGTGGATCAGATCAATGACACGGAAGAAATCGTGGTGAAGCCGTTGCGCAAACAACTGAAGACGGTGAAGATCTTTGCCGGATCGAGCATCATGGGTGACGGCAAAGTAGCGCTCATCCTGGACGTCCTCGGTCTGGCGCGGTTTGCCAGCGTGGTCACGGAAACCAAAGATCGTGCAATGGCTGAGAAAGCCGCCGGAGCGGCGGAAGCGGAGACCGGCAAGCAAACATTTCTGCTATTCGCGGGCCCGGATGACTCGCGCATGGCCATACCGCTCAGCACGCTGGCGCGGCTTGAAGAGTTTCCGGTGACGCAAGTGGAAATGTCGGGCGGCCAGTGGGTGACTCAGTATCGAGGCCAGATCCTGCCCTTGATTCGTCTCGATGTGGCGCTCGAAGAGCGCAGCCACCAATTCAAAGCGTTACAGGCTCCTCCCGCGCGCGACTCCGGGCCGATTCAGGTGTTGGTTTTGCATCACGATGGCCGTTCGTTCGGACTGGTGGTGGAACGGATTCTGGACATCGTCGAAGACCGGGCCGACGTGCGGTCGGCGACGAACCGCGCGGCCGTGCTCTACTCGGTTGTGATTGGGAACCGGGTTACGGAGTTACTCGACATCGCGGCTATCCTGCGAAGCGCTGACTTGGGTTTCACGCGGCTGAACCCGGCAATGAAATCGACGGAGGTTCCAAACTAAGTCATGGCGCAAACTTCACAGTTTTGCACTTTCTATCTGGACAAGCTGTTGTTCGGCGTGGAATTAAAGGGCGTTCAGGAAGTCATCCGCTCACTCGACATGACCAAAGTGCCGCTGGCGCCCGCTGTGGTTAGCGGGCTGATCAACCTGCGCGGCCAAATCGTGACTGCCGTCGATCTGCGCCGGCGTCTCGGACTGAAGCCCAGCCCTCCGGGCACGCTCGCCATGAACGTGGTGGTGCGTTCCGAGGATGGTTCGGTCAGCCTGTTAGTGGATGAGATCGGCGATGTGGTCGAGGTTGAGCAGAGCACGTTCGAGCCGCCGCCGGAAACCTTGCAGGGTCCGGCACGGGCCATGATCCTGGGAGTTCATAAGCTGCAGGACCGGCTCCTGCATGTGCTGGACATTGAAAAAGCCTGCCAAATGATAGATGGGGCGGAAGCCGCGGCCGCTGGCCATTAGTCTTTAAATCTGGGAAGACTTTTGCGGCAAAGTTAGCTAGAGCTAATCTTCGATAGGAAAGTGGGGATTAAGTCCCGGCACTGACCTGCCGTGCCCATTGCAGCGCTTGCCAGTAAGCTTCCGCCACATCACTTTCCTTCAGATGAAGCTGGCCGGCCAGTTCGCTCACGGTTTTCCACTCTCCTGATTCCTGCGCCAGCATGAGCCGATAGAAGGGCTGCAGACGGCTGGCTCCGCCCAGCAGCACAGCCTTGCTTTCCTGATCGATAGGAATGTTATCCAGCACCTGGCGCATCGGAATCTCGAGAATGTTGTCCATCAGGGAAAGCATACCCATCAGGAACAAGTCGGAATCTCCATGCGGGATCTTGGGCGCGAGTAGTTCGCAGAAGTGGGCGCGAACCAGCGATGAAAGCACCAGGTCGCTCGACTTATCCTGGCCGGCGCCGAGAGTGGCGACCAGGCGAATCCAGCGGCGGACCTCGCGTTCTCCCAAAATCGAAAGTGCGTGCCGCACGGAAAGAATTTCAGATCCGAAGCCGAACGCGGCAGAGTTTAGATAGCGCAGCAAACGGTAGCACAGCGAGGTCTCACTTTTCACCAGATTTTCGATCCCGCGCAGGTCCAACTCCGGCTGCGACACTGCTGTCAGCATGCGCAGGTAATTGAGGCGGTTGCCGGGGATTTCGTGCGTGGTAAGGGTCTCGGGCCGGCGGAAGAAATATCCCTGAAAGTACAGGAACCCCGACTTTTTGGTGGCGATAAACTCCTCGCGTGTTTCCACTTTTTCCGCCAACATGCGGCAGCGCCAGGGGCCGTACCGCTTCATCATGGAGGCAGCGTCAGCCATCGAGGTGGCCCGGAGGTCCACTTTGATGATGTCAGCCAGATCGGTGAGCGCCTCCCGCGGGTCGTTCACCGCAAAGTCATCCAGCGCAATCATGTATCCGGCTTCCTTCAGCCGCCGGCACGCTGCCACCACCAGATCGTCGGCGGGAACGGTTTCCAGAACCTCGACGACGGTCTGCCCCGAAGGCAGCAAGGTGATGTAGTCCTTGAGCAGGATGTCGCGGGTACAGTTCACGAAGGCCCGGCGTCCGTCACAAAGTACATCGAGACCAAGCAGTAAGGAGGTATTCAAAGTACAGCGGGAGGCGGCCTCGGCTGCCGCTCCCGTAGCACTGAAGAAATCTTCGACGCCATCGCGAAACAAAAGTTCATAACCGAAAACCTTCTCGTCGGCGGTGAGAATGGGCTGGCGAGCGACAAAATGAGTATTTGGTCTGGGCGCTGGTTTGCCTTGTCCGGGGCTCAGAGCAGAGGAAGGGGTCGTCACTTCTGATTCATCGGCCGGACTCGGGCGGGAGATTAGCCGGATGGGTTGGCCAAAACAGTCTTAGTTCGGCTCTGGAGCGTCTGCCGGCGAACTCGCTAGTCTGGTCAGCTTCGAACCTGAGTCCCGCTAAAGTTCGGGCCTTTTGTGTCGATCAGATTGTATGAGCGGCTGCGGTCCTCGAACTCTCCGCAAACCAAAGTAAGGATTGGCTCAAGCCAAACTTAGCAAATCATCGGAGGAAGAATGACGTTGAAACTGACCGCTGGGAAAAAACTGGGCTTGGGTTTTGGTTGCATCCTGGGCCTCATGGTTTTGAGCGCAGGACTTGTCCGCATGAAGGCGAACGCCATTAGGGAGGGCGAGGAACACCAGGTGACGGTGCGCGTTCCGACGATCTCGTCTGTGAAAGACCTGCAGAGAGACCTAAACCAGACGTTGAGCAAGGGCCGTGAAGCCATTCTTGCCGGAGCATCGCCCGAACGGCGAGAGGCTGCGAAAAGAACGTTTGGCGAAAACTGGAATGATGTCGACCAAGATGTTGCCAAACTGGACGCGCTGGCTCCTCAATGGAGCCTTCAGGCGAACCGTGACCATCTGATCGAGATCAAGCAAGAGCTACCCAGCCTCCGGGAGTTTGAAGAGGTAGCGATGCAACACGCGGCGGGCAGCGAACGCGGAGCAATCGTTAAGGCGGGAAGCGACTTCGCCGTTACGGCCACGCCGGTTACCGAAGCCATCAAGAAGTCGCTCGACGAACTCGCAGAGTCGAGTGACAAGCTGCTGCTGCAGGAGACAGAGCACCTGAGCGCGCAGAACCGGTCGATGGCCTCCACGGCGGCCGGAACGACACTGGCGGCGCTGGGCATTGGAATCTTTCTGGCGGTTTTTCTGATCCGCGATGTTACGGCCGCTTCTCAGGCTGTTCTCGCCCAGGCTGAAGCGATCGGCAGGACCCAGGCCGTGATCGAGTTCCAGATGGATGGAACGATCGTCGACGCCAACGAAATTTTCTTGAAGGCCATGGGATACACGCTCCAGGAAATCAAGGGCAAGCATCACAGCATGTTGGTAGACGAGGTTTACCGGCAGAGTGCAGAGTACAGGGAATTCTGGGCCAAGTTGAACCGGGGCGAGCCCCAAACGGGGGATTACAAGCGAATCGGCAAGAGTGGCGAGGAAGTCTGGATTTATGGCTGCTACAGCCCGATCATGGGCCCGAGCGGCAAACCCTGCAAGGTGGTCAAGTATGCCACTGACATCACCGAACAGGTAAAGGCCAAGAACGAAATGGTGCGAGTCCAATCGATGATGGAAAATGCGCCCACGAATTTCATCTTCGCGGACCTCGATCTGAAGGTGCGGTATCTGAATCCGGCTTCGTCGAAAACACTGTTGGGCCTGGAAAAATACCTGCCGGTGCGAGCGTCAGAAATGCTCGGCCAATCGATTGACATCTTTCACAAGGACCCGTCACATCAGCGGAGGATGCTGGCCAATGATAAGAACCTGCCGCACCGTGCGCGGATCCAGTTGGGCCCGGAATCCCTGGACCTCCTGGTTAGCGCGATCTACGACAAGGACAAGAAATATGCGGGTGCAATGCTGACGTGGGAGGTCGTCACCGAGAAACTGGCGACGGAAGAGAAGATCCAGCAAGGCATGGAGCGGGAGAAAAAGGCAGCCGAAGAGCTAACGTTCAAGGTAAACAGCATTCTGAAAGTGGTGGCAGCCGCTACCACGGGCGACCTGACCCAGGAGATCGAAGTGCGGGGCAGCGACGCCATCGGGCAAATGGGAGAAGGGCTGGCAAAATTCTTTTCTGACCTGCGCCGTAGTATCGGCAGCATCGGAGAAAGCGCGGCAACCCTGGCGTCCGCCGCAGAAGAACTGACTTCCACAAGCCAGCAGATGAGCGCCAACGCCGAAGAAACTTCGGCGCAGACGAAGTTGGTTTCCTCGGCAACACTGTCGGTCAGCCAAAACTTGCAGACCGTAGCTACGGGAGCGGAAGAGATGGGCGCCAGTATCAAGGAAATTGCCAAGAATGCGACCGAAGCTGCCAAGGTAGCGACATCGGCGGTGAAGGTCGCCGAAACTGCAAACGCCACTGTGTCGAAACTTGGCGACTCTTCCGCGGAGATCGGCCAGGTGATCAAGGTGATTACTTCGATCGCTCAGCAAACCAACCTGCTGGCTCTGAACGCGACCATTGAAGCCGCGCGGGCCGGAGAAGCAGGCAAGGGCTTTGCCGTGGTGGCCAACGAAGTAAAGGAATTGGCCAAGGAAACCGCCAAGGCCACCGAGGACATCAGCCGCAAGATTGAAGCTATCCAGACCGACACGAAGGCAGCCGTCGATGCCATCGGCACGATTAGCGAGGTGATCAATCAGATCAACGGCATTTCGAGCACCATTGCTTCCGCGGTGGAGGAACAGAATGCAACCACCAATGAGATGTCGCGCAATGTGAGCGAAGCGGCCCGTGGCAGCGGCGAAATCACCAGCAACATCGCGGGTGTAGCGCAAGCGGCGGAGAGCACGTCGCGCGGCGCCGGCGACAGTCAGAAAGCAGCGCAAGATTTGGTGGAGACGTCAACTCAGCTACGCCGTCTGGTCGAGCAGTTCAAGATCGGCTCTAACGAAAACGCGCACGCAGGGGCGGCGAACAGCCGGGCGGCCCAGGCGGGCTCCTAAGCTACGCACGGCATCTATTGCTTTTGGACTTTCTGGAAAATGAAAACCAAAGACTCGACACTGGATTTGTGGAGCAGACCGATCGGCAGCACTCTGCCCTTCGAAACTCGCAGGCGTGACTTGTTATGAGAGCAATTCGCATCCTGGTAGTGGATGATTCGGTAGTAATTCGCAAACTGCTCTCTGACACCTTGTCGGGAGACCGCGCGCTCGAAGTGGTTGGAACGGCCAGCGACGGCAGAATCGGTTTGGCGAGGATTGCGCAGCTCAAGCCTGATCTGGTCACACTCGACATCGAAATGCCAGTGATGAACGGGCTGGAGACGCTGGCGGCCTTGCGCAAGCTGTATCCCAAGCTCCCGGTCATAATGTTCAGCACGTTGACCGAGCGCGGCGCGGCGGCTACTCTCGACGCGCTTTCGCTGGGTGCGTCGGATTACGCCACCAAGCCCAGCAACACCGGCAGCCCCGCAGTAGCGATCGACCGGATTCGTACCGAACTCATCCCGAAGATCAAGGCCTTGTGCGGTGCGGTCGCGCCGCTGACGCTTGTGGCCCTGCCACAAGTGCGTCCGGTAGTAAAGGCTAGGGTGCGGAGTAATGCGCGGATTGAGATTGTGGCGATTGGCACTTCGACTGGGGGACCGAACGCTTTAGCGGAAGTCTTGCCACGCATCCCCGCTGACTTTCCGGTTCCCATTGTCGTGGTGCAGCACATGCCGCCGATTTTTACGCGGCTGCTGGCAGACCGGCTGGCAAGCCACTCCGCCATTCCCGTGGAAGAGGGCAGTGCGGGCGCGGTTCTCACGCCGGGACACGCTTGGATCGCGCCGGGAAATTTCCATATGAAGGTAGTGCGCGCGGGCGTGAGCTGGCGCTTGGATCTGAATCAGGAGCCGCAGGAAAATTCCTGCCGGCCAGCGGTCGACGTGTTGTTCCGTTCGGTGGCGGCAGCCTGCGGAGCCAATGTTCTGGGAGTCGTGATGACCGGCATGGGAGCGGACGGTGTGTTGGGAGCGCAAGATATTCGCGACGCGGGAGGCAACGTGATCATTCAGGATGAGGCTTCCTCGGTGGTTTGGGGCATGCCCGGCCTGGTACATGCTTCGGGGCTCGAAGATGCCGCCTATCCTCTTGATCAGTTAGCCGAACAGATTACGCGCCGCGTGCTGCAGAGCCGTGGTTCTAAGGCGCACATCGACCAGAAAAACTACGCCACCGCGGCGCATCCGGCAAAATGACAATCGCTCCCCAACCCGCTGCTGCACCGCTTACGCCCCGCAAGGGCGCAGAAACCGTTGACCCGGTCTACCGCCAGATCCGCGATCTGGTGTACAAGGTTTCGGGCATCTACAAGGCCGAGGAAAAACTTTACCTTCTGGCAGATGGCTGCGGCCGGCGAATGAAACAGCTGAACGCGCGGACTCCTCGCGAGTATTGGGACGTGCTTACGGCGCAGCCCGGCCGCGATGGCGAACTGCGGCACCTGTTGAACGAGATCACGATCGGAGAGACCAGCCTGTTCCGCAGCCAGCCCCAGCTCGACGCGCTGCGAAAAGTAATCTTGCCGGAAATTGTAGCGGAGAAAACCAAGCAAATCACCAAACGCTTGCGAATCTGGAGCGCGGGTTGCTCCACCGGCGAGGAATCCTACACGCTGGCGATGAATATGCTTGAGGAAAGTGAACGATTGCTGAAAGGCTGGACCGTGGAAATTCTCGCGACCGACCTGAACGACCGCTCCGTGGAGGCCGCCAAGGCCGGCATTTATGGCGACTATGCGCTGCGCAACACCACAGACTATTTCAAACGCAAGTATTTCACGACGATCGATGAGAAAAAACTGCAGGTGCGCCCCGAGGTAAAAAAGCTGATCAATTTCAGCCGGCTGAATCTGCAGGATGACTCCAAGATGCTTTTCATGAAAGGCATGGATCTGATTTTCTGCTGCAACGTCCTGATCTATTTTGACGGCGCCTCGAAGTCAAAAGTGATCAACCACTTTTTTACCAACCTTAACTTTGGCGGATATTTCTTTCTTGGAACCTCGGAATCACTCATGAAATTGAACGAACAGTTTCACCTGGTCCATTTTCCGGGAACGATCGCCTATTGGAAACCATCCCTGAGCAGCGGCAAGTTATGAACACATCCTTTACCTCAACGATTCGTCAGCGCGTAGAGGGCATCGAGACGATGCCCGCCATCCCCGCCGTCTTTTTGCCTTTGCTGAAAATGCTGGGCGATTCCGCGGAAGAAGTAAATGTGGATGAGGTTGTGCGCCTGGTTTCCTATGACAACACCATCGCCGCGCAATGCCTGCGCGTGGCCAGTTCCCCGCTCTTCGGGCTGGCGCAGCTGCCGCGGTCCATTAAAGGAGCGGTGATGAGCCTGGGTGTGCGCCGCGTAGAAACTATCCTTCTCACCTGTTGCCTGGGGCAAGCGTTCCCTGCGGAAAAATGGGCGCTCGACCCAGAGGTATTTTGGCGGCATTCACTGGGATGCGCCATGGTGTGCCGAAAATTCAGCGAGAAACTAATTGCGGTCGATGCAGAGAAGGCTTATATGGCGGGGCTGTTGCATGACCTGGGATTCATGGTCAACTGCCTGGTATTTCCCAAGGAATTTGCCGCGACCATGGAACGCGCGTGCCAGCAGGGGATTCCTCTGCACGAGGCGGAACTCGCCACTATGGGGTTTACGCACTGCGAGACCGGCCAGGCCCTGGCTGAAAAATGGAAACTGGGTGACGATGTCGTCGAAGTCATCGGCCATCATCATGCCGTCGAGCAATGTCAGAAGGCACAGCCGCTGGTTGCACTGGTTCATCTAAGCGATCTGCTCTGCCGCATGCGCGGCCTGGGTTATGGGTACTATGAGCGCCACAAGGTAGACTTGATCTCCGATCCGGCATGGGCGATTCTCTTGAAGGAACACCGCGAACTCGAAGGAATGGACCTGGTGCGCTTTACCTTTGAGCTGGATGAAGCGGTGGAAGATATTCACGCCCTGGTCTCGACGGTGTTCGGTTCTGCGCCGGCGACCGCCTGAACTGGCCAGGAGCCTTCTAGCTGTGAATCTGAAGGGTAATTTCGATGGGCATATCTTCAAAAAGCATCCTCACCTGCAAGCCAGGGGAATCTGCCAGGGAGTGCAGATCATAGTTACTGCCGGTGATTACGGTAGGCGGAGACAGCATACAGCCATCTCCCAGGCCGGCAATCTTGTTCTTGAAATTACCCGCCACCATGTTGCTGATTTCGCCGAGTGCGTCCGCCATTTCAGGACCGGCCTTGTCCACCGTTACTCCCAGCATCAAGGAAGTCATACGGATGGCTGCCTTTTCAGCGCAGCAGACGCTTAACACGCCGCACAATTGCCCGGCTAAGCCCACCATGGCAGTAACGTCCCGGCGCGGCTCCTCCGCAGTGGCTGATGTAGTCAGGTGGCAACTTAACATGAGTTCAAATACTTCCCGCGTCGCCACTTCGAGCAGCGGAACCCAGTTTTCGTGGCTGCCGTTTGCTGCCTGCAACTCCTTTGCGGATTTCATGGTTTACCTTCCAGAATAGGAACAACATGTTCCTTCACCTGCTCGGAGGTGAAGGGCTTTCGGATGTAGCCTCGTGCCCCGCAAGATATGGCTTGTACCACGTGGGCTTCGCTGCCTTCGGTGGTAATCATGACCACGGGCACACCCTTTGCGTTGGGTACTCCAGAGAGCTGCTTGACGAACTCCAGCCCATCCATTACAGGCATATTGATGTCGCAGAGTATGAGATCGACGGCACTCGCCTGAAGGACAACAAGCGCCTCGGCTCCGTTTCCGGCCTGAAATACCTCGGTAAGATCGATGCCGGCCTGCCGCAGCGAGCGCTCCACGATCTTGCGCATGACTGAGGAATCGTCCACGATAAGAGCACGGATGCTATTCATGAAAGAGACTCATTTTCTTGGCTGAGAATTTCTCGATACCATTTACATCTGCTGATTACATATCGGCAGGGAGCCGCAGAACTTCAGGTCGAAAAAGCATCCCCCCGCCGGGCATAACCTGCTGACCACGTGAACGGTAGAGATCAAGAATCCGACAGGACCCATTGCACCGAACACTCCTGTCCCTAATTGGAACCCTTCCTCGATTTGGGATTTCCGCTCGGCCTCAAAGTTCACGAGTGTTCTCCGAAGCCGACGGCACGCATAAAACTTTCCGATGTGCAAAGAGTAAGCAAACGTTTCCCGTGTCAACCGCCACCCAACTCGCGCCCTCTCTGTTACGCGTCCTGCTCGTAGGCAGCAAGGAGGAAGACTTCTTTCTCATCCGGGAGATCCTCGTCCGGAATTGGAATGCTCTGCCAGCTGAACTCGACCATGCGGGCTCATTGGAAGAAGCCAAGACAATGCTCCAGAGCGGTGATTATGGACTGGTCTTGTTTGAACACGAGACCGTCGATGCGGCAGCCACCAAGCTGCTCTCGGAGTTTCTGCAAACCAGGGGCGCAATGCCCTTCATCCTGCTGACCGAGCACGCGGATGAGAAAGCGGTTGCCGAGATCATTCAGGCTGGCGCCTATGACTGCATGGAGCGCTCGCAGCTCAACGGAGCCAACCTGGTGCGCACGATCCGCTGCGCGCTCAGCTTGCACGCGACCGAACAGCAGCGGCACACGGCGGAAGAATCCTTGCGCAAACTCTCCTGCGCGGTTGAGCAGTCGGCCGATACCATTTTTATTACAAATAGCGAAGGCATCATCGAATATGTGAATCCCGCTTTTGAAACCATGACCGGCTATTGCCGTCAAGAGGTCATTGGCAAGCCCCAGAGCATTTTGAAGTCGGAACTGAAAGCGCCCGTGCTCTATAACGAGTTGTGGGAGACCATTCGCTCGGGCGACGTTCGGCGCGGCATCGTGGTAAATCGCAGGAAGAACGGGGAGTTGTGCTACGTCGACGAGAGCATCAGCCCCATACGGGACGCAGAAGGGCGCATCACGAACTACGTTTCCAATGGCCGCGATTACACGGAACGTCTTCGTCTCGAGGCCAAGTTGCTACAATCGCAGAAAATGGACGCCATCGGCCGTCTGGCTGGAGGCATTGCCCATGATTTCAACAATCTGCTAACCATCATCACCAGCTACTCCGAACTCGCACTCGATTCTGTTATCCCGGGAAGTACCGCCCAGTCGCGGATGCACGAGATTCTTTCCGCGGCCCACCGCGCCGCCGACCTGACCCGCCAGTTGCTCGCTTTCAGCCGCCAACAACCTCAAGCCTTGCGCGTCGCGGAGGTCAATGCCGTAGTGAGCGTGATCGTCAAGACCCTCCCCCGCCTTATCGGAGAAGATATCGAACTCGTCTTTGTTCCCGGTGAGGGGATGGGCAGAGTTCGATTGGATCCGGTGCAGATCGAGCAAATTCTAATGAACCTCGCGGCCAATTCCCGCGATGCCATGCCTCAGGGGGGACGATGCACGATTGAAACCTCCAACGTAAAGCTCGACGAACATTACGCCGGCCGCAAAGAGGCTGTCATTCCCGTAGGGCGCTATGCTGTCCTGACTGTCACCGACACCGGCGCCGGTATTCAGGCCGACCATTTGTCGCATGTTTTTGAACCCTTCTACACTACGAAACCTTCCGGCGAGGGCACGGGACTTGGACTTGCCACTGTTTACGGAATCGTCAAACAGAATCACGGATTTGTGTGGGTCTACAGTGAGCCTGGGATCGGCACAATTTTCAAAATCTACCTGCCCTGCGTGGAAGAACAACCCAGCACTTTAGAGATGCCGGATTCTAGTGCGGAGACCGTACTCCGCGGCACGGAGACGGTGCTTCTGGTTGAGGATGAGGAGGCTCTACGCAGAGCGGCGGCCGAACTTCTTAGCCTTCGTGGATACAAAGTGCTGCAGGCGAAAGATGGTTTGGACGCGTTATCTGTGGCCAGACAACACGGATCGATTATTCATTTGGCGGTCACAGACGTCGTTATGCCGCACATGAGTGGTGGCGACCTGGCTAAAGAACTGGAAACCATCCGTCCTGAGACGAGAGTCTTATTCGTTTCTGGGTATGCCGGCCAAACCGTCCTGGACCATGATGTCAATGTCGAAAACAACTTTCTCCAGAAACCATTCACTTTGAAACAACTGGCCAGCAAGGTCCGCTCCGTTCTCGATCACAGTTCAGTGAGTCTTCCCGCATAGCGTTTCGAGAGAGCGCCGGAGTTTCCCGCCCTGTTTCCTTCCAGTAATGCGAATCAGGCCTTTGCGTCTTGAATGTAGGGTCGTCTCCGTATTGTGGCTATGACGGCCCTCACGCATAAATATAGAAGCGCATCGTCGCACAGGTCGCAGTACCAGCTTTCGACCGCTCACACCCGCTGGTTCCGAACTGATTAAACGTCCGAATGCAGGGGGAGACCGTGTCGTTCGAATCGCTTTGTGGCAGTGTGGCACGTTGGAAACTTTTCGGGAGACTGCAGTTTGTAAGCCTTCTGGGCGCGATAATTATTCTCGCAGGATGTGGCGTCAGCACGAGCACGTCAACGCCCACACCCATACCAACACCCACCCCACCCTCGCAGACTTATCCTTCGGTGCCACCGGTTGCGATCACCTGGAGCCCGTCGTCGAGCCCATTTCCCGCTCCGATAGCAGTGCCTCCGCAAGGCACGGACTGGGCGAGTGGAGCGACTGATTTTCCGCTGACTGTCTCGAGTCCGACCAGCGGGACGACAATCACATCACCAATTCACGTGGTGGCATCCGCGACGCCCAAGAACCCGATTTTCTTCATGAGAGTTTTCGTCGATCAACTCGCCGTCTACTTTACTTTTGACAGTTCGATTGACACCCAAATATTCGCCGCTCCCGGCGCGCACACCATCACGGTCTATGCGGAGGACAATCAGGGATACATCTCCGCGACCCCAATTCCAATAACGATTTCATCGCAGGCGCCGGACACCAACGGCCAGACAACCATCACTGGCATTCAAGCCTTGCCCGGCTGGCAGTCCTGTGGCGGCTTGTTCCCTCCCAGTTCCGGACGCGCCGGTCAAATCTGCGCCGCCGGCGCTGGAACGCCCACCTCGAGCATGACGCAGAACCAAACCTCGCCGGCAATGGATGGCAACTCAACAAAGTTCAGCATCTCAGCGGCTCCGCCCGGTTGCGCAGGCTATTGCAACATGCTCTACTTCAATCCGGTCGCCGGAGGAAACAACGTAAGCCACTTCATTTACGACTTGTATTTCTACATCGACAATCCGAATGCTCCGCAGGCCCTGGAGTTTGACACGAATCAAACGTACGGCGGGCAGCGATGGGTTTGGGGATCGGAGTGCAACTTCAATGGAGACGGCGTTTGGGATATCTGGAATGACGCGCCGGATACGGGATGGCAGCCGACCAGCATCCCCTGCCAGCATAGCGATTTTCAGGCCAATACTTGGAACCACCTGATCTGGGACGTGCAACAGGATCCCAATACCGGCGGCGTGCTGTACAACACTTTGACCATTAATGGCACGGTGAACCAGGTGAACACGACTTATCCCAACCAGACGGACTGGACTGTGGAAGAAATCGATACTGCATTTCAGATGGATTTAGACAAGAACGGTGACACTTACAACGTCTGGCTCGACGAAGTGAATTTGACGGCGTACTAAACTCGGCGCGCGATCACGGCGAGATCCGTGTAAGCTTGCCATCTTTTAATTTAAAACGGTCGCCGCGCCAGGTCACCGTGTGACCTCCGAGGCTCGCCACCCAGACTACGACCGCAGTCAAATCACGAAACGGAATCAACCATGCATTCCTGAGGACTTGGCCGTCCTGGAGGACTCTCCGGCCCACGACTAAAGCAATTGCAAAGCGAAGAAGTAGTGTGAGCGCCACCCCGCTCCATGCCCAGAATGCTCCTCGACTCGCCACCAATCCTACCAAAGCCCAGAAGAAGCCAAACGTGACAATCAGGCCCAGATATCCGCCCACCCGCGCGTCTCGCACTCCGCGCGCCCAGCGCAGTTGGTGCGCAAAGAATTCCCGCCAGCGATAGGATGGGAGAAAAGTTTCAACCACAACCTCAGACAATTTTACGGTCAGCCCCAAGCCGGCAATCCGCTTTCCCAGTTCGTAGTCGTCGGCAAGATAGTCTACGAATGAGATGAACCCACCGATCTTCTCCAACTCGGCGCGCCGGAACGCCAGCGTGGAACCCAACCCAAATTGAATGCCGCCCTCTAGTTGCCGCGCGGCCAATACACTCGGGCAAAAATCCGTGCTGATGCCCAACGCCTCAATACGCGAGCCCAGCGTAGGACCCGCCACTCCGCGGTAAAGGCAGGTGACCATTCCGACTTGGGGGTCAGAAAGCGCCGCGGTGACGCTGTGCAGATAGTCAGGCTCTACGCGAATGTCGCTGTCATTCACTATCAGAAGCCCATAGCGCGCCTCTGTCAACATCTGGGCGAGGTTGCTGACCTTCACATTCGCGCCCAAAATCTTCTCGCTCACCACCAACTGAATTCTGCGGTTGGGAAATTCTCGCTGCAATGCTTTCACGCTCTCCACCGCCGGATCATTAGCGTCGCTCACGCCAAAGATAATCTCGTATTCCGGATAGTCCAGCAGACAGTGGCTGCGAAAGCTCTCGTAGATTTCAGGATCAGTCCCTTTAAGCGGTTTAAGAATTGAGATGGGCGGCAAAGCTGAAGGGGGCCGGGCTCCTTCTTCGGCCTTTCGCTCGCGTAGGAATTTCCCCGCGCTCCAAATGCAAACCAGATAATAGATTGAACTGGAAGCTACGCCGACGACCGCGATGATCTGAACTATTCTGAGGACGAAATGAATCATGCAGTCAGTACGGCGCTACGCGGAGGCCAGACTATTCGTAACGCAGCGCCTCAATCGGATCCAGGTTCGCAGCCTTCCATGCGGGATAGATGCCGAAGATGAGACCAGTTCCCGCGGCAGAAACGAAGCCGAAGACAGCCCAGAAAATTGACATGCGCGCAGGCAGAGACGGCCACACTAACGGAATGATCCAAACGATCGACGCCCCAAACAGAATTCCAATCACGCCGCCAATCGTAGTGAGAATGATCGCTTCCAAAGTGAATTGCAGAAGAATATCCGGTTTGCGGGCGCCGATCGCTTTGCGCACGCCAATCTCCCGCGTTCGCTCGGTGACGCTCACCAGCATAACGTTCATGACGCCTACGCCGCCGACGATCAAGCCTACGCTTGAAATCGCGAACATGCCCACGAAAAGCGCGCCCGTCAGCTGATTCCAAAAGTCGGAGAGAGAATCCGTGGTCATTACCACGAAGTTATCCGGCTGGTCGGGAGGAACTTTTCGCCGGCGCCGCAATAGCTCGCGAATCTCGTCGACAGCTTTGGGTACGTCATCGTGGGACGTGGCCTTCGCGCTCAGCCAGTGATCTTTTATTTCGGGATGCAGCGTCTTAAACGTAGTCAGCGGGAAAAAAATCCGATTATCGTTGGGATCTTTTCCGCCGCCAAACACAGACTTGATCTTTGCTACCGTGCCGACTACCTCGAACAATCGGCCGTCGATATTGATTTCTTTGCCTAGCGGGCTCTCCAGCGGAAACAATTCCTCTGCCGTATCGTGGCCGAGAACGATAACAGTAGCGCGCCGCTCGTCGTCAGCATCGGTGAACCATCTTCCCGAGGCCATTGGCAGATCGTAAACATCTTTCACGGAAGCTGTATCGCCTTCGAGGATCGTATTCTTGACTTTACGATCCTGATATTTCACCGCGAAAGTTCCCACGCCGAGCTCAGGACGAAAGAAGCGTAGTCCGGCACATACCGCCTTTACGTGCGGCAGTTGCTTCATTGCTTCCTCATCCTCGAAGGTCAGCTTTTTGCGCGTGCGCATTTCTTCGCTGAGGCGCCCAAAATTGAAAGGCTGCAAATGATACGCAAAGATTACGTTGGAGCCAACGCTGGCAACGACATCGCGCACATTGTCGTCGAGGCCGCGCCCAATCGAAGAAACGCCGATGACCATGGCAACGCCAATCACGATTCCCAGCACGGTCAGCGACGAGCGCATCTTGTTGCCGCGGATGGTGTCGGTCGCCATCTGCACAATCTCGCCGAATTCGTCTTTGCGAATCATGAGCGCATTTAGTAATTTGGCAATTTTGTAATTGGGTAATTTAGGACCTCACACGGTCACGAGCCGCAATCCGGTCTTCAATTTACAAAATTGCCAAATTGCCAAATTACAAATTCCCTTCCTACGTTTCGAACCGTAACGCCACGATCGGATCGAGCTTCGCCGCTTTGCGCGCGGGGTAGACTCCGAAGAACATCCCCACGCTCGCTGACACGATCAGTCCAGATGCAACGGCCCAAAGCTTGATCGATGAAGGCATCCCGATCAGCGCGGTAACTGCCAGTGCTATCGCCACTCCAAACAGCACCCCCAACGCGCCGCCGGTAAGCGCCAGCGTAACCGATTCGATCAGAAACTGCAGCAGCACATCCTCGCGCCGCGCCCCGAGCGCCTTGCGAATGCCGATCTCGCGCGTGCGCTCCGTCACCGATACCAGCATAATATTCATAATCACAATGCCGCCGACCACCAGCGAGATGGCGGCAATGCCAATGGTAGCAATGAAAAACGTCTGGCTAAAGTTCGTCCAGATGCCGAGGAGGCTCGCGTTGGTTTCAATGTCGAAACTGTCGTCGCCGCCCAGCGGATCGTGGCGCTTGGCGCGCAGGGCGGCGCGCGCTTCGTCGACAGCCTCGTCGAGCGGGGGTCCCGCGCTCGCGGCCTTGCCTGAAATACGGATGCTGTTTTTGTGCACGCCATACTGCTTAAGAAAAACAGTAATGGGAGTGAACACATAGTTGTCAGCGCTCTGCCCCAGGGTCTTGCCCTTCTTCGTGCCGACGCCAATTATCTGATAGGTCCATCCGTCGATGCGGATCTCCTTGCCCAGCGGATCAGTCCCCGCCATCAGGTGCTCCACGATGTCGTTGCCCACCACCGCGACTGGAGACCGATTGTTCAGGTCGGTCTCATTGAGCATGCGGCCAGCGCTCAGGTCCAGATCGTAGATGGGGGCCATCGAAGGCGTGATGCCGCGAACCGAGGTATCGCTGATCGATTGCTCGGCGTACTTCACCTTTCCACTTTCGTTGCGGACGACCGCGCCAACGTATTTGCAATCGCGGCAGCCCTCGGCCACGGCCTGGTAGTCCTCCATGGTGAGGTCTTTTCGTTTTTCGCCTTCGAGGTAGTGATCCACGTTGGTGACAGCGGGGGAAACCTTGAAGATAAAGAAAACATCCGCGCCCAGGTTGAAAACCTTCTGCGCCACGTAATCATTGATGCCGGAGACGAACGTGACCACGGCGATCACAGCGGCGACTCCGATCACCACACC
>JBEKJF010000006.1:0-32239 GCA_050011375.1 Candidatus Sulfotelmatobacter sp.
ATCAGAAGATCGCGCTGCGCGGCGGCCTGCTCGGTCAGGTAGCGGCAATAGGTCTGCTGATCGCTATTCCTATTCCGATTTTCTGCGCTCACCCTGACGTCGTCCGCATACACGGTGGTGACCAGCAGCAGCGCGATCGAGAAGCCTACGCTGACGTTTCTCTGGAACGTACGCGATTTTACTTTAGGCTCTAAATTGCTCATGGGCATCCAGCGTCTCCTTCGAAACGAAGATCCGAAAAGAATCAGAAGAAAAGCGGCTTACGATTCAGGAATACGGTTTTCGATTTCGCGGATTCCGGATGGTCGAGCTGCATCTGGATGAGGAAGCCGCGGATGTCGGTCCTGAAAATGGGATGAATGGCATGCTCTTCGCCGGCAAAAATTTGCTTCACTGTTCCCACCTTCCTGCACACGATCATATTCAGGTAGCAGTCGTAAACGGCGGAGCCGGGGGCTGCGCTGGCCTGGTTGTCATAGGGGACGAAGGCGAAGTTCACGGCATTATTTCCAGAAACGCTGAGGTAATAAGGTGTCTGCTTCGCCGTAGCCAGCGCTTCTCTTAGCCGCGTGATTTGTTTGGTCTCTTCGTACATCTGTTTTTGCGCCACGCCAATTGCAATATCGAGTTGCGCAATTTCGGAAATCAGTTCGGCTTGCTTGTCGAGCACGTCGAGTGTCTTGGTGTCGGTGGTGGTCTTCTCCAGAATGTTGTCGGTGAGCAGGATTTCGCCGATCTTGCTGTCGGTGTAGGAGTTCTGCACCTGATTCAAGGCGGCGCGCTGGGTCGCGGCATCGCTTTTTGTAATTAATCCGGCCGCGAGGTCTTTATCGATGGCGGCTTCCACTACTTTTACTTCCGCCAAAACCCGTTGCGTTTTCACATTGTCGGCCTGCTTCTGCCTGTCGAGTTCGAGCAGTTGCGGTCCGGTAGCCTGGTTGTGTTGTTGTTCGCGGGCGATCGCGACTCGAATCTCGGGTTCGAGGGCTTCGAGCGCAGAGCGATGCTTGGTCATTTCCGCGACGCCGTCTCCTAGCTTTTTCATATCGACGTTCAAATCTTCGAGCGTCTGCCGGCTGGTCACCAGCTTCTCGGTGAAATCGAGACTCTTGTCATCCGCGGGAGAGAGAATCACAGGCGCGGCCCACGATGTGTTCAGCGCATAGAAGCCCATGACGAAGCCGTACGCCACCACGCCGAAGAGCACCACGTACAGCGTGATTATGGCGAAGATGCGATAAACCGTGACCACCGATTTGTAGATCATCGGCTGAATCACAGACGGTCTTGCTTCAGGAATTTTCTTGACGACCTCTGTCGTCATCGGTGGCCTCCTGTGGATGTTCTTGTTCTTTCGTGCGCGTGCCCCAATCTCTGGAATCGAGAGTGCACAACGCCAGCGTGGTCAGAAATAAGCTGCTGACGACCGTCCATGCTAAGTAAGCGCCAAAGGCTAGCGGATTGTTCACTGCTTCGCGTGTGCTGTATTTCCTGATCACAACGGTGAGGATGGCCGCAATCGCGAGATAGCCCACCAGCGGCCCCGGCCCTGCCAGTTCCATGGGATTGCCGGACATCATGGTAAGAACTACTAACAGCCCAAGCAGAGCGCCTAGTGGCGTGAGCACCAGCGTCAGGACTGTGTTGGGATGCAGCGTCCAAACATGCTTGGGGAGGGTTCGCAGGGTGTAGAAGAGATCTCGGATGATGCTGCGCTTCCAGCGCAACTGCTGCTTGAAAAGTTCGGGCAAGGTTGAAGGGACGGTCGTCCAACACAGCGCGTCGTTGTTGATGTAGGTGCCGTAGCCGCGCAACAGCGTCTGATGCGTGAGGAAGCGGTCTTCGCCCTGATTGACGGGAATGCCGAACCAGTGGCGGCTGCGAATTTTGGGCTCGATCTCGAGCAGCAGCTCGCGCCGGATGGCGAACAGGCATCCGCTGATGCAGCCCACGCTGCGGGTCCAGTTTTCGGGAACTTTGTAAAGCTGGAACGCCGCGTAGTAAATAAATGTTTGCACGGCGGTGATGGCATTTTCGTTGGGATTTCTTACGCCGACGCGGCCGCCTACGGACCCCATCTCCGGCTCCGAAAAGCAGGCTGCCAGCTCCTGAATCGCGTCAGGATGAAAAATGCAATCGGAGTCAATGGAGATGATCAGATCCGCGGTGGAGCTTTGCAGAGCATTACAAACGGTGCGGGCCTTGCCGCTGTTCACAGTGTTGCGTCCCACGCGGACTTTAATGTTCGAGAAGTCGCGTTGCGCCTTGAGCATCCACTCGTAGCTGTCGTCAACCGAGCAGTCATCCTGCGCGATCACTTCAAACTTTTCATTGGGATAATTGCTGTTGCTGATGCTCTCGATGGTTTCGTAAACCGTTTTTCCCTCGTTGAAGCAGGGCATGAGAACGCTGACTGTGGGCTGGTAGGTGTAATCCTTTTCAACCGTGGCTTTGGGGACAGACCACTTCAGGATGAGCGCGAGCGTGTATTTGAAGACCGAGATCAGCAGGCACAAGAACAGAATGAGCCAGACTAGAACCGGAGCCATGTGCGCCTCGCCTGCGATGCCGTGAAGTACCACTAAGGATTGAGCTTCACGGACGCAATTGATTATGGCCTGAGGGAGCAAAAATAGAAATAGCGCGAACGCAATGGGAGGGTTAGATTCCGGGCACAATCGCGTTGTGGAGATTACAAAACTTGACGTCGGCTGGAGTCAACCCAAGTCTGCGCTGGGCTGAGCGCTGACCTCAAGCGCTGACCTCAAGCGTGGATCTCGAGCTAAGATTGGCCAACGCCGCGAAACAGCGCGGAGACGTTTGCCGGAAGAGTTTCATCGAGCTTACGGGCCAGCCATTCCTGCAGTTCCGACTTTTGCGGCGGAGCCATGAATTGGAACTCCAGTCCTACAAGGCCTCCAGAGCCGCGCCAAACCACCTTGGTTTCTGCGAATAGCTGGCTGGCGCGGTCGGGCAGGCTAAAGCGCACAAGGGCGGTCCCATCGGAATCCACAGGAGCGGGAGCGTTCACCGCGATTCCACCTTCGCTGATGTTCACGGTTTGGCACAGGATATCGTCAGGCTGCCGCGCTCTTACGATGGCGGGAATCGCGACCGGGCACCGGAAGTAGCGGCGCCGTTCGCGGACCACCAGTCCGAAGGCAGCGCGCAGGGTTTGACTGACCGAGGCCGCCGACAGGGGCCTGGGCAGAACGAACGTCGAATCCAGTCTGCCGGATGCGTGCTCTCCGCTTCCTTTGGTGATGGCAAAGGTGACTGCGGTGCGGTTGGCGCGCGAGAAGCGGAGCTGGCGCAAGACGATCAATGCCTCCTCGCCGAGCAGCATATCCACAATTACAGCCTCGAACTTTTGCTTATCCAGGAGGCTGGCCGCGAAGAACCCGTCCTCACAGATTTCGGGGCGAATGGCAAGAGGCTGCAGGCATTCGATGACTAACTGGCGCGCCGCTACATCATTGCACAGGACTAATGCGGTCCCGGCTGCGGCTGACTCTGGGAGGATATTCATAGCTGTCATTCGCGACTTCCTGATTGCGGCGCGCCGTTGGCTTCGGGATGAGACGGAGTTCGGGAGGCGTCGCTCCGGGACAGGTGCAGCAGCGCCACCAGCAGCGCTCCGCTCGCGGAGCTAAATACGGCAAGTCCTAGCACCAGCAAATAATTCACGGTCGGTTCTCCCTGTTGGGCGCGTGCGGTATGTGAACTGCGGTCACTAGAGGTCAGCTTGAGGGCGAGAGCGCTGCACTGTCAATCGAATTGACGACAGCGAACTGCATGAGTTACTAAGTATTTTACTGTAGTTACTAAGTTGCTTACTTAGTAAGTGGCATAAGTAAATTGCGCCCTTGCCCGGGATTAAGGCTTTGGAGATGGAGCATCGGGGTTGCGCATTTTTCGCCCGGAGAGGCCTGCTGTTTACTCTTTTGCTATGAGCACTTTAGAGGTTGACCCTGACACCTCCGAATGAGGTATGCTCAGGGAAAGCGGTTCCCCCATAGGGAGAGTGCATGGCTGATCTAGATGCGGTTCTAGAGCAGTTGAAAAAAGAACGTGAACGAGCGGTGGGTGAGCTTAGACAGCTGGAAAAGGTGATTGCCGACCTGAGCAGGGTGACGACAAAGGGTCTCGGGGCCTCGTCCCGTTTTGGCAAACGCAAACACCAACTGTCGGCGGCAGCCCGTGAGCGCATCGCGGCAGCGCAAAGAGCGCGCTGGGCAAAGGTGCGCGCGCAGTCTAAGAAAGTATCGTGAGTTTCAAGCAAGCCGGCGCAGTCAGCGGAAAGGACCAGGGTTTTTCCGCCGACTGCGCCGGCGGTGTTTTGTCAGCCCTGCCTTGGAACCTGCCTGGGATCGCTTGCAGAAATGGGGAAAGAGGATCAGTCGGCGGCGACGATGTGGTTGGCTGGGTCAACCTGCTCGGGGCGGCGGGGTGCGCGGTTCGAGGGCAAGCCGGCATCGCGGATCTTGTAGAGCAAAGCGCGGTAGCTGATGTTCAGAGCGCGAGCGGCGCTCTTGCGGTTCCAGTGATGATGCTGCAAAACCTTGAGGATGATCTTGCGTTCCAGTTCATGTACGGCCTGGCGGGTGATTTTCTTCAGCGAGATCGGTCCCTCGACCGAGATATCGGCGCTGAAGAAATCCGGTTCACGCGGGTGCAAATCGCCAGAGATGGATTCTTCGGTCCCTAGAATCACGTAGCGCTTCATCAGATTTTCCAACTCGCGCACGTTTCCCGGCCAGTGGTATTTCTTTAGGGAGTTCATCAGATCGGCCGAAGGATGAACTGCGCGCGCGTTGAATTTCCGGTTGTAGTATTCGAGGAAGTAGCTGACCAGTTGCGGAATGTCGGCGGCGCGCTCGCGCAGCGCTGGCATGTGGAGATTCACCACGTTGATGCGGTAAAACAGGTCGGCGCGGAAGGAGCCGGCGGCGATTTCCTCTTCCAGCTTCCGATTCGTCGCGCAGACCACGCGGACTTCCACCTTCTTGTCTTCCTGTGCGCCGATGCGGCAGAACTGGCCATCCTGAAGCAGTTGCAGCAGCTTCGACTGCAGGGCCGTGTCGAGTTCGGAGATTTCATCGAGGAACAGCGTACCGCGGTGCGCCATCTCGACCCGCCCAGGCTTCATGCCATAGGCGCCGGTGAAGGCTCCTTTTTCGTAGCCGAAGAGTTCGCTTTCGAGCAGCGTGCCCGGAATCGCAGGACAATTCACCTTGACCCATGGGCCAGTTTTCCAAGGCGATGAAGTGTGGATCATGCGGGCGATGATGTCTTTGCCCGTGCCGCTCTCTCCTTGGATGAGGACCGGGACGTTCGCGTCGGCGATCTTGGCCAACCGTTCGCGCAGCTGGCGCATGGCCTCGGTACTGCCGAATACGACCGAATCGGGAGGCATCTCGCCGAGAGGCTGAATCAACGCGCTAACTGGATTTGAAGTGCTCATAAATGCGCCGGGCGGCGGAATTTGCCTTCGAACTTGGTCTGGACTCCAGCTTCCGCAGCACAGGCTTATGATCGGATGTGCATCTGGAGAACCAAACACAGGGGGAAGCTACACCTACGCGTTCACGTTAGTCTATCTGATTGACGAAAAGCAACTTACTAAAGATTCGGAGGGGCGAGAACTGGTAATCGCCGGGGCTCGAACATAGTCAAAGTCCAAAGAAGGGAGAGGGAAAAGACTTTCACACTGTAGAAGCGAGTTTCCGTCGAGGTCTGTCGGCCGGCCGGTTGAGAAGCGGTCGAAGGAACTTCAAGGCGACCAGGTTGTAGCCCTCGCCATGCTGCGTCCGCAATACCTTGGCGCGGAGGTTCCGGGTAACGGTGGGCAGGCCGGCCAATGCGCCTAAGGGAGCGCTTGGGATCTCAAGCGAAACCTGCGCGGCAGCAGGAACCGAACGGCGCACCGCGACCAGCATGCCACCGGCAGAGACGTTCAGGGCAGTGGCAAACTCCAGGAATTCCTTGTCAGACTCCGCCCGGCTCCGGACAAAGACCGGGATCGCGAGGGGCAAACGCGGCCACTTCCTGCGCTCTTCCGTTGGAGTCTTTTTGCCCACAAATACCCCTTCGCCCACACTTTAACCGAACACTCCAAGCATCTCAGGGGCCAAAGCCTAAGCTAACGGTCAGATCCAGAGAGGAACCCCGTGACAACCCCAAGAGACAATGTTAATTCTCGGTCCCGGCGGGCTTAAAACCCGTCAAAGTGCGGCTTTTCATTGGTTTGCGACGGGCTGGGCCTCGCTGCACGGCCGCGGCAGAAGGCACCCGCAAGCTCTCAAATAGTGCAAGGTTTTGCTACACTTGGGTAATCACCTTACATTTTTCGTTGACACGGAAAAGTGCCTAGCATACGATTTTGCTACAGCACTATTTATTGAACCAGTCGAGCATTCCCCCCTCTGTGCGAGACCGCCGCACCCCTTATGGCCACTGTGCAAAAGAACGTGTGTGTTCCCGAGCCTGCAGACGGGAAAAAGGCCCTGGCGCCTCCAGTTTCAGCCGAAGGGCTGCCCAATCCGGCTGACTTGCAGCAGGCCTATTCCGAGTTGCAGCAGCGCTTCCAGCGCACCACCAATGCGCTCGGCTCGGCCGCGCACGATTTGAAGACTCCGCTGGCAATTCTGAACGGCTACGTCGAATTGCTGCAAAGCGAAAAGCTGGGATCTTTGAATACGCGGCAGCGCGAAGTGCTGACCGACATGCAATCCAGCGGCAAGCGCCTCCAACAATTCATTCAGGACTTCCTCACCTATAGCGCCCTCGAAACCGGCGGCCTCAAGATGCAGTTCGAAACCGGCAATATCAACCATTGCCTCTCCGACGTATGCCGCTTGTGGTCGACCCGTTTTCAGGAAAAGGGATTGGCGCTCTACTTCCTCGCGAACGATAAGGTGCCGGAGTTTCCCTTCGATTCTCCCAAGCTCGAGCGAGTGATTTCGAACCTTCTGGAGAACTCTTTCAAGTTTGTTTCGCAGGGCGGCACGGTCTGGTTGCACGCCGAGCCCTACATGTGGGAGCGCCGTTCCACAAGCCAGCCGGCCTCAGCGGGTGAGAGGCGCCGGCAGGATCTTTCGCAGCCGAATTCCGTAAAAGTCAGCGTATCGGATACGGGTCCGGGAATTCCGGCGGAGTTTCATCAGGAGGTCTTCGACGACTTCTTCCGCTTGCCCGGCACCGAGAACCAGGAAGGCATGGGGCTTGGTTTAGCGATTGTGCGCCGCCTGGTGCAAGGCATGGGTGGAAAAGTCTGGGTCGAAAGCGATCCCGGCGCGGGCTGCAAGTTCTCGTTCCTCATTCCCTACAAACCCTCCCCGAACCCGAACGGAAAAGGAAAGAATCGATGAAGGAAACCGCCAAGATTCTTCTGGTGGATGACGAACCAGCCATGCTCCGCTACATTCGGACTTTGCTGGAGGTCGACGACTACAAGGTGGAGACCGCGTCCACCGGCGAAGAGGCTTTGCAACGCATAGACAAAGGTATGGAGCCCGATCTGGTCCTGCTCGACGTGCTCATGCCCGGAATCGACGGACTGGAAACGCTGGAGCAACTTCGCCAGAAGCGACCCGGCGTAAAGGTCGTCATGCTTTCCTGCGTCAACGACACGAAGAAAGTTGTGCAAGCGATGCGCCTCGGCGCGCACGACTACCTCACCAAGCCTTTCCAGAAAGCGGAACTCGATGCGGTAATCGATCAGTGCATCGGCGAGGGCAAAGCGGTCATCGGCGGAGACGCTGAAGACGTCGGCGACGACATATTCTTCATTGCCGCGAGCCCCGCAATGAGGAAGATTCGTTCGCAAGCCGCGCTGGTGGCCAAGGTCGATATTCCCGTATTGCTGCTGGGCGAGAGTGGAACCGGCAAAGAAGTTCTGGCGCGCCTGATTCACAAGCTCTCAACGCGCGCTCACCGCACTTTCATGAAGGTGAATTGCGCGGCAGTTCCCGCTGACTTGTTAGAGAGCGAGTTGTTTGGCTACGAACCCGGAGCCTTCACCGGAGCGACACACGCAAAGCCAGGCAAATTCGAGCTGTGCAACAAAGGCACCTTCCTGCTCGACGAAATAGGCGAGATGCCTCCGCAACTGCAAGCCAAGCTGTTGCACGTGCTACAGGATCAGAGTTTCTCGCGTCTCGGAAGCCGCAACGTCATCAAGGTGGATGTACGCATCCTCGCGGCCACCAACATCGACATTCCTGAGGCTCTGGCTGCCAAGCGCCTGCGCGAGGATCTTTACTACCGTCTGAACGCGTTCACCTTGCAACTGCCACCGCTGCGCGAGCGCAAGGAAGAAATTCCCATCCTGCTGAAGCATTTCATGACGCGCATGGCCGAACGCTACGCACGTCCGCAGCTTCCGCTTTCTCCCGCGCTGCTCGAGGCTTGCCAGGCGCATTCCTGGCCGGGCAATTTGCGCGAGCTGAATAATTTCCTGAAGCGTTATCTGATTCTGGGCGACGAGAGTCTGGCTGCGGCCGAACTGCAGCCCCGCCCCGATGGCAACGGCGGCAGCGCGCGCGGAGATTCCGCGAAAAGCGGAGACGCTGGCGGAGGTTTAAAATCGCTGGCCCGCAACGCCAAGGACGAAGCCGAAGGCGAAGCCATCCGACAAGCTCTCGAGCAAACCAACTGGAATCGCAAACGCGCCGCGGAACTTCTGCAGATCAGCTATAAGGCTCTGCTCTACAAAATCCGCCAATACGGAATCGCCGAGACCAAGAGCCACCACAAGCTTTCCGCCGGAGCCTAGAAGAAAAAACGGCGTCCGGCGTCCGCCTTCCGGGAATCAGAAAAGCCGAAGCCCGAAGCCCGCCTTTAAGGCGTTACCGTCAGCTGGAACGGCACGGTGTAGCTGAACGAGCCCGAGGTCGCCGTAACCGTCATCGGATAAACGCCCGACGGAGTTCCGCTCACCGGCACCGGCGTCTTGGTGCTGCTACACGCGGGCTGCAGCAGAATCAGCGCAAAGAACAGCGAGAGCATCAACAGGCCCAGCAGTCGAGCTTTCTTTCCTTTTCCGCCTACTCGCCATCCCAGCAAAGTCATGCCCGGAACCATCAGCCAGAGCGCGTAAAACGAGCGCCGCCATCCCTCTGAGGAGGCCGTCGATACGGGCTGCGCGGTCGTGGTCAGCCGCAGGGTGGTCGATTGCGCGCCGTTCGCCAAATTGATCGAGCTTGGCGTGAAGTTGCAAGTCGCCCCCGAAGGCGGAGAGCTGCAACTGAACGAAACATTGGCCTGTGTAAACCCGCTGGCCGGGCTCACCGTCACGCCATAGGTGGCGATCTGACCCGCGGGGATATTCTGGCCCGGCGGCGAAATGAACAGCTCGTAGCCCGCTGCCGTGAACGTAGCAATAGCAATGTTGCTGGTACTCGTATTGCTTAGGTTCGCCGATACCGTGGCATTCACCGAATACACCCCGCTCCGGTTCGGCGTCACGATAAAGTCAACTAACGAGGAGGCGCCAGACTGCAGAGTTTGGATCTGGCAAGTCACCGAATTTTGGGCGGGCGCACCGCACGTTCCCGAGCCCGCAGTTCCGCTGACAAACGTTGCATCCGAGTTGTCGACCGTGCCAGTCACGGTGACAAACGTCGCCGGGTCTGGCCCTTCGTTGGCAACGGTAAACGTCATCGTCACTGGGTTGCCAGCGCCGATAATTCCCACCGGGGATATAACCGGAGGCACGCAGTTGATGCACAAATCGGTTGCCGGGCCCAGCTTGGCCGCAAACGCATTGCGCGCCCCCATGAGGTGGTTCTGGACAGGATTGAACGTAGTGAAGGTACTCGAGGTAGTGTCGCCGACAAAGTAGCTATTCAGGTTGCTATCGACCGCGATGCCAGTACCGCGATCCACACCACCCGCTCCAGTTGCTGGTTCACAACAATAAGTCACGTAGGAGCCAACTCCGGTCTGCCCCGTAACCGTCGTGGTATCGATTTGAGCGAAGAAGGCGTTCTGCGGACCGAGCAGTGCGCTCTGGATGGGGTGGGCTGTAAACGGGAAGTTCGTCGAGCTGGTCGCTCCGGTGACCACTACATCGGCCAGCGAAGAGTTGGTCGCATCCAGCACGGCGATCGCCAGCCCGCTATCGTTCCCCGATCCGCCGAGGTAAGTAAAATACGTAAGCTGCACAAAATTTGGCGTGCCGCCGGCGGCGAGGGTAGGGTTGGTCATTCGCGCCACATAGGCGTCAGTGTTAGAAGTTGTGGTGGGGCAGCTCGCCGTCGTCACAGCCACCACTCCCGGGTTATTCAGGCAATCTTGGTAGGCTGCCGTGCTGGTAGGCAAAACGAAATCCGGAGAATTGGTTGAGCCGGTGAGGTAAATATTAGCGGCGCCAGAGTCAATCGCGAGGCCAGCGGCGGTATCGTTACCCATACCTCCGAGGTAGGTCGAGAACAGCAACTGAGGGGCGCCGGTCTGAACCGCGTTGGGGTTGATCTTGGCCACGAAAGCATCAGTCGGGTACGTTGTACCAAGATTCGTATTCGAACACTGCACTAGGACGGGCAGCACGGTCGGCGGAGAAGTATCCAGGCAAGGCTGATATGCATTGAGGATGGGAAAGTCCGACGTCCCATTCCCATTGCCGTAAGCGCCCGAGCCGCTGTTGTAGAAATTCGTTGTGCCGTCGAAATAAATGTTGCCGATGGCATCAACCGCAACGCCGCCACCCACATTGCAAGATGCTGGCGGAGTACACGTTGCAGGCGGTACGGGGGTGGTCCCGCCAAAGTATGTCGAATAGGTAATGCCGCCTGGACCGGAGATGTGCGTATTCAACTCGGTCACGAAGAACTGAAGGCCAAAGGGCAGGATTTTCGTCGAGGTTTGGTACGCATCGTTGCTCGCCGGAAAAGCGGATCCGTTACTCGGCGTATCGTCGGACGTGGTGGTTCCAGTAACGAAAACATCTCCATTCAGATCGATCGCCATCCCGCTGGCCTGATCGTTGCCGTCGCCGGAGAGATAAGAAGAATAACTGAGCGCGGAGCCACCGGGGTTGAGTTCGCTCACGAACACCGAAGTGCAAGTGACAGAGGCGCACTGTGCGCCCTTGGCCTCAGGCGCGGTTTGATAGGGCTGGCCGGAGTTTGCGGGGAAATCAGTGGAAGTTGTGTTTCCAACAATGAACGCATCGCCCTGCCCGTCGACGCTGATCCCAATACTGCTATCAGATCCGCTGCCGCCGATGAAAGTTTCATACAGCACGGTGGAAGTGGAAGGATTGATCTCGGCGACGAAGATATGCGCTGGACTGGAAGTCGTAAGTGTCAGCGGACCGATCAGGGTTGGTGTCGGTGCTGCACCACCGCCCGGAAATGAGTTCGCCGGCGAACCCTGCGTCGTACCGACGATGTAAATATTTCCGTTGCCGTTGACCGAGACCGAAGGCGAACTTTCCGTCCCACTGCCGCCGAAGTAAGTCGAGAAATCGAGCACCGGGTCGATAATCAGTTCGCGGCTGCGATCGTAGGAGCCGATTTCAAACGCGACCCGGTTGCCGGCGCGCAGAACAAATCGTCCCGCAACCGGCGTTTGCCGGTCGCCATCGCGCTGATAAATGTGCGGAGCCTGCAAGCGCAAGCCACCTTCGTCCTCACCTGTAAGAATCAAGTCGCCCCCGCTGAGCTTCAGCTTGTCAGCGCCCTCAAACTGCAATTCGGCTTGCGACGGATCGGCGCCGGGAGCAACCTTGAAGTCATATTCCAGGCGTCCCTCTTTGCCGTAAAAAACCAGATCGATCCCAGGATAAACACTCTGGTAGCGAACTCCGGCAAACTGCGGGATGCCGGTATGCCAGCGGTGCGGGTCATTTCCAAAAATGTAATTGCTCTTGCCGGGCAGAGGATTGGTTCCGGCAGTGGCCGCCGCGGAATTAGCGCCGACCAGTTTCATGCGCACATATTGTTGGCTAGGAGTCGAGCGCGCAGTCTGCATGGTGAGCACGGCGCTAGTCTCATCGAGAAAAAGACTGTACCCAGTGCCTCGCGCGAGAAATTTCACCCGCGAATCGGCCTGTCCCTGATTGGCTTCGAAGATCAGCGGCAACTGCCCAAGAATCGAGCGCGCGTCCGGCTGCGAAAGCCGCGACTTCGCCTGCAACGGAGTCAGCCGCAAAGACGAAGACTTCGACGGCACAGAAGATTTCGACAGGCTCGATATCGAAGCGGCAGGAATCTGATCCATGGACCTCAGCGCAGCGCGGCGGAAACCCGATCCCAGCAGCACAGAACCTGCGAGCAACAGCACGAAGGTCGCGCCCAGGGCCCGAGGTATCAGGCTGCTGCCTACCGAACTCCCTAAGCTTTTTCCCGCGCTACGTCGTTGCGTGCTTCGTCTGTCCGTGCTCTGCCTTTCCGCATCTCGTCCCGATCTTCCTGCCAACCAACGGCCATTGCCCATCACGCTTTTCCTCCGATGCAACCCGATCGCTTTTAACCTGCTAATTATGGAGAGAGTAGAAACGACGCGAGTCAGTACTCACCCTGCGCCGGACGAAACCGCCCGCTGCTGACGTGCATTTAGGAACTGGCGGAAAACAATTCACTACTTAAACATCTGGCGGATAGCCAAGTCAAGCGAGCCTCCGCCCTCACGCACGCTCCCGCATTTGTCAGATGCGTTGGCAGACGAAGAAAGATGCCGCAGCATGGCACGAAAGTGGGGTGAAACGAATTGCGAACCACCTCGTATCTCCGCTTCAGCATTTACCGAATCAGTTCCCGGAGCCTTTTTGCTCTTGCAAACCGCTGGCAATTCGATACAGTTGAAAGAATCAGGGCCGCTGGGGGCAGCGGAATCCTGGTCCCCCCAGCCTCAGTTAATTCTGTACCGCCCTGATTGAATCTTCGGCGTTCGATGATCGAATCTTTGACGATCGAATCTTTGATGATCGATCGTTGTTAACGCAGTCTTTCGTTAAGCAGAATGCTTTCGGAACTTACACTCGGGATGCAACCGGAGCCTCAGGAACGGCGGATGATGCGGCGCTTTGATATGCGCCTTCCGGCCGTAGTTCGCCTGAATCCAGCAGCGGCTCGTCCAAATACTAACGAAAATCAGAATAACGAATTCCACACCGAAACCCAGAACGTAAGCGCCCGCGGAGTTTTTTTCTACCTCGACCAGCCGCTTCCGGCGGGCACGCCGTGTGAAGTCACGCTCACCTTCCCTCCCCACATCACGCTTACCGACGCAGTCCGGGTGCGCTTCACGGCGCGCGTGATCCGCGTAGAGTCTCCGTTACCTTCGCAGCGCATCGGCACCGCCGCCATGATTGAGGACTACGAATTCCTCCGCTCCGGCGGCAACACCGATTTCTTCAGCGCCCTCCAGCGCGAAACGGAAAACTAAGCCTCCGGCGCTCGGCCCTCACACTCGCGTTGTCATCCCGAGCGAAGCGAGGGATCCTGGTTTTTGCCCGCGATACGCGTGTCGTCGCCACAAGTCAACACCAAGATCCCTCGCTTCGCTCGGGATGACAAGCGTCTCTCGGGCTGGAGCCCGAGAGCGGACATGCGTCACTTCCTCTTGCCCAAATCCTTCATCTGCCTTCGTACCCGGCTATAACGGCGTACCAGGCTCCCAATATAGAGACAGTGAATCAACCACGTAACCGCGTACGCAGCATAGAGAAATTTGATGGAACCTGCTGAATTCATCGTGCCCCCCCGCCGAGAGGAACTTTAGCCGAACTCTGCACAACTGAACTGCCATGCTCTTCCAATGATTCCAGCGCCTCCGCTTCTTCCACTTCGCGCCGCAACTTCTCCAGCCGGAATCGCGACCAGCACACCAGAAACCCGAAGCACAGGAACGCCATCCAGTTGAGCAGCAGAACATGCAGCATCCGCGGGTCCATCGACCCGCCGCCGCCAATCACCGGCTGCGGATGCTGCGTCCGGAAAAACCAGATCGAAAAATAAACCAGCGGAACATCGAGCGCTCCAAAAACCGCCAGCACCGCGGCCAGCTTCTGCGTCTGCGCGCTGTCGGAGAAGCGCCGCAGCACCAGATAGCTCACATAAATCAACCACAACACCAGCGTCGAGGTGAGCCGGATATCTCCCGGCGCCCACCAGATGCCCCACACCGGCCGCGCCCAGATCGGCCCGGTAATCAGAACGATGGTGCAGAAAACCACGCCGACTTCGGCACAGGTCACAGCGAGCACGTCAACATCCTGCCCGCGGAATAATTTTCCAATCACAAAATACAGCGCCGGAATCATCAACGCCGTAGTCGCCGCCGAACTGGGATACATTCCAATCGTTTGCAACCAACCCCGCACCTGCGGAATGTAAGGAATGATAACGCCCACAATGCCGACCGCAATCGCAATCCACTTCGCCGCGCGCTGCGTCGAAGGTTTCGCATCGGCAAGATAATGCACCGAAGCTACAAAGTTGATGAAAAACAGCAGAAAGGCAGTCCACGCCGACGGCACGTGATAGAAAATGATGCGGTAAACATCGCCCTGCAAGGCATCCGTCGGCGCGACGAACATCGCCTGGTAGAAAGCGTAGGCCAGAAGAAACGCCGTCAAAACTGCCAGTATGGGAAACGCTTTTTTCATTGATTCGATTAACGCAGACTCGCTTAACTCATTCCGCCTGTAGCACCGTGTCAAACAGCCCGACACAAGCTGTAGTAAAGACTACATCATAAGTGACAAGCAACACGATGTAGAAGTGCGCCGAATCCTCTCCCGTAAGAATGCTGGTAGTGGCAGCAACCATGGCGATCACCGCGGGAATCGACACCGGGAACAGCAGCAAAGGCAGCATCAGCTCACGGCTGCGAGTGCGCAAAGACATCGCCGCAAAAAATGTTCCGTTCACCACCAGCGCCCACGTTCCCAGCAACGCCACCGGAACCAACTGCCATGCCGGCCCCAGCACGCGCAAGTTATAGAAGATCACAAACAACGGCGCCATCAGCGCCTCCAGCAGGCTCACTAAAAGAAAGTTCCCCAGCGCCTTAGCCACAAACAACGCCGTCCCCGGCGCTGGAGATACACGGTAACCATCGAGCACCTGGTTGCGCAGTTCCCGCGCCCAGGTCTGGTTCAGTGCAACCACCGCCGCAAACAAAAACGCTATCCAAACTAAGCCGCCGACAATGTGCCGCGATTCTTCCGCCAGCGGATCGAACGAAAAAACGAAAATCACCACCACCAGCAAAGAAAAGAACAGCATGGCGTTCAGCGCGTCTTTCGACCGCCACTCCAGCCGTATATCCTTCGCCAAAGTCGCAAGCGTGATCGACCAGAACGATCTCATCGTTCCTCCACTCGCGCCGCTTCCCGCGCCAGATGAGGCGTACGCTCAACAATCCGCCCCGCCCGCATCCACACAAATTCGTCGGCCACGCCATCCAGCAGCGCCGCCTGATGCGTGACCACAAAAATAGTCTTGCCCGCATCGCGCATTCCCTTGAGCAAGCCCACCATCTCCCGCGCCGATTGCACATCAACATTCGAGAACGGCTCATCCAGCAACAAAATCTGCGGATCGTGCAGGAGGGCCCGCGCCAAAGACATCCTCTGCCGCATGCCTTGCGAATACTTCCCCACAGGCCGCGACAACTCCGGGTCGAGCCCCACCGAGCGAATTACCCGCTCACAGCGTTCGTCGCCGGCAATGTCGTAGAGGCGCGCGAAGTAGCGCAGGTTCTCCATGCCGCTCATCTCGTCGTAAAGCAGCGACGGATGAGCCATGTAGCCCAGCTCGCGGCAAGCTTCCTGCGGAGTCTTACCCAGGATGGAAACCGCGCCGCGCGTGGGATGCGCCAGCCCCGCTAGCGCCCGCAGAAGAGTCGTCTTCCCTGCCCCATTTTCGCCAAGGATGACGTAGAACTTGCCCGAGTCAAACTCCGCCGTCACCCCGCGCAACGCGGCGAACCGCCCAAACTGCTTGATCAGGTTGTTGAGCTTGATAATAGGCGTGCCGGGAATCGTCGTCGCCGCAGTGGTCACAGCGCATGCCCGAAGGGAATTTGTTTTCCAGCCGCCACAGCAACGAATCTAAGGATTTTCTTGAGTTTTTGCAAAGGCAGGAGTCGCCGAAGTAAACGCGAAGGCCGCCGCGAAGCGGCCTTCGCCCAAAACAAAGCGCCCGACTAGCGGCGTCTCGGTTGCGTCTTCAACTTCGTCGCCGGCTTAGTGGGGGCGCCACCATTGCCCACGGGGCAGGCATCGCCCGAAGCTGTAGTTTCCACCACACTGTAGGTACTGGTCCCCGACGCGGTGCCACCGTTGCTTCCCGTCAAAACGCCCGCACAGGCCTCGTTGACGACGTTATTCGTCGCTGAGCCAGTCCCGCTCGGCACGCTGCCCGGCTCCGTGCAGGAGCTATCCAAATGGACTCCAGAGCCGGCGGCATAGAACACAGTATTCGCCGTGGCCGTGTTGTTGTTACTGCACAGGTCGATCGCGTCCAGAAGATACGTATAGCCGGTGACAACGATAGCCGGTGTTTGCGTCACTCGATTCGAGCTAACGTTGTTGTAGTCGGCCGTTTCAGCCCCGTCGGTGACCACAACGATCCCGCCCTGCGTGTTGCTGATCGTATTGCCGCTGATAGTGACCGGGCTGCCGCTGGCTCCGCCGGAATCGTAAAGGAGAATCCCAGTCGCACTGTAGCAGGCACCATTGGTGTAGCAATCCGAGGGATTCACGTACACATCATCCGTAACCACATTGCTCTCGATTTTCCCGGCTGCTCCGTCGCTTAGCTGGATGCCGTTTTGGCCGATGAGGGTAGTGGCCCCGATTCCCACGATGTAGTTACTGGTGATCGTGGCAACCAGTCCAACGCCATCGGCAGTAATTCCGTTCTTGTCATAATCATGGACACTGCTGTTTTCGATGATGACCGTTCCCGTTCCGGTGCCGTAACCGCTCTGCGCATAGATCGCCAAACCGTCCTGGCAACCGAAATCAGCCGGTGGCAGTTCTTGGTACCTGGCCGTCACATGGTTCACGGTGCCAGAGGCATTCTGGTAGTAGATCCCCACCAGGTCGGTCGTGCAGCTGTTAAGCCCGTTATTGCTGCCGTCTACCGCGAGATTGCTGATGGTGACCGAAATCGGCGTAACCCAAACACCGTGGATATTTGGAAGGGTCTGCACAAGGACTTGGGCTGCCGTGGGCTGGCCACTCGGATATCCATAAAGATCGGTGGTGTTTACCAGCACACCGCCGCTCGGCGATACGATCACCGGATTGTTCTCTCCCGAAGCGGCTGACCCGACGTAACCGTTTCCAGACACGCCTTCCAGCGTCAGGTTCTTGTTAATCACAACCTGCTCGGCATAGGTGCCGGGACAGACGAAGACCGTCGAACCTGCGGGCACGCCCGCGACGGCTTGCGAGATGGTGGGGTAGCTGGCAAGGTTCTTGCAAGGCGTGGTGCCCGGAGGGGTAACCACAGCCGAGGCGGCCGAAGCATTCCGGCTCGCAATTCCGAAAAAGACAACCGCACCTAAAACGCACAGGGCGGCACGACTACACACAGAACGAAACATAGAAATCTCCTCACAGTCTGGAATTTTCTTTCTTGGTTACTACTTCTTTCTTGGTTAGCTAGAGGTACACCGAGGGTCGGGCCTGGGAACAGACCCACCATAAGGCTACATCCGGGCGGGACCGAAGTCAATGAAGCCGGCCGACCGTGGCTCACTTTGACTGGTTTTGAAAGGGCCTTTGATTCGTTTGAAAGGGCTTTGATTCGTTCGAAAGCGCTTCGATTAGTTTTGAAACGGCGCGGCTTCAGCCGCGCCGTAAGTGCCTAAAAATCAATCGCGCCTTAGCCCCTGCGGGAACAGATTTTCAACCTGCACCAAGCCCCGCCCATCGACAAGAAGGGGAAGACTCGGTCGCCGAACCAACGACTCAGTTCGACGACATCGACGGTCTCTGCACCTGCGTCACGCTCTTCGGCATCGTGCCCGAGGAAGTGCCATTGGCTGGCGTCCCCGGCTGCTGCGGAGCATACTTCGATGCGCACTTCGCTTGCAGCCCCTTGGCATGAAAAACGCCGTCGGTGCCATACCTGCCATCGGCCAGCGCCTGCGACTCGTCCTTGAAAGTATCCGGAGGCGCTTCCGTCCCGGTGTAATCCACCGAGAGCAACTGATCCTGCTCCATCAAAACAAACTGCACATGCGTTCCCGTGCGCTTGATCGACCCCGGTTGCACATTTCCCGCAACCCGCAAACGCTTCGCGTAAGCGCCGTCGCCCATCTTGTGCAGTTCGCTGATGGTGACGTAATAGCTCTTGCTATCCTGCACGCCGGTATAAGCGAGGTAGCCGAGCAGCAACAAAATCCCGACCGTAGCCGCACCGAACTTGAGATATGTTTTGCCTTGACTGGACATAAGGTAACCACCGCTGGGGGACAATCTGACCTTCACTTAAGACTCTACGCGTCCGCACCGCCAGAATCAAGATTGCCGCCGCGAACGAAAGTTCTCTGCAGACATTGCGGCGGGCGCGCCACCTCTCGCGCCCCGTCCGAAAAAGCCTGCCCTAATCGAAGCCTAAAATCGAGCGTTCGCCTCCACTCACCAGATGCGTACACGATCCGTGGGCGCGAGGTACAGTTTCTCGTCGGCCTTCACGTCGAAAGCCGCGTACCAGGCATCGATATTACGCACCTCAAGGGCGCGGTATTGCCCGGGGGAGTGGCCATCCGTAAGCACCTGCTGGCGCAGCGCCGCGTCGCGACCTTTCTCTGCCCACGATTGCGCGAACGCGAGAAAGAATTGCTGGTCGTCTGACAGACCGTCCTGCGCCGGCACGTTCCTGCCCGCCACAGATGCCTTGTACGCGTCGTAAGAAGCAGCGAGTCCGCCCAGGTCAGCGATATTTTCTCCCAGTGTCTGTTTGCCGTTCAGAGCCAGGTCGGGAAACGGTTTGTAAGTGTCGTACAGCGCGGCCAGTTTTGCCGTGGCCGCTTCAAAATGAGCCAGGTCGTCCGGCGTCCACCAGTTGCGCACACGTCCCTTCGAATCGAATACGCTGCCTTCATTGTCGAAAGTATGGCTGATCTCGTGGCCAATGACCGCTCCAATCGATCCATAGTTCGCCGCGGCCGGGGCTTTCGGATCAAAAAATGGCGGCTGCAGAATCCCGGCAGGAAAGTTCAACGCGTTTTGCAACGGCAGGTTCACCGCGTTAATCGTTTGCGGCGTCATCGACCACTCCTTGCGGTTGATCGGCTTGCCCAGCCGCGCCAGCTGTCGGTGATACCCGGAGAGCTGTCCGCGCCAGAGGTTTCCAAAAAGGTCGTCGGCTTTCACTTCATAGTTCGAATAGTCGTGCCAGCTTTCCCCATAACCGACGCCCACATACAACGTGTCGAGCTTGGCCTCCGCCTCCGCTTTAGTCACTGGATTCATCCACGTCAGCGCTTCAATTCGCTTGCGGAATGCCACCTTGAGGTTCGCCACCATGGCCTCGACCTCCGCCTTGGCTTCCGGCGGAAAGTAGCGCCGCGCGTAGAGTTGCCCCACGTCGTCGCCCAGATACCCGTTGACCAGTTGGACGCCGCGCTTCCAGCGCTCCTGCTGCTCGGGCGTGCCCGAGAGTACTTTCCCGAAGAAAGCGAACTGCTCGTCGGCGAGAGCCTTCGGCAATCCGAAGGAGTAGGACTCAATCAGGTGGTAGGCCAGCCAATCCTTCCAGGTTTCAAGTGGCGTCGAGGCGACCAGAGCCGATTCTGCGGTAAACGCCGTCGGCTGCCAGACGATAAAACTCTTTTGATTGCTCAGTCCCGCGCTTTGCAAATACTCGGCCCAATTGAGCCCCGGCGCTTTGGCGTTGAAATCTCGCAATGTCCAGGTGTTGTTTGCCTTGTGGATGTCATCGTTTTCCGCCAGGCTGATATGCTTTTCCGCAATCGCGTGCTCCAGTTCGACGATGCGAGTAGCGCGAGCGTCGGCATCGCTGAATCCCGCAAGCTTCAGCATCGTGGCCACATGCGCCTGATACTTGGCGCGCGTATCTCGCATTGCATCGCTGTCGGAAAGGTAGTATTCGCGGTCAGGCAGCCGTAGCCCACCTTGCAGAAGATAAGCAGTGTAATGGTCCACGTCATTGAAGTTCGGGGCAACCCAAAGTCCGAAAAGATTCGAAGTATGGAAGTTCGTGTTGTTGAGCGGGTCCACATCGGCACGCAAAGTTTCGCCCAACGCGCGCGCCAGATCGCGTTTATTGCGGATCGCGGCGATAGCGTTAAGATGCGGTTGCAGCGGCTTCAGGCCTTTAGCCTCAATGCCGGCCTCATCCATGTAAGAGTTGTAGAGGTCGGCGATTTTGCGGGCTTTATCGCCGGGCGCGGTGCCCTTAGCCGCACCGGTGATCAGGTCCTCAACCCGCTTGTCGGTTTCATCCACCACCGGCATACCGGGAAATGTTTCTCCGTGGTCGGCGGGGATCTCCGTGCGCTTCATCCATTCTCCGTTGGCATATTCGTAAAAGTCATCGCCCGGCCGCACCGTGCGGTCCATATATGAAGAGTTCACGGCCGGGCCCGTGGGCAACCGGGCGGACGAGGACGGATCTTCTTTAGCGGAAGTTGCACTAACCGCGCCAAACAGCGAAAACAGAATTGCGGCGCAGACAAAAACATTCGCCCGCGAAAAATTGCTACAAGTTTTTTTCATGAATGTGCTCCGCGAACATTATCGACGAAAAGAGCTGACAATTAGACGGACACCCCAAAAGAAAGATAGCCCATCCTCAGATTTGTCGACTTTGTCATTACAGCTGATACGCCGCGGCAATTCACACTTTGTCATTCCGACCGGAGCCGAAGCGAAAGCGACGGCGGAGTGGAGGAACCTGCTGTTCTTTCTCCGGCCCGATGTATCCTCGAATAATGGTGGAAGTGGGAACGCATGGTGGAAGCGGGAACGCCTGCACAAACCTCGGAAAGGGCACGAGTTCCACTCGTGCCGTAAAGCGCGGGAAAAGATGCGGCTTTCAGCCGCTGAGGTCTGCCGTTTCTGAACAGAGATCATACCGGCGGGAGATTCAAGCATCACGCGGACCGTTCTTAGAACTACTCCGCATCACACCCCAAAGAAAACCGCAGCGCAGCACAAACCTCATTCATCCGAGCAGAACTAAGCTGGGCCACACGCCTCCCGATGCGCTGTCGCGACACCGTAACGGCATTGTGCAGGTTCACCGCACACGGAGACTTCATGCCGTCCTCCTCATTCAGCAATACTTCCGAAGGCACGCCGCGAATCGTCGAAGTGACCGGCGCAACCGTAACTGTCGATAGATACGCGATCGCGCTGTCGCGGGTAAGCACAAGCGCCGGACGTTTCTTGTCAGGCGCGGCAAAATCGTAGAGCCGAATCTCGCCTCGGGCTATTCGTCCGGCCACGTGGCCTCCGACTCCCAAAGCTGCAATTCTGCCTCGCCCGCCGCATGTCCCGTATATCCCTGGCGGTCGCGCTCTTCACTGGCTCGCAGTTCCAACCGGCGAAGATGTTCCCGCAGAGCGTCGCGCACCAAGGCCGACCGGTTTCGCCGGGTGCGCTTCGCAGCCAGGTCGGCAGCATGTAACAGCTTCTTATCCAGCACGATTTGGACAATTTCCATGTGTGGAACCTATTCCACAGTATACTCCACAGTGGACATTTTCCGGCATTGTTGAATGGATGGCCCACACAAGCCCGATTTTCGCTTAAGTGGGTCAGATTGAAATGCGGACACACTCTTCGTTCAGCAGGTCAGCCTCGCGCTGCCTTCTTCGGTCTCCCACCCCTGCGCCCGTTCGCTTTGGAAGCGGCGCGCTTGGCCGCACTTCGCGACATCCCGCCGACCCGGCCCAATCTCGACGCCATCCATCGCCTCGACCCAAGAAATCCCTCCAGCAGGCTTGGCAGATAAAGATCCACATCCAACTTCGGAAAGCGAATGCCTAAGCCCGAAGGGCTGATCTCGATCTCCTCCAACTGTGACGGCTTGGCATCCTCCAATCCCTGCGCATCGTGCGGCGAGAAACTGACGTCGAGCCTCGAGCTGAGATGGATCACAACCCGCCCGGATTCGCGGTCATACTCCACCGACACCGCATGCGGAACCGAAGCCCGCAAACGTTCCCCGCGCCGATTCGCCATTTCGAACTTGTCATACCCTGCCATGAATGTTCTCCCAAGCTCCACACAATGCGTCCAGATAATTTCCCAGCGAATCGCCCGATCTGACTGGTTTCCCGCCGTGAGAAACCGTAGTTTTCCCGAATCTCGACCGGCCCCGCACGGCAATTCAGGCTGAATACAGCCTCGCAACCTCTCCCGATAACATGCACATGCGCCCGACGGTGGTCGTTCGGATAAATCACCACGCGCAGTCCGTCAAATCGTAGAACGGTCGGCACATCAAGATCTTACCATACCCAACCGTTTAGGTTATGACAACTACGCAGCATCTGCTCCTCTGACTTTTCCACAGCCCCATTGTGACATCTGACCTTGTGCCGCCTATCGAACTTGCGCGATCATGGTCGAGGCAGTGACGGCCCAGAGAGGCCGAAGCATGCCAGCCTAAGTCGTTCGTTATCAAGATTTTGATATCTAAGTTCTTTGAAAACAATATTTTGCAAAGTCCGTTTCGCGAAACCCGTGCCCAGCAAGACTTTCAGCGGATATCGAAATAAAAAAATCGCGCCGAATCCGCCGTAAAAGGTCCAAACGCACGAATCGCGAGATGTCCGTCAAACTTTATTTTGATGGAGAAATCCACGCCGATAAAAGAGCCCGAAACCCAGGCCTAAGACATGAAGATTTGCGAAAGCTGAAGTAGAAAGCTGAGAGCTGAGAGCTAGAAGCTAGCAGCTAGAAGCCAGAAGCGAACTCCCGCTAGAATGAAAGTAGCCTCACAATCATGATCCATCCCTGGCACGACGTAACTCCCGGCGACAAGCTCCCGCAGGAATTCGACTGCGTGATCGAGATCCCCTTCGGATCGAGTGTGAAGTACGAACTCGACAAAGCCAGCGGACTCATCAAGCTCGACCGCGTCCTTTATTCAGCCGTCTACTATCCGGCGAACTATGGCTTCATCCCGCAGACTCTGGCCGAAGACGATGATCCGCTCGACGTGCTCGTGTTCTGCCAGGACCCGGTCGTTCCGCTCACCATCATTCACGCCCGCGCCATCGGCCTGATGACGATGATCGACGGCGGCAAGCCCGATCACAAGATCATCGCTATCGCCACCCAGGATCCCGAGTTCAACTCCTACCATGAAGCCGCCGAGATGCCGCCGCATCGCATGCTCATGCTGCGGCGCTTCTTTCAGGATTACAAGCAGCTCGAAGGCAAGGCCGTCGAAGTCGATGAGATTCGCCCCGCCGGCGAAGCATATCCCATCATTCTCGACGCGCTGCAGAGCTACAGCGATCAACGCCGCAAAGGCTTCAAGCCGCCAGAGAATCACTGAACGCCGCTCTCAGGAACTTTAGTAATACGGTGCCAAGAACTGCATCGGCCTATCGCTCGTGTACTGGGGTAACTTCTGTGGGCACGCGGTAGCCAATAGAATCTGGCGAGTCTAAAACTTCAGTCTGGGGTTTATAAAAACTGAAGTTCATTCTGCCGAAAGGCCTTGAGGAAACTATGAAAACCGTACGACATTGCGCCTTAATCGTGTTTATGGTGGCTCTCTGTGCCGCATTCACATTCGCCGACGAACCCGGAAGGCATCCGGCTTACCTGCATGCTCTCACCGATCTCCGCCACGCTCGCGCTCATCTCGAAAACCTGGCGCCCACTCATCACATGGATAAAGAAGAGGAACACGCCATTAACGAGATCGACAAAGCCATCGACGAAATCAAGAGGGCCGCGATTGACGACGGCAAGAACTTGAACGATCACCCGCCGGTCGATGCGCATATGGACCGGGCCGGCCGCTTCCACCGCGCCATGGAACTTCTGGATAAAGCTCACAATGACATTGCCCGAGAAGAAGATGACCCGTCCGTACGCGGTCTTCGTGATCGAGCCTTGCACCACATCGATGAAGCTCATCGCATCGTCGATCATCTGATCATCCAGGCTTCTAACCACTAGTTCGCAGCTTTCGCATCATCGAAAATCGGCTCGAAGGAGAAACGCCCGGCAAATGCCGGGCGTTACTTTTTTCTCTTGACTTAATGTACTAATAGTGTAGTACACTGGGACACATGGGACGCACTCCCACGAACGGCCAGGGTTTCCAGCTCAAGCTGGACTTGCACTCCGGAGTTCCCGTCTACCGCCAGATCATCGACCAGGTGCGGACCGGCGTCGCGGCGGGAACACTCACCGCCGGCGATCAACTTCCCACCGTCCGCCAGCTTGCGGTCGATCTCGCCATCAATCCGAATACGGTGATGCGCGCCTATCGCGAGCTTGAACTCGGCGGCATGCTCGAAACTCATCAGGGCACCGGAACATTCATCAGCAACAAGAAGGTCACCAAGAACAGCGGCGAACGCGAGCGGCAACTTACGCAGTTAGCCAACGAATTCGCGGCCCGCGCCGGGGCTGCCGGCTTTTCCGTGGATGAACTGCTGGATCGCCTGCGCGAGTTGGCGCCTCAGTCGAAGCAAAGGAGATAGGTTATGACGAAAATTGAAATCGGTCAGATCAGCGGTATCGGAAGGTCGCTATTCATCCTCTGCCTGTTGGCCGGCGCGATAGTCACTGCCGCCACCAAGCATCCGGCCGGAATTATTGCAGGCGCCGCTCTCGGCCTCTACCTCATGTTCGCGATCAAGGTGGTGCAGCAGTGGGAGAAGGTCGCAGTGTTACGGCTCGGCAAGTATGTCGGGCTGCGCGGGCCGGGCCTGTTTCACATTGTGCCGATCGTAGAAACTCTCAGCCCATATGTTGATCAGCGCGTGCGCGTGGCCAACGTCTCGGCCGAATCCACGCTGACCCGCGACACTGTCCCGGTGAATGTGGATGCCATTGTCTTCTGGCTGGTATGGAATCCAGAGAAATGCATTCTCGAAGTCGAGAACTTCATCGAGGCCATCAATATGAGCGCGCAGACCGCGCTGCGCGAATCGATTGGCCGCCACGAACTCGCGCAGATGATTACCGAGCGCGAGACACTCGGCCGCGAACTGCAGCGCATTCTCGATGAGAAGACGAACCCATGGGGCATCACGGTGCAGTCGGTTGAGATTCGCGACGTGAGAATTCCGCAAGGATTGGAAGATGCAATGTCCCGCCAGGCGCAGGCCGAGCGCGAGCGGCAAGCGCGAATCATTCTGGGCCAGGCGGAAACTGAAATTTCGAACAGCTTTGTGCAGGCCGCCGCGTCCTACGCGGAGAATCCTGTGGCCTTGCATCTGCGCGCCATGAACATGCTGTATGAAGCGATCAAAGAGAAAGGCTCGATGGTAATTGTGCCTTCGTCAGCAGTGGAAACGATGGGCCTAGGCGGCTCACTCGCAACCGCATCACTGGGCGGAGCAAAAGCCCAGTGACTAATGAATGAACGCAAACCACACGCCGGAGACGGCTGTGAAAGGAGAAAGTATGAATTGGATTAAGGCTAGTAATCTCGCAGGACTCAAGAACAGAGTGCACAGTGTGGCATTCCTGGTAGTTGTAACCGTCTTATCATTGGCTCCGCGGAGCATTGCCCAGGCGCTGCAAAAAGGCATCAGCGTAAAGCTGGCCCCTACCAGCAGCGCGGTAGCTGTACCCGACGCCGACAACCAGGACGCTTTGATTAGCACTGTGACCGAAACCGGGAAACTCTATTTCGGAATCGATATGCTCACGCCCGATGCGTTGCTGGAAAAGCTCAAAGCTCGCGCGTCGCATCATGCGCAAACTCTCTACATCAAGGCGGACGCCAAGGCTCCTTACGCGTGCGTCATGAAAGTCTTGGATGCGGCACACATCGCGGGTGTCGCGAGTGTGACGTTGCTGACGACTCAACCAAGAGCTACGCAAGCGGGAACAACAGTTTCTCCGCTAGGAATTGAAATGGAGTTGGCTCGACACTCGCCTGAGGCAACGAAGTGAAAACGAAGGCGGCGGCTAACGGCCGCCGCTTGATCAAGTTCACTTCGGCGGCGGGGTTGACCCGAGCGGAATCATCTTTTTGGATCCCGTCTTCTCTCCGAATCCCATCATCTTTTGCATTTCGTTCGGGTCATAGAAGAACGGGTTGTAATCGCGGTCGGAGATTTTTTCCGGATCGGCCTGATCGGTCACAGGGCCGGGTCCTATGATGGCCGCCCTTCGTTTCATTTCCGCCATGTAATCCCTGTCGAGGAAGACCTCGGCGGGGTTTGGAGCTTTCAACAACAAATCCCGCGGGCCAAGATAGAGATAAGCGTCCGCCATTTTTGAGAAGGAAACGCCGCCGGAGTCTATGGAAGTTTCTGTTCGCTTGCCATTCTTTCCAACCCCGAACATCACGTTCGTGCCCCCAGAGGAGTGAGTCTTATCCAACAGATCTGCCAGCCAAGTGCCGGGCAGGTCTTCGACCAGCGACGGAATCGGCCAAGCAGCCATCCGCGACTCGAACTCGTCGTTGTATTTCTCCAGTGGAGAGTGACTGCCGAAGCCGGCATGATCCGCAATCACGAACGTCACCCCCGGATAGTTCTTCTCATACTCTTCCACCGCTGACGCCAAAAACATTGGTCCACCGTGATTGTGATAAAGATGCAACGCGCCGAAAAGCATGAGCGCTTTGCGGTGCTTCGAGAGCACTTCCATTTCCATCACGGAAGCGATCACAGGGTCGCGCATCATGAATTGCCCGCGCCCGAATTCGGCCGCGGTCTTGATTTTTCTCCAATCAACAGGAGGGTCGGCCGCCACCACGCGAAATCGCCTTTCCGGCGGAAGCCTTTGATTGATTCTTCGGACCAGCGGAAACAGTTCTTCGTAGAACCCCGACACACTGCACATGGGCTGGGTTGTGTTGCGCCAAACCTGCCGCGCCTGGTCGAGCGGGACATCGTCGCCCGCAATGTAGCGGTCGAGGATTGGTTGGTAAAGCGAGTTGCCGCATTCCACAACGATGTCGTTGACCTTGCCGGGAAGCTCAGGGTCGCGGATGAGATTGAGAATGAACTGGTCGAGATCCTGATTCCCGTGAGCCGCGCCCATTCCGACGACTTCGTATTTGCCAAAGGCAGCGAGAATCGCCTTCGTGGCATCTTGCGGCTTGGGATCGTTGCCAGTGAGAGTAGGGCGCGGCGGCGCGGCCATTTCCTCTCCGGGCCCCGGCAGCGGAATGGATTGCTGCGCTTCAGTCGAACCGATCGCAGGCTTGGCGCCAGAGGATGTCTGGCCGAAGCAGACGGCAATCATGAGAAGGAATAAGACGGTCAGCAGACGGAATTGCATTGGAAATGTTTCCTCAGTAACGTTCAGATTTTAAGCTGGCTTCGCGGGCCGGGCAACGCGGAGTGTCTCGCAAAAAGGCTGGTGCGATCATTCACTGCGCCGATGGGCCTTGTCGACTCGGTGTGTGCGGCAGATCAGACTTGACCCGCGTACAGGTTTTCGACAGATACGACGGAAACATTAGAGACCAGAGTGATAAACAACTTGCTCAGAAACTCCGCAGAATAATTCCATTTCGGCAAAATCGCCCCTATCTCGCTGAGAAACAAGATCTCCTCCTTTGGCGGGGCCGTTGCACAACACGGATGTGCACATCGCGGCACGTTCATTAGAAACTCCCCTTTGCACAATCGGCGCTCGAACCGGGTCTCGCGATGACAATCTTGAGGAGGTTTTTGTTTTGTCGACGGCACGTTTGTTTGCTCTCCTGCTTTTGATCGCTACCCACGCTGTGGCTCAGAATGGCATGCCCAACGAACCGCTCCTCGGGTTGCACAATGAGATCGAGCCAACCGGAGGTTTTACCCCGACTACGACTACGAAAGCACCGCTGCCGGATGCACCGACCCGCCGACGAGTCGTCGACAAAAAGTTCGTCATAGTCATGGGCGCGCTGGGTGGCGCGGAAAGTCTCCGCTTCACCTCGCGCAAACTCGTGCTCGATAATGAGTTCGCCGCCGGCGCTCCGTGGGTCACGCGCGTGCCTCCGAGCCAGCACCTTGTCGCCAAGTACGGCGCGCTCTATGGGGCTGAATTGGTCACAGTTTACGAACTCAAGAAAAGCCACTCGTGGCTTCCGGGCGATCGGGTTATCCGGAAGCTTTGGTGGGCGTATCCTGCGGCGATGGTGACAATCCACATTAAGAACGGAGTTGGCAATATTCGTACGCAAGGCCCCGGGGGCTGCACGTCGGTGGAGTGCGCGGAGCAAATGCAATAGTCCCTGCGCGGCGTGCGCGCAGACGGGTATAATCTGCGAATGACGAAATCCAGTGATGGTGAATCTGTGGTTACTCCGGCCAACGGTTCGAATGGCAACGGCAATAGTGGATATAGCGCTCCGAAGCCGCGCGAAGAGTGGTTGGCCCGGCGCCGGCAAGAGAACAGCGACGGCAACTTTTCGCAGATGCACTACGCGCGGCAGGGCGTGGTCACCGAAGAGATGGGCTACATTGCCCACCGCGAAAAGATCGCGCCCGAACTGGTGCGCGATGAAGTTGCCCGCGGGCGCATGATTATTCCCGCGAACATTAACCATCCGGAACTGGAGCCGATGGCGATCGGCGTGGCGTCGCTGTGCAAGATCAACGCCAACATCGGCAACTCGGCGGTGACTTCGGAAATTAAAGAGGAACTGAAGAAGCTGCACACGGCCGTGCATTACGGCGCCGATACCGTGATGGATTTGTCGACGGGCGGCAACATTCATGAGATTCGCGAGGCAATTCTGCGGCATTCGCCGGTTCCCATTGGGACCGTGCCGATTTACCAAGCGATTGCGCGTGTGAAGCGCGTGGAAGATCTGAATGCTTCGGTGATGCTTGAAGTGATTGAGGAACAGGCGGCGCAGGGCGTCGATTACATGACGATTCACGCTGGCGTGCTGATTCAGTATCTGCCGCTGATCTCGAAGCGCATTACCGGGATCGTAAGCCGCGGCGGCGCGATTCTCGCGCAGTGGATGGCTTACAACCATAAGCAGAATTTTCTTTACGAGTGCTTCGACGACATCTGCAAAATTTTCAAGAAGTATGACGTCAGCTTTTCCCTTGGCGATGGCCTGCGTCCGGGCTGTGTAGCCGATGCCAGCGACGAAGCGCAGTTCTCCGAACTGAAGACTCTTGGCGAGTTGACGAAGATCTCGTGGCAGCACGACGTGCAGGTGATGATCGAAGGCCCCGGCCACGTGTCGATGGATAAGATCAAGGAGCAGGTGGAGAAAGAAGTTGAACTCTGCTACGAAGCTCCTTTTTACACCCTGGGCCCGCTGGTCACCGATATCGCTCCCGGCTACGACCACATTACGTCGGCAATCGGCGCGGCCATGATTGGATGGTACGGCGCGGCCATGCTGTGCTACGTCACGCCTAAGGAGCACTTAGGGTTACCAAATGAAAAAGACGTGAAAGACGGCATCATTGCGTACAAGATTTCAGCGCACGCTGCTGATATTGCCCGCGGACGTCCTGGCGCTCGCGACCGCGACGATGCGTTGAGCTTTGCGCGGTACAAGTTTGATTGGGAGAAGCAGTTCGCTTTGTCGTTGGACCCAGAGACGGCGCGCGCGATGCACGACGAAACTTTGCCCGACGACTTCTACAAAGAGGCGGCGTTCTGCTCCATGTGCGGCCCGAAATTCTGCTCGATGAATTATTCGTCGAAGGTCGACGAGTACAACAAGCAGGTGCATGGCATCGAGAAGAAGGATTACTCGGAACTGGTGGAGCGGCTGGTTTCGATCAAGTAAGTAGAGAAGTTATGAAATTCGAAATTGAAAACACCTGTGACTGCGGCGGACGCTACATCTTTTCCGCATATGGCGATGCCGAGTTTGGAAGGGCAACGTGCTCGCGCTGCGGAAAATCAATGTACGCAATCGATCCTCTTAGCGTGAGCATCACTGCCGAGCGACTTCTGTACCGAGGTCTAGCAGAGCTGGAGGGCGGGGATTACAGTCTCTCAATTGTTCTTGCGACAATGGCCGTGGAATCGTATTTAACTCGGTTGTTCCTTAAGTTGAAGGGCATGGAAGCATACGCCGTTACCTTTACGCTGCCGACTCCAGCGGAGGAGGTAGCTTGGGAAAAGGAATACCCGAGAAGCGGCGGATTTCCAGGCCCAGCAGGCTTCGTGTCTCAAAGACTAGTGGCGACGACGTTCGATAAATTTATCGAGGGAAACGGGCCTGCCAAAACAATATTTCTACGATTACCGAACCCTTCACAGGTCAATCCAGCACAATATTTCCAAGATCAGCTTTTCAAGCGACGCAATCGGATCGTCCACTGGGGTTACGTAAACTCGACTAAGGACGAGGCTGCGGAATGTCATGTGATCGCCGTTGCGGTCGTTTCGATCCTGAGAGAGATGGATAAGGCCGCAGACTGGACGAGGTTCGCTCAGGAAATCGCCGAAACCGCTCGGGCTGGCGTCGCTGCGGAGCGTCAGCATCTGCAAGAAATCTTAGCCGAGCATCAGAAGGGGCCGCAGCCTCAACCTTCGCCCATCCGGTGAATCACGCGCGATTCACTGTTATTGCCGGCGCAAACGGCTCGGGTAAAAGTACGCTTACGCGATTGAACCGGATGGATTTCCGGGAGTTTCCTCTACTCGACCCTGACGTGATCGGCAAGGCTCTTCGGACTACCCTGCCCAGAACGTTTCCGATTGCGGCTGCGCGTCAGGTTCTGGCCTCTGCGAAAGAGCATATCGGCAAGCGTGAGAGCTTCGCCGTTGAGACGACGCTGTCCGGAATGCATTATCTGCGAATGATGGTTGACGCGCGAATTCGTGGCTTCGAGGTCGTGCTGGTTTATATCGGGACAGAAAATGTTGATATCAACCTAGCTCGGATCAGGAATCGAGTTCTCGCCGGTGGCCATGATGTCCCGGAGAGTGATGTCCGCCGACGTTACGAGCGCAGCTTCAAGAGTCTTCCGATAGCGATAGAGCGTGCCGACCACACCATCTTGTTCGACAACTCAACCGAAGAGGGTTACCGGCTTGTCGCGGTTCTTGGGCTATCTGGAAGTCAGTGGTTCGAGCCCGTTCCAAACTGGGCGGCCATATAGCCGAGTTGATTGGAAAAAAGCTTGGGCTCTCCTCTGATTGATTTTGCATCGAGTCCCGGAGCTGACTTGTTGTTTCTTCTCCCGCCGCCGAGCACGATAGTTCCAAGCAGGCATCCCACGATTTCCAGTGCGAGAAGGATGAAGACGCTTACGTTAAAGACGGCGGTCCAATCGCCGGGCGCTACCATGAAAACGTTGTTTTGAGAGGCATGCAGGAAGTGCTCATAAAGATCGGCACTCATGGCAGCCAAAAAGAAAATCAGCGCGACGAAGCCGGCAACTTTATCGCTCAGCTTCGATACCAAAATTGATACGCACGCGTGCCCCAACGTTATCAAAATTACGGCCAGCCAACTGACGTGGTCGTTTGGGGCTGGAAGAACCTTGGCCGCAAGGAACAGGTGCCAGATGGCGACGATCCAGTGTGCGGCAACTACTAACAGGGCGAGCGTCCTGGCTCTTGTCATAGGCCGATGCCTTCTCCCTGGGCGAATAACCTCAGGCTTTCGGCATTATATTACCCGCCGGGGTCGCGGGTGGCACAGAGTGCCTACTTCCCCTCCAGCCTAATATCGCCTACCCCAACGCGCGCGTGCAGTTCGTATTTACCGTCACCGCTGTACCTGAGAGTCTTGCCCAGCCAGTCGCTAGTTTCGCCGTAGCCTTCGCCGTCCACGTCGCCGATGCTGGTGCTGGCGCGGACCAGATGGTAGGCTGCGCGCCCGAAGGCTACCCGGATGTCGCCGATGCCTAACCGAAGATCTTTGTCGCCCTCGATGCCTTCGATCCGGAGGTCGCCGACCTTTTCGTGCACGTCGAGATTGGTGTTTTGCGGGACCTCGAGTTCTACGTCGAATTGAGTGTTGCCGCTGGTGGGTGCGCGGAATTCGATGTTGGCATCGCGACCGTGGAGGTCGATATCGACACGCGCGTCTTTTACGTGGCTCTCGCTCCACGACTTGACGGTGTAATGGAGGCGGATCTTGTCGGAATCTCCGCGGCGGATGTGCAGGTCGCCCACGTT
>JBEKJF010000007.1:0-31913 GCA_050011375.1 Candidatus Sulfotelmatobacter sp.
TCCATCGACATCTTGTCGACTTCGTCGAGCATGAAGACCGGGTTCTTGGTGCCGGCCTTTTTCATCATCTGAATAATCTGGCCCGGCAGCGCGCCAATGTAGGTACGCCGGTGGCCGCGAATTTCGGCTTCGTCGCGCACTCCACCGAGGGACATGCGAACGAACTTGCGTCCCGTGGCCTTGGCGATCGACATTCCCAGTGAAGTTTTGCCCACGCCCGGAGGTCCGACAAAGCACAAGATCGAGCCCTTGGGATTTTTTACAAGTTGCCGTACGGCGAGAAATTCGAGAATGCGTTCCTTAATCTTCTCCAGGCCGTAATGATCTTCGTTGAGAACTTTCTCCGCGCGTGAAATATTCCTGATTTCCTTCGACCGCTTCTTCCACGGCACGGCCAGAAGCCAGTCGAGATAGTTGCGCGACACCGTCGACTCGGCGGACATGGGCGGCATGGCTTCGAGCTTCTTCAGTTCCTGCAGCGCCTTGTCTTTCACGTCCTTCGGCATGCCGGCGGCTTCGACCTTCTTCTTCAGTTCATCGAATTCGCTCTTCTCGCCGCGGCCCAATTCCTTCTGAATGGCCTTAATCTTCTCGTTGAGGTAATACTCTTTTTGCGCCTTCTCCATCTGCCGCTTCACGCGCGACTGGATGGTGCGATCCACATTGAGCTTTTCAATCTCGACATCGAGCACATCGGCGATGCGGTTCAAGCGCTCGGAAGGATCGAAGATTTCAAGCAGTTCCTGTTTTTCTTCGATGGAAAGCTGAAGGTTGGCCGCAATGATGTCGGTGAGCTTGGCCGGATCTTCCATGCGAACCGCTGAAATCATGGTCTCGTAATTCAGCGCCTGGCACAGCTTTACATACTGCTCAAACAGCGTGGTCACGCGCTGCATCCCGGCTTCGATCTGCGCGTTCATCTCTACGGGGTAGCGAGCGACCCGCACCGAGGCCTGCATGTAACCATCGGAATCGGTGGCCTGCAGAAGCCGGCCGCGCTCAATACCTTCGACCAGAACTTTAATGTTTCCATCGGGCAGCTTGAGGCTCTGCACGATATTGACGATGGTGCCCACCTGGTAGATCTCATTCGACTTCGGCTCGTCGATGGAGGCGTCGTGCTGGGTGGCCAGGAAAATTTTCTTATCCGCGGCCAGCGCCTCTTCGAGGGCGCGCACGCTCGACTCGCGGCCCACGACGAATGGCGTCATCATGAAAGGGAAGATGACCACATCCCGAATGGGCATCATGGGCAGCTTCTTGGTTTCGAATTTTTCCTTGGATGTGGTCACTCAATCTCCCCTGGGTTTACGGAAAACGACTTCGGAAAACGACTTCGGAAAACGACTTTCGCGAGTTCTGCCGAATGACATGCTTCGAACGTGCCGTGCTAATGGTTTCGTGCCGAATGACAATCGCCGGTCCGCTAGCCAACCGTACACCTAAACAGTCTACTCCTGTTTTAGCGCTTAGCTTATCTCTTAATCTCTTAACTATCCGGCCTTTTCCAATGCGCCGACAGAGGCGTTGCGTTTCTCCACCATCTCGCGCGTGACCTCGAACTCCTTTAGTTTCTTCTGGCTGGGCAGGTGGAACATCAAGTCGAGCATGAGCTCTTCGAGAATCATGCGCAGGCCGCGGGCGCCGACTTTGCGGGACAGGGCCTGGCGGGCGATGGCGCGCAGGGCATCGTCGCTGAACTTCAGGCGCACATTTTCGAACTCGAATAGCCGCTGGTATTGCTTGACGATGGCATTCTTCGGGCGCGTGAGGATTTCGATGAGGGCGAACTCGTCCAGATCCTCAAGCATGCCGACCACCGGCATGCGGCCGACGAATTCAGGAATCAGGCCAAACCTGATCAAGTCTTCCGGCTGGATTTCGCTGAGCAACTCAAAGTTGCGCTTGCGTGCCACCACCGCATCTTCTTTATCCGCTTCTTCGCCGCCGCGGAAGCCCAGCGATTTCTTGCCGACGCGCCTTCCGATAATTTTCTCCAGGCCCACGAACGCTCCTCCGCAAATAAAGAGGATGTTGGTGGTGTCGACCGGAGTGAATTCCTGATGAGGATGCTTGCGTCCACCTTGCGGCGGAACGTTGGCGATGGTGCCTTCCAGAATTTTCAGCAGCGCCTGCTGCACGCCTTCGCCGGAAACGTCGCGCGTAATCGACGGATTCTCATCCTTGCGCCCGATCTTATCGATTTCGTCGATATAGATCATGCCAGTCTGGGCGCGGCTCACATCGCCCTCGGCAGCCTGCAGCAGCTTGAGGATGATATTCTCCACATCCTCGCCCACATATCCCGCTTCGGTGAGCGTGGTGGCATCGACGATGGCAAAAGGTACGTCGAGCATGCGCGCCAGAGTCTGCGCCAGCAAGGTTTTCCCGGTTCCCGTCGGACCAATGAGCAGAATATTCGACTTACTCAGTTCAATGCCATCCCCGGCAGCCTTCTGCCGGTTCATGAAGATGCGTTTGTAATGGTTATAGACCGCGACCGCCAGCTTCTTCTTCGTCTGCTCCTGCCCGATGACGTATTCGTCGAGGAAGGTCTTGACCTCCTGCGGCTTGGGTAACTGATTTGGCGTGGTGGTCTGCGGAGTGGCCGTGCGGTCGTCTTCGAGAATCGAGTTGCACACCGCCACGCACTCATCGCAAATATAGGCGCGGGGATAATCGCTGGGCGACGAGATCAGCTTGGCGACCGCATCCTGCGACTTGTGGCAGAACGAACAGCGCAAAATCTCGTCCGACGACTTGGTTTTCACTCGATTCTACTCCTTTTCTCTTAATACCAAGTACCGGGCATCAAGTCGCCAGTCCGAAGTGATTTGGCTCGGTGCTAGCTTCTAGGTGCTCGGTACTGCGCAAGCGAAGGCCTATACTACCGCTTTTACGGTCTTATAGATGATGTCATCTATGATTCCGTATTCCTTAGCCTGCTGCGCGTTCATGATGAAATCGCGCTCCACATCCTTCTCCACTTTATCCAGCTTCTGCCCGCTGTGCTTGGAGAGTAACTGATTGGTAATCTCCCGCATACGCAGAATTTCTCGCGCGTGGATGTCGATATCGGTAGCCTGGCCCGACAACCCGCCCATCGAAGGCTGATGAATAAGGATGCGCGAATTGGGCAACGCCAGCCTCTTCTTCGGCTCGCCCGCGGCCAACAGCAACGCCGCCATCGACGCCGCCTGCCCCACGCACAAAGTCATCACATCGTTCTTCACGTATTGCATGGTGTCGTAAATCGCCATGCCGGCCGTGATCGAACCTCCCGGAGAGTTGACATAGAGCTGAATATCTTTCTCGGGATCTTCCTGCGCCAGAAACAGCATTTGCGCAATCACCAGATTGGCGATGTTGTCGTCAATCGGCGTGCCGATAAAAATAATGTTATCGCGGAGCAGCCGGGAATAAATGTCGTAGGCGCGTTCGCCCCGCCCAGTCTGCTCGATGACCATCGGTACCAGCATCATTTGCGGATCATTTTGCTTCATTTTTTACCGGACCTGTCACCGGACCTGCCACACTCCGCCCCGAAATATCAGTTCGCTTCTCGGGGAGGGTCGAAAGTGCTCCGCGTCTTTTTAATTCTACGCGGACTGGTGATAAAGAAATTCGAGGGTCTTCTCACTGCGGATTCTTATCCGGATTCTATCGAGGCCCCCATCCTCTGTCAAACGAGCGCGCACCGCTTCCGACGTTTGTTTTGACTGCTTCGCCAGCGCTTCCAACTCCCGGTTCACTTCTTCATCGCTCACCTGGATTTTCTCAAGGTCGGCGACCCGTTCCAGCAATAAAGATGACTTCACATCCTGCACCGCCTGCTCGCGCTGGCCGGCGCGAAGCCGTGGCAAGTCCATCTTCTTTAAGTCTTCCATCTTCATGCCCTGCGCCGCTAGAGCCCGAAGGCCACGTTCCAATCGCACATCGATCTGCCGGTCGACCAGAGATTCCGGCACCTCAAAATCATTGCGCTTCACCAGTTCGGCAACCAGCTTGTCTTTCGCCTCGTGCTCGGCCGTGTGGCGCTTCTCGGCTTCCATGTTTTCGCGAATCTGCTTGCGAACCGCGTCGAGACTCGCGAACTCGCCCAATTCTTTCGCGAAGTCATCGTTCAGCTCAGGCAGGCTCTTCTGCTTGATGCCGTTCACCTTCACCGTGTACACAAAAGTCTTGCCCGCGAGCCGCTTGTCGGAAATGTCGTCGGGATAAACCACATCGAAAGTCCGTTCATCGCCGGCCGAAGCCCCGGTAAGATTCTGCGAAAACTCCGGCACCGTACTCTTGCCGCCGATCTCGATCAGCACGTCATCCATGTGCACGGGATTGGCTTTCGCATCGGCAACATCCTTGCCATCCTTCGGCTTGCCGTCCATCGAAGCCTGCGCAAAATCGCCCTCGGCCAGCGGACGCCCCTCGACGGTCGCATAAGTCGCATGCTGCTCCCGCACACTAGCGAGCGCCTGCTCGACTTCCTCGTCGGTAACGGCAATCTCCGGATGGTCGGCGCGCAGTTCTTTGTAGCCCTCGACCTGAATCTCAGGCAGCACTTCAAACGTAGCCTTAAATGTCAGCGGCTCGCCCTCATGCTGATGCAGTTCGGTAACCCGTGGCTGCGAAACCGGAATCAGCCCCAGCCTCTCAGCCTCCCGCCGAAAATATTTCGGGATCAAAGCCTCGGCAACATCGTTCTTCAGCCCATCGCCAAAGCGCTGCTTGATGATCGAGGCCGGCACATGCCCAGCCCGAAACCCCGGCAGCCGCGCACTCTTCTGATAGCGCTGAATCTGCACCTCAGTCTCGCGCGCAACCTCCGCCGCCGGAATCTCAACCGAGATCTCTCGCTTCACATCCTTGTTACGTTGCGCCAGGGCTAGATCCGCCAGCTCTTCGGCTAATCTGTTCTTTGCGTCGGTAGTCTCTGTAGGGCTCACATTTACCTTTCACAAGCCGCTGATCCGGAAGCTCCGTCGAGCAAACGAAACCCTCCCGAATTCATACGGCGTTAACTTGAGTGTAAAGACGGGAGGGGAGTAGCGTCAAACGGGGATGAATGCCGTCCTGTCCTCCAAAGTGGTCTTGACAACGCTGCTACCGAAGTCTAAGTAGTTCGGGACGGCAGATTATGCACATGGAATGTTTGTACGCCTCCAACGCAGCCACACTCGGCAATGTGGACTGGAAAACAATCCTTAACTGCGTGAACCTTGTAACGATCGTCAGCGTTACGCTCGGTGTCGGCGGAATTATAGTTGGAGTTCTTGGTTGGCGTGCCAGTCTCCGTGGACTGCGAGAGTCAGCGGACGCGAGAGCGCGCGAAAAGACCGCACAGGATTCCGCCAACGCAGCTCGACAGGAACTCCTGCTGCAGAGGGCGGCAGAGGACTTTCGCATCATCGTTGAAAATGTGGAAGAGCTCGCCGACAGAGTCGCCGCCGCCGACTGGCTGAAGGTGAGAGCACTACTGCCGCCGCTCAAGATGCGATTCTCGGAGGCCAACGGATCGTTTCAGAAAATTTTGAAGGGAATCGACATGGATAAGCTGGACGTCGCGATTCGCTCCGTAAAAACCCTGGCAAAGGTTATTCCCGCCGGGGGAGCGGAGGTTCCAGTCGAGACCTTTCAGGCAATGATCCTGCAGTGCGACCGAATATCTGAGCTAGTTGGCGAAATCTATGGCAAACTAAAGTATCTGAAGGCAGAGGAAGTCCAATGAGCACCGACCTAGGTGGTGTTTTTAAAGAATTCATTGGCTACGACGATCCAAAGGAAATAGAACTCGTCGAGAAGATAACCGAAAAGACCCGGATGGGAAAGATCGTCTGGGAAGGGACATCATCTTCCCTCGTGGCGACTGCGCCCGGCATGCAGCTGAGTTTCGTGCGTTCCTCCGTGGCAAATAGCTTTGTCTCAAGATTGATCGGTGAGTGGGAGATATTCTCGGTCCGAAGCCAACAGGGTGTGGAAATCCTGAAAGTCGAGCAGCCGTCTAGCCTGGCGTACTTCGGGATACCACTAGAATCAATGCCGACCCCGCGAAGCAAACTTCTAGAAGCCGTGGATGCGCTTTACTCGGTAGCAAACAGCCGAGGGAAGAGCGACATCGACAAGGCTCTCAACGTCATCAAGAACCTCTAGGAGCGTTAGCCTAAATCGAGCTAGTCCAACGCATATGGCGTTGGCCTGAGAGTAAGGGCGGAAGTAGAGCAGCGGGGGGGCTGCCCACGCCACCACGACCGAGGCTGCCCCATCCGTCGCGGTTTTCGGCGGATGGGCGCTACCAACGCTGGCACAGTGAGTAGTTAGCGATGCGTCCTACGGCAGCGGCGCACGCTCTCTCCGTGAAGCTTAACTGGATTAATTGTCGTATCTGAGCACTCAGCGACCTACTTGCTCTTCTCTTTCTTCTTCATCGCCTCCGAAGACGAACTGCACGTCTGCAAACCCCCTCCTCCCGGAACTTGCGGACACGCCAGCCCCAGGGACCAGACAAAGTCCCGCGCAATCCATCCCGCCCCCGGCGTAATCTCAGGACCGACCGGCGGCGGGTTCATTCCCCCCAGCGTGACGATGCCATCGGTGCCATCGTTCTTGATGGAGGAAACCGAGTGGCACGTAATGCATGAGGCTTGCTTCAGATTCATGCCGACGTTGTAGCCTTCGATCACCGAGTTCCCCAACAACGTGGGATTGGCCGCTGTGCCGAAATCGGTTTGCGCGCCATCCAGCCGGTAGTTGAACCACTCCGGAGCCAGATTCGCCTGAGTCATCAGCGCCTTCAATGCGGGAGTCTGCCCCGTAAACGCGCCATTGCTGGTGGCCGGCACCGACCCCCAGGCATCGTTGCATCCCAGCACCACGCAGCGATTCAAATTCGTGGTCAGGTTCTGCGGTTCGAAAGTGGCCCATAGCCAGTTCGGAAGCAGCTTTGATGAGATGTGAATGCCCGCTAAGGCATAACATTTGCCGTCAATGGTTTCGGCGTGAACACCCGTGGGCGGAGCGGCGCAAGTGAATGGAGGGTTGAAATCCGTGGCGGGAATCCAGTCGGCTTTTACTTCCACTGCCGGCCCAGGAAACTGAATGTTGGCGCCCTTCTGAGCCGCTTGGGTTTGCCCCGGTCGGATCTGATATCCGTTGCCCGAGACGAAGGCCTGGGCTCCTGGGTCGAGGCGCGCCTCTTCGCAAATTGTCGCGCCGGGCACAACGTTCTTTGGCGGCCCATTCATGGCGTTGCACTCTGAGTCGGGCGCGAGTTCGGGTATCGCTTCTCCCCGCACGGCCGCCAATTTTGCCGCTACCGCGTGGGTCAGCGGACTTCCATGCAACCGCTTGTGCGGCGCGGCTCGGTTCATGGCCCCTACCTTTCCGCTGGCCGGATACATGTTCAACTGCTCAATCCAGTTCTCCCATACGACTTGATTCTTGCTGGTTGGGCAGCTTGCCGCCACAAAAAGCTGCCAGGCCGTTTGTTCTGGAGTCGAGGCCATGGTAGTTGGAAAGGTGCAGGCACTCGCTGCCGGCTTGGGGGCAGCAATGGCGGCGGCAATCAACCCGTGCTGCGTCGCGCCACCATCGATATGCAAGGTTGGGTATACAGCAGCGAGCGAAAGAACAACGAGCGCGTATAGCAAACGTTTCATGCTTCTCTCCTTGTGAATTGAGTGCTTTGTTTCGTGGCCCTCCTGCTTGTCCCTTGGGAAAAATCGCTGGGCTGGATTGCGGTGCCCAGCCGCTCTCGATCATCGAGATATTGTTTCGGTGCCAGACCTGAGTTCCCGATCGGCCGCTCTTCGGTCGATCGCTCTAAGGCTGGTAACCGCCCGCCATCCAAGCCTGAAACAACTGAATGTTCGCCGTCGTCCACGGCGCCGCGGGAGGCGGAGGCATCCGTGGCGTCGTCGTGCCATTCAAGCGACTGAGCACATTTTGCGCGTTGGCCGGCTGCGACATGTAGCTGTACTCCGCCAGCATGCAGCCATAATTGGCCATATGCGCGATATCTGTTTGCGTGAAGAGCGGAAGAATCTGCGAAGCGAAAGATACTGCTGTTGCCATGGCATCCTCGGGTTCCAGTCGAATTCAAAGATCAAGCCGGCAAGACCCAGGGAGAACAGCCTTGCTCCAGCCATTCGTTAATGAACGGGTCTGCGCCGGAATTGTACGGGAGAAGCGATAGACCGCAAGAAAGAGGGTTTTTTTTTACGAAATCCGAACGAACGGTTGGATGGGCGGGTGCCCTTTTCTGCGGAATTCCAGACTATGGGGTGCCCTATTCCTCGGTTTGTTTGAGAGAAGCGCGGCTTTTCGCCGTCAAAGGGGGATAGCTACGGAGGCCGGGAAGATCCGGCCACCCCGGACCGAAAACATGGTATAAGAAAAGCGTTTCACGATACGCCGAGGATCTGACAAATGGACGACGCCCCCGACTTTGTAGAGGACATGGAACGTGTCGCGCACGCAGATCACCAGCACGGCTCGTCCGGTGGTATCGGCAAATCTGTCGGTATCACGATGGCGATGCTGGGCGTCCTGCTGGCCTTGAGTTCGGCTCTGGTGGGCGGCCAGCGTACGGAACTCATCGCCACCATGGTGGAACAGGCCAACGCGGGCACCAAGTTCCAGGCCCTCTCCACCAAGTACCGGGTCTTACTCGCCCAGTTGCAGCAGTTGCACTCTCTCATGCCCGATCCAGAACGTTTTAAGGAGTGGGACGAAGAATCCCGCAAGCTGCAAGGCCAGATTTCGTCCGCCGATTTGGGCCGGATCTCCCGCATCATCCGTTTGGAGAACGCGAAGAACCTGGGTGCGGAAATTCCCACCAAGGACGATCTGCTACAGTTCGTCACGCGCATCAGCGCGCTGGAGAAGGAGCAGGAAGCAGCCCGCGAGTGGACCGAATCCTTCAATTCTGCGATTGCAGCGCACTCGCACGCTACCGAGCATTATGAGTGGGCCCAATTGTCCAGTGAAATCGGGATTGTGATCGCCTCGATCGCCCTCCTGTTCTCAAACCGCAAAGCGTGGCTCGGTTCGGTGGGGCTCGGCGTGGCTACGATTATCATCGCCGGCGTCACCTTTGCCGCAACTACGGCGCAGTTGCATTCCGCCGAAAAGTCGATCGAGGAAGCAAAAGCCCAGTTCGATCACTTCAACAGTGACGCCCAGGGCAAGGCGGCCGATGAGGAATTGCTCAACGCCATAAAAAATGGCTGGTATCCCGAATTCGTTCCTCAGTAACGCGGGGCGTGCAGGGGAATTACACTCCAAGGCCCTCATTGGAATCGGCCCCGCGCCGGCTCGGATCTAAGCGCCGCTCCCAAAGGTTTTCCACAGCCCCTGTGTGACATCTGACCTTGCGCCGCCCATCAAACTTACGCGATCATAGTCGAGGCCATGACGGTCGGGTGAAACCGGATAAGTTTCATTTTGGGTCTGTGTGATGAATGTCCCCGCCTGTAAGTTCTTTGACATCAAGATTTTGCCTGCAAGTGATTGTGCCCCATAGATTAAATCCGATTTTCCCGCTAAGTCGATGATTCCAATATACCGGGGGGGAGGGGGGTATATCCTGTTGGGACCCTGACGCCCACACTAGAGGCACAAATCTTAAGCGGCCCCCGAAATTTATTTTGCTGCGGTTTTCCGGTAAACCGACGACGAGCCGAGCCACACTTCCAGCAGTTTGCCGGGATCGAGTTCGACTGCCAGTCCAGTTCCGGAGCGCCCGTTGGATCCGCCCGCATCCATGAGTTCGTAGTTTGCTCCAGCGATGGTGAAGCCCGAGACCTGAACATGGACGTGTCCATTGTCTGCTGTCCCAGACCCGGCGACGCCAGTGCCGGGGTTGAGCTGGTTCCGGTTCGCCAGGGTGACGGGCTGCAATAGAGTTCCGCGGAAGGTAAAGCTCCCGCCCGGCTTGCGGTTAATGGCGGTGACCTGAATCCACAAGCGAACGCCAGACCCAAACCGCAGTTGAGGACGATCATCTTCCGAAGGATGAACCTCGGAGTGATGAACTTCTGAGTGATGAACTTCTGAGTGAGGATTCTCTGAATGACGATCTTCTGAATGACGATTCTTAGCAACGGCAGCAGGGCGCTTCGCCGCAGGAGGCGGCGCTTTCGGCGGAGCGGCGACCGTTCCCCTCGCAGCAGGAGTTGATACTTTTTCTCGCGTCTTAGGAGTTGGTGCTGGAGTGGCACGCGCCGGAGCAGAAGGTGCGGGGACAGTATGAGTTGGAGCGGTTGGAGTCGGAGCAGTGTGTGCTGGAGTGGATGGTGCTGGAGCGGGGCTTGTAGGGGCAGCAGGCTTTGGAGCGGCAGGTGCAACGGTAACAGGCGCTGGAGACGAGGACGCCGTAGACGGCGCAGCCACTGCGGCGCTGGGTTTCGGCAAAGACGGTTTTGTAGCCGGACTCACTGCATGCGGAGGCAATGCCGCGCCGCTCGCGGCCGGACTGGTTCTAAACAGCAGCCGTTTCGCCGCGAAGACGGTGAACGCCAGCACAGCCATTAAGAAGATAAGCGCCAGTACGTGGTTCCTGGTGCTCATTCCACTCTCCGAGCGCTGTGTGGTATTTGAAGGTGATGCAATCGCCTGCCTCGCGCCGTGACGGCCTCGTGAAAGTAGATGTATCACAAGATGCTGGCGGACTGGTCAACGTCGGCGCAAAAAATAAAGCTGACCGGAAGCCTGCGCGGCCCCGGTCAGCGATAAATCCCGAATATTCAACAGCCCCTAACGCGACTACTTATTTGCCGTCTTTATCTTGCTTCGGCAACGTGTGCCTGGTGTCCGGCTTCGGAGACAGCTTTCACAAATTCCCGAGCGCTTGCAGGCGTAGAAGCCTTGCCCGAAAGAATGTTGCGGAACATCATGTGATGGCCGTAAATGGCGCGAGTGGAGTCGTTATCCTGCTCGATTACCGCGCCTTCCAATGTGAGGCCAGCGAATGCGCCTTTCGAGCGCGAGTAAGTCAGCACTTCAGTGTTCAACAAAATGTCAGTGCCAGCGGACGTGTGACGGCCCACTGGGCCTGCGGCAACGGATCCTTCACCGGTCAATTCGAACTTGCTTGAAAGCAGATGCTGCAAACCGCGGTCGTTCATGACCAGCATAACCAGGTCGACGCCTTCGACGCCGATCTGCAAGCCCCAGCTTCCGCCGCCAACGGAGACGAATGCGGGAGCGCTCCAGCCTTCAGGCGTGCGGCAGGAAGCTACGCCACGTCCGTGCTTGCCGCCAATGATGAAGCCGCCTTTGAGCAGGTTCGGCACTACGACGATGCACTTTGCGCCGTTCAACACTTCTTCCGGAATGCCTTTGTCGGGCGTCGACATGATCGATTGCAGAACGTCGACGGATTTTTGCATGCGATCAACGGTTTCTTCCCGGTCGGAACCGGCAAAGGCATATGTTCCAACCATGCCCATCAAGCTTATCAACACCAGCGAAATTGTCTTTTTCATGAATGATTCCTTTCGAAACTTGGAACTAAGGAGAAACAACTTCAGATGGCTGACTTAGTTCAGAGGACCTGAAAGAGAGAGAAGAAGAACTCGTCTCTGGAGTCATGATCTCGCAAGCCTGAAACAATAGCTGGTCTGAATTGCTCACTCCGGAATTGGTCTCACGCGAAGAGATGCAACAGGTAGCAATGCAATTTCCCGCAATTGAGCAATCCGGCTCAGTATTTGTGAACGCAAATGGGCAGAATTATCAAAGCTGGATAACAAGGAGAACAATATGCTTTGGACAATTTTTGTTGTGCTGCTGGTGCTGTGGCTTCTGGGATTCAGTTTGCATATAGCGGGAGGGCTGATCCATTTGTTGCTTGTGGTGGCGCTGGTAGTTCTTGTGATCAATCTATTCAGCGGACGTTCCAGAGTATGACAGTTTGATCGTTGTGAGTCGCTGGCCTGCGTCTGGACTGATATCTGGAAAGGGCGCAGAGGCCAACTTTCTGCGATGGCCAGATCAGCAAAAACTGGACCAGCAGCAAAGACTGGATCAGCGAAGACTGAAGAAGATCAACTGAAGGCGATCAAAACTGGATGGTCCCATCGCGGATGCCTCGCCACACTCTTGGCGAAAAAGGGTTTTCCCTTTCGTTATTCACGCCTTCCAAAGTTTGATGCCGCCTGGCCAGCCCGTTCCCGGATTTGGCGATGAGACTCAAGCGCGTCGCCTTCTCGGTTGTTCCTTTTCGTTCCTGAGGCAGAGTCGGCTTCACATTCAGAACAAAGTGAACGGTTGCCCACAGAAAGTGTGCTCCGTCGGCTTTGGTCACGACCGCATCCACAGAGTTCAAAGCGCCGTCAGGCAATTCAAGGTTGTCGGCCAGCATGATGATAGGAACCTCTGGCCGAACCTGCTTGATCGAGGTTGCGATGGTTGCGCCATCGAGAAGGCCGAGATGGTACTCGACCACGATTGCATCGACAGTCCGCGACATAAAAAGCCGCAGACCTTCGGACCCATTCGTCGCGGTCACCAGGTCGTATCCTTGTTCTCTTAACGAACTCAGTTGTGCCGGGTCTTTGTGGATGCAAAGCAGGGTGCTATTCGTGACCATGAAAGATAGGTATACAGGCAGGCCTCACGCCAATCTGTTCAAAATTGATCAGTCGAGGTCGGCAGCAGATGGAGCGGGAAAACGAATGGTAGGGCGAGCAATCGAGCAATAATGACCAGAAGTCCAGATCGTGAAAGTCTAGGATGTGCGGGAGATCTGTTTAGTGCTGCGAGGGCATCGATGAGAAAACAATACCTTCACCTTTCCGCTTATACGTGCGACGTGTGCTCCGGTCCGGTCATTGCCGGATCGCTTGGGGTACGCGAGAATGAAATCTCGAGAGAGATTGAGACCAGCACAGTGGGAGCAATCTGCATATCGTGCGGCCACCGGCAGGACAAGGCCACCGAACCAGGACGCCTGCGTTATTTTTTCCCGATCGAGTGGGAGAGCGTAAACATCAAGGTCGTGGGACATTCGGGGCATTCGGAACCCGCATACGTGGAGGCGCTTAATCGTGCAGAACGACATTAAGCAGGGAGCTGTGAACCTGCAGCCCGCCTTCTTCTCCGCCGGCATAGTGAATGAAGCCTAGTTTCCTGAAGCGGTTCATGAAGAAGCTGACTCGCGAACGCGTGGTTCCAACCATTTCGGCGAGAGTCTCCTGGCTGATCCTTGGGACTACGGTTTCGGGAGTACCTTCTTTGCCGAAACGAGCAAGCAGTAAAAGGACGCGGGCCAGCCTCTTTTCGCTGGAGTTGAACAGCTGATCGACGAGATCTTCTTCGTAACGGATATTACGCGCCAGCAGATAAGCCACGAACATCTCAGACAGAGCGGGTTCGCGGTGAAGGACGCTGATCATAGTTTTTTTATCTACGCGCAGAATCTCGCAATCGGTCATGGCCGCGGCGGAACCCATGCGCAGGACCTGCCCAGCCAGAGCGCCCTCGCCAAAAAAGTTCCCTTCGCCGACGATGGCGATGGTCGCTTCTTTGCCAACTTTGGATACGACGGTGAGCCTTACTTTGCCTTTTTGAACGTAAAACACCGCGTCCGCCGCGTCTCCTTGCGAGAAGATCATCCGTTTCTTTTCGACAGACAGAATCTTCCTGCCGTCACCGATGGTGGCGAGGAAAGTGTTGGGATCGAACCCGCGGTGTTTGGGGACGGCGGCAGACTGCGCCATAGAAATTGATTATAGGACTTGAGTGCAACCCGAGAATGAGCAATTCTGCACAGTCTTGCCAGAAATCCCCTTGAGTCACTGGGACTTGTTAGTTTCCGAGGCTTCCAGTCGCCGGTCTCGATGGGGCGTGCTGCGGGGCTGGCCGGTGACCAGTTCACATGGCTCTCCTGGTTTGGCGCCGCAGGTGGGGCACTGAACGGCGAGAGCCTCGTCTTTCTTGGCGTCCACACCCGCATACTGCACCGTCGCAAAGGGATGCGCTGATCAATTTTGACCAGTTCAGAAATCTACTTTCGTTGAATACTGGCATAGAGACAAAACTTTAGTCCAACCTCAAGTGCGACTTGTGCGCCCCCCGTGAAAGAGGGCATCTTGCATCAATTGTTCTCATCAGAAGCAGAAAACATGGCGATGCCAATCACAGTATTTCCGAATCGCGCTCTGGAAATCGTCAGTCCGCGCCCGCTCTTGCTGGAGGTAGCTCCGGTCCCGCGCCCGCGAGTGCACACGAAAGTGTCGCTGCCGAGCCGGATCGCGGTGATTGGGAATCATCTTCCGCGGCAATGTGGAATCGCGACCTTCACCACCGACCTGTGCGCAGCCATTGCGGCAGAATACGGGACAGCCCGATTACTGGCGCTCCCGGTCAACGATATCGAAGAGGGGTACGACTATCCCGCCCGTGTGCGCTGGGCGCTCTCGCAGGATGACTTGAAGTCCTATCAGGAAGCGGCCGAGTTTCTGAACTTCAACAATATCGACATGGTGTGCCTGCAGCATGAGTATGGAATCTTCGGCGGGCCGGCGGGAAGCCATATTCTGCATTTGCTGCGGCAGCTGAAGATGCCGGTAGTGACCACGCTGCACACGGTTTTACGTGAGCCCAATCCTGACCAACTGATGGTGATGAAAGAGATCGCAGAGCTCTCGGATCGGCTGATCGTGATGAGCCAGCTGTCATCGCAGATATTGCAGGAAGTGTTCAAAATTCCCGGCAGCAAGATCGATATGGTTCCTCACGGAGTTCCGGATCTGCCTTTTCTCGATCCGAATTTTTATAAAGACCGCTTTGGTGTGGAAGGGAAAGCGGTTCTACTGACATTCGGACTGCTCTCGCCGAACAAGGGAATCGAGAACGTAATTCAGGCGATGCCGCAGATCTTAGCGAAGCACAAGAACGTTGTTTACCTCATTGCGGGCGCGACTCACCCTCATATTCTGCGCCGCGAGGGAGATCAGTATCGAGCCAGTCTTCAGGCTCTGGCCAAGGAAGTGGGCGTGGAATCGCAAGTAATTTTCCATGACAGATTTGTCGCTCCCGAGGAGATGGTGGAGTTCATTGGCGCCGCGGATATTTACATCACTCCTTACCGGCATGAAGCGCAGGTGGTCTCCGGAACACTGGCGTATGCGCTGGGGGCGGGGAAGGCGATCATTTCGACTCCGTATTGGCACGCGATCGAACTGTTGGACGACGGCCGGGGAGCGCTGGTCCCGTTTCAAAATCCGGATGCGATCGCACAGAAGACCATTGAATTGCTGGATACGCCCGCCATACGCCACGCCATGCGGAAACGCGCTTACCAGTTCGCGCGGGAGATGGTGTGGAAAAGAGTGGCGCAGGGCTACATGGAAAGTTTTTCACATGTGCGCAACGATCGCATGGAGGCTCCACGCGTTCAGTTTTCGGCCGGCGCAATTCCTAAATCGCTGAATCAGTTGACAACGTTAAAACTGGATCATTTGCATCGGCTGACTGATGACACAGGAATGCTGCAACACGCAATCTTCACCGTGCCCAACCGCTGCGAGGGTTATACCACTGACGACAATGCCCGCGCTCTCATTCTGGCGGTGCTTCTGGAGCAAATGGAGAAGAAAAAGTTTGCCGGCTCTGAACCACCAATAGCCGACGTGACTGCTGACTCGCTATCGAACTCCATATCGAACTCCGAATCGAATTCCGTATCGAATTCCGTATCGTATTCCGTCACCCAGGATTCCGCTTGCCGGTACTTGTCGTTCCTGGAATATGCGTTTAATGCGGGGAAGGGCAGATTCAGAAACTTCCTCGGCTACGATCGCCGCTGGATTGAGACTGAGGGTTCGGAAGATAGCCACGGGCGCGCGTTGTGGGCACTGGGAACTGTGCTCGGGCGGTCGAGGGATCAGGGATTAAGGTCCGCCGCCGGGCGTCTGTTTGAGTTTTCGCTGCCCGCAGTGGTGGAGTTTTACAGTCCTCGCGCCTGTGCCTACGGATTGCTTGGGATTCAGGAATATCTCGACTCATACGCTGGCGATCGGGACGCGCAGAAAGTCAGAGCGGTGCTGGCTGGGAGATTGCTGGATATGTATGAGTCGATCCGGCGTCCGGATTGGAAGTGGTTTGAGGACGTTGCGGCCTACGGGAACGCGAGGCTCCCCCAGGCTATGCTGCTGGTGGGTTCGGCTGGCGGGGATGATCGCATGGTTTCGGCTGGACTGGAATCGCTGGATTGGCTTATGGAAACTCAACGCTCGGAGAGCCACGGCTCGGGAACCAATGGACATTTTGTGCCCATTGGGTCGCAAGGGTTTTATCGCCAGGGTGGTGAAAGAGCGCGTTTCGATCAACAGCCGATTGAGGCCGGGGGCGCGGTGTCTGCGTGCCTGCAAGCTTATCGGATCACGCGTGAGAGTTGCTGGCGCGACCGAGCCTGGTCGGCTTTCAACTGGTTTCTAGGCGACAACGATCTTCAAGTTGCTCTCTATGATTCCGTGACTGGCGGATGCCGCGACGGGCTGCATCCTGATCGCGCCAATCAGAACCAGGGCGCGGAATCGACGTTGTCGTTCTTAATGGCGCTTCTGGAAATGCGATCGCTGCACGAGGATGAACAAATGGAAATCAATTCATGACAATCCACACGCAAGAACCTGTAAGCATGGTGAGAAATCGCTACGAGCCGCTGTTGCATCGGCATCCCGCCAATCCGATTCTGAGTAAGAAGGATTGGCCGTATTCCATCAATAGTGTCTTTAACGCGGGGGCGACGCTGCTGGCGGATGGAACTACCCTGCTGCTTTGCCGCGTGGAAGATCGGCGCGGATTGTCGCATCTGTGTGCCGCGCGCTCGGCGAATGGCATTGATGGATGGCAAATTGATAGCGAGCCGACGTTGATGCCGGATGCGAAGGATTTCCCGGAAGAGATTTGGGGGATTGAAGATCCGCGGATCACGTTCGTGCCGGAACTGCAGCAATATGTGGTCACGTACACGTCGTACTCGCGAGGTGGTCCCGGAGTGTCGCTAGCTCTGACCAAAGATTTTCGAACCTTCGAGCGCTATGGCGTGATCATGCCGCCGGATGACAAGGACTCGGCGCTGCTGCCGCGAAGAATCAATGGATACTGGGCGCTGATCCATCGGCCCGCAACCAATCTTGGGGCGCACATGTGGATTTCTTATTCACCTGATCTGCGCTATTGGGGACGGCACCGCCTCATGCTGGAAGCGCGACGCGGCGCATGGTGGGACGCCAACAAGATTGGCTTGTCGCCGCCGCCGATTGAGACTTCCAGGGGATGGCTTACGTTCTACCACGGAGTGCGGCAAACCCCTTCGGGCTGTTTGTATCGGCTGGGAGTGGCGCTGTTCGAGCTGGAGAATCCTGAGAAATGCGTGCTGCGAGGCGACCCGTGGATTTTTGGGCCGGAAGCCGAGTATGAACGGCACGGCGATGTTGACGACGTTGTGTTTCCGTGCGGTTATACGATGGACGCCGATGGTGACACACTGAACATTTATTACGGCGCAGCGGATTGCTCCATTGCTCTGGCTCGGGCTAGCGTGCGCTCTCTACTCGATTGGCTGGACAACAATGGAAGTTGCGAGCGCCGGCAGCGACCGTAAGAAATGTGAAGCTACGTAGTGCCGACGTGAGGGAGGCCGTCATGGGATGCGACGAACAGCCGGCGAGCTCCCTTCGACTTCACTCAGGGCAGGCGGTCGGCGCTACGAAAACCTGAATCTCCGCATGTGAGCTATGTTGCTCAGACGCGCAAGTCAACACCTGTCATTCTTGATACTCCTGAGTGTGTACACCGAGCGGCGGACGCTGATTCGCAGCTCTCATTCTTAGGCCGCTCGTGGCCGGATCATGAGTTCCGGCGAGGTGGCCACATCCAGCCAAACAGCATTTCTGGTTCGCATGTGCGTCCCGAAACTGCGGCGCACACGATTCGACCCTAAAAGTTCCAGAACACAGAAAAACAGGTTTAACTCCTCAGCCGGATAAAAGAGGTGTTTCCCTGAGAGCAAGGAAAGGTCAAAAATCATGCCTTTAATTCAACTCCTGGAAGTTCTCATTGTGGTGGGTGTTCTTTTGTGGCTGGTAAATCGGTTCATCCCCATGCAGTCATCCATTAAATCAATTTTGAACGGCGTCGTGGTCATCGCGGTCGTGCTTTGGCTGCTGAATGTTTTTGGGCTGTTTCATTCTCTGTCCGGTATCCGTCTCGGAAAAGGATGAGATACGGCATTGTCTGCAAGACACGCCGCACGCTTGAAGTTCAAAGAAACCGCAACACGGCAGAAACCTGCCACAAGGAGATAGTGTGAAGAAAAATTTGTTGTTAGTCGCGGCCGTGGCGCTGAGTTTGCCAGCAGCAGCTCAGACCAATTCTCAAGCCACGGTTCAAGTGGAACACATGAGTTCGACGCCGACGTTCCGCGTAGTAGTCGTCAGCCGCAGCGTACAGGCCGTGAACTATGAGCACCGCAGCGGAAGCTCGAAGGTCGATTTTGCCGGCACCACGTTAATGCCTTCGGCCAATGGCTGGGCGAAAGTAAACAGCAAGCGGGGATCGATTGAGATTGAAGCAGAGTTCGGCGACCTGCAAAGGCCCACGACCTTCGGCAACGAGTATCTGACCTACGTCTTGTGGGCGATTTCGCCCGAAGGCCGGGCTGTCAACCTGGGCGAAGTATTAGTTGGCGACAACGACCGTAGCAAACTGCACGTGACCACAGACCTTCAGGCCTTCGCGCTGATCGTTACCGCGGAACCTTATTATGCGGTCCGGCAGCCGAGCAATGCAGTGGTTCTCGAGAACGTAGTTCGCGAAGACACCAAGGGAACCAGCGAGGCAGTCAACGCAAAATATGAACTGATGGAGCGCGGCGGATACCTTCCTACCGGCTACAAGTTCGATCCCGTGGTGTTGAATGCGAAGTTGCCGCTCGAGTTTTTCGAAGCGCGCAATGCTTTGCGCATCGCTCAGTCGGAGGGAGCCGAGCAGTACGCGACAGGCAGCTACCAGCATGCCGTCCAGTTGATGAATACCGCGGATGGCTATGCCATCAGCAAACACATGGACCGCAAGCCGTTGATCGCAGTCTCGCGTGAAGCGGTGCAGACTGCGGAAGATGCGCGCGAAATCGCAGTCAAGAAGGAAAACGAAATGCGCCAGGCCAGCGAACTCCAGAGTTCAGCGGACGCGCAGGCCCAATCGCAAATGGATGCAGAAAGCGCTCGCCGGCAGAAGGACCAAGCTCAATCCGACACGGCGCAAGCTCAGGCGGATAAAGCGCAGGCACAGTCCGAGGCGGTTCGAGCGCGCTCAGATGCGGCTGATGCTCAAGCGGCAAACGCAAAGGCTCAATCCGACATGGCGGCGAATCAGGCTGCGTCGGCAACGGCGCTTTCAGCGGCCCAGGCCGATGCCGAACAGTCCCGCCTGGCAGCCCAGCAGTCTCAGTTGGCTGCGCAGCAGGCAGATACCGACAAAGCGGCGATGCGCGCGAAGTTGTCCGAGCAGTTGAATTCGATTCTGCAGACTCGCGACAGCGCGCGCGGACTCATCGTCAGCATGTCCGATGTTCTGTTCGACACCGGAAGATTCTCACTGAAGCCGGGTGCGCGCGAGAAGCTGGCAAAAGTTGCCGGCATTCTGCTCGCCTATCCCGGACTCAACATCGAAGTCGGCGGCTATACCGATAACGTCGGCGGAGATGCCATGAATCAAACCTTGTCTGAAAACCGCGCCGGCTCGGTGCGCGATTATCTGGTGCAGGAAGGCGTGGCCACGGGTTCCGTTAGCGCCAGAGGCTTCGGCAATACTTTGCCGGTAGCTTCCAACGACAACTCCGCCGGCCGGCAGCAAAACCGGAGAGTGGAACTTCTCGTGTCAGGCGATGCCATCGGCAGCCCGGTGAATGCGACTACAGGAAGCTTGCAGTAGAGCAAGAATTCGTAATTGATCGAATCGATAATGGAGGCAACACCCATGAAACTAGTAGGAGTTCTTAGCACAGCAGTTCTAACTTTAGCGCTTGGAGCAGCAGTTCCGGCGTTCACCCAGGATCGCGAGCAGGACGATAAAGCCAAGCCTGCCCAGGACGAGAAAAAAGCAGAACCCTCAAAGCCCGCTGCGAAGCCGGAGGAAAAACCTGCGGCGCGGCAGGAAAATAACGCCAAGCCGGAAGAACGGAATGCGCAGGAAGAGAATAAGGCGATGCCCGCCGAGAAAAACGCGCGGGAGGAGAATAAGGCGATGCCCGCCGAGAAGAACGCGCAGCCCGAACAGCACGCCGCTGGCAACACGAACCGCATTCCCGCGGACCGCTACAAGGCTAATTTCGGACAGCAACACACGTTCCGCGTCAGCCAGGGCGATTACAACAATCACCGCTTTCAATACGGCGGTTATACGTTCGGATTCGTTGGCATGTGGCCGAGCAATTGGCTCTACACGCAAAATGTCTATGTGATCGAGATAGACGGCGTGTATTACCTGTGTAACCCGATGTACCCGGGCGTTAACCTTGAACTCAGCTTTACGCTTTAACGCTGGTGATTCGACACCTTAAGTTTGCCCTAATCGGCGCGAGTTCCCTCTTCGGGACTCGCGCCGCTTTCCTTTCGGGCGCTCTCGGAGAGTGAGTCGTATTGCACAGACTGCAGGACGTATCCGTGGAATGCTTATCCAATAGAAACCACATCTGAATCACAAGGACTAGGGAGCAAGACATGCTTGGAACAATATTGATCGTGATCCTGATTCTGGCGCTGGTCGGTGCGCTGCCACGCTGGTCGCATAGCAGGTCGTGGGGTTATGCCCCGACGGGGGGCTTAGGGCTGGTTCTTCTCATCGTTGTCATCCTGCTGGTTATCGGACGTATCTGAACATCCGGACATTCTGAACTAAGTGTGTCGTGCATTCTCGATTTCTTGGTGTCAGCGCAGATCGAAGCAAGAGACACGCGCACGCTGGTGAGCGATCTTCGCCCGACCTCGTGAACAAAAGTTAGACCGAAATTGCCGATGTATCGGAGGCTTTCAATGAACCTGAATCTACAGGATCCTAAGCTGATAGTAATCGCTGCCGCGGTGATTGTGATCATCGCTCTGATCGCCTGGATGATTGTGCGAAACAAACGCAGGAATACCACGGCTGACCTGCGGCAAAAGTTCGGCCCTGAGTACGACCGCGCTGTGCTTACGCATGGATCAGAGAGAAAAGCTGAGGCAACTTTGGAAGATCGCAAAGAGCGGGTTGAAAGGCTCAACCTTCGCGATCTTGATCGTGCGGAAAGTGAGAACTTTTCCCGGAATTGGCAGTCCGTGCAATCTCGGTTCGTCGATTCTCCTGAAGGCGCAGTTGCCGAAGCGGACGATCTCGTTTCGTCTGTAATGAAGGCTCGCGGCTATCCCGTCACCGATTTCGAGCAACGCAGCGCCGATATTTCTGTCGATCATCCCCGCGTCGTGGAAAACTACAGGGCCGCCCATGCCATCGCTCTGCGGGTTGGCAAGGACCAGGCCACCACAGAAGAGCTGCGAACATCCATGATTCACTATCGCTCTTTATTTGAAGAACTGGTGCAGGTCCAGCCGGTAGTTGAGACAAAAGCGGCGGCGTAACGGCGCGCACTATGCTCGGGCCAGGAATCAGAAAAGACGTCGGATCTAGAGTATGCATCAATAGCCGCCCGCCAGGGCACAGGAGCGAATCATGTCACAAGCGGTTGTGGAAGAAACGGCTGGACACATCGCAGATTCGGCTCGTCGGGCTTCGTGCGCGACGAACGCAGTTGCCGATGCGATCAACGATGGCGCGGGAGTGGTGAAGCGCGCCGCAAAACAAGGTGGCGATGCCGCCGAAGAACTTTTGAATGACACGACTGAGCGCCTTCAGCGAAATCCGCTGCTGACGGTTGCGGCCACCTTCGCAGTAGGTATCGCCGCAGGCGCTCTGATGGGCTGGATGATGAAACGAACGTAGATCGCAAGATTTAGGCCGCCAGACATGGACGGCAAGACAAGAAACGACACAATCTTTGAAAAGGAGAACTTAACGATGACCACGAATGAGCAAGTGAAGTGTGCACATCTACCCTGCCTGTGCCTCGCGCAAGCGGGCGACAAATACTGCGGTCAGAGCTGTAAGGATGCGGGATCCAACGAAGTAGAGATTGCCTGCGAGTGCGACCACGGGACCTGCCCGCTTACGGTCTGAATAGAAATGGTTTGCCGGAGGCTGGTGGGATTTACAGAGCGAGTCTCGATATGAAAATGCGTCGCGCCTTGCTGTTGACAATCGCGGCCTGTGCCATCCACTCGGCGCTGGTGAACGCGCAAGCGCTGGCCGATTTGGGAGATTCCCCGGGCACCACTGCCACCACGACTTCGGTGGCGGCGGATTTGACATACACGCGTCCCACACAGGCAATAAAACTTCACAACTACTTGTTCGACGCATTTGGTCCGTACCCCATCGCCGGCGCTGCCTTCGCGGCTGGCATTAGTCAGGCAAACAACACCCCGCCGGAGTGGAAGCAAGGCGCAGGTGGTTACAGCAGGCGGTTTGGGTCCGATTTCGGCATCGCGGCGATCAGCACGACTGCGCGCTACGGGCTGGCGCAAGCCTTCAGGCAAGACACGTTGTACTACCGTTGTGAGTGCAGGGGCGTGTCGCCGCGATTGCGCCATGCCGTGATCTCAACCCTTACAGCACGCCAGGGCAAAGACGGCCACCGTGTGTTTTCTTTCCCGGCGCTCATCGCGCCGTATGCCGGCACGATGACTGCCGTTTATGCGTGGTATCCCGGCCGCTACAGCGCCAAGGATGCGCTTCGCATTGGGAACTACACCATGCTGGGATACGTGGGCGGGAATATGGCTCTCGAGTTTGTTTACAGCGGACCGCACTCGTTGCTTTCCCGAATGCATCTCAACAGCACGCGCGAGGCGCCCAGTCCGGGAGCAAACCCGTGATCGACCCTGGCCTCAGTGCAGCTGCGAATATGCCTGTTCTTGTTCCTGAGCCGTCAGCCCTGCCAGTGTCTGCCGCGCTTCCCAACAAAGGTCTGATCACCCAGTTTTTGGAATGGTTCGGAGATCTGGGAATATTTTTCTGGAACGTGTTGCGGGCCGCGGTGACGCCGCCGTTCGAATTCCGCGAATTATTTCGGCAACTCGATGAGATTGGATCAATGTCTCTGCCGTTGGTTGCCCTGGCCGGCGCGGCTACCGGCATTGTTCTCTCGATGGAGGCTCGCTTCAGCCTGACTCGCTTTGGAGCGAAGTCGCTGCTTCCAGCCGCCATCGTTTTCTCGATTATTCATGAGACGGGCCCCATCATCACCGGGCTGGTCGTGAGCGGGCGCGTGGGCGCGGGTATCGGCGCAGAACTGGCGTCGATGAAGGTGACCGAGCAGATAGATGCGATCGAAGCATCTGCGGTGAATCCGTACCGGCTACTCGCGGCGACGCGCATCCTGGCTTGCATCCTGATGCTGCCTTTGCTGACGCTCGCTGCGGATTTTTCCGGACTGATCATGGGCTGGGTGACGCAGGCTTTGTCTGAGCCACTATCGTTCCATCAGTTCATCAATAACGGATTCAAGGGCGCCGGCTTCAGCGACTTTCTGCCTCCAACTTTCAAGACGATGGCATTCGGCTTGATCATTGGCCTGATCGCATGTTTCCAGGGAATGCGAACCCAGGGAGGTGCGGCGGGCGTAGGCCGTGCCGCTACCAGTTCGGTGGTTTTGTCTTCGCTGTTCGTCATCCTCGCCGATGTCGTGCTGGTGAAGCTGATCATCATATTGTTCCCGTAAGTCTTGGTCAGAGTCGCGAAACTACTATGAGCACAATCGACCAAATTCCGAATCAAACCGCAACGATGCGGACGGGGGCCGAAGAAGGCGGCAGTTTAGCGGCGATTGCCGTCCAGGGCGTGCATAAGTCGTTCGGAACGCAAAAAGTTTTGAACGGAATTAATCTCGATGTAAAGCGCGGCGAAACTTTGGCGGTGCTTGGGCGCAGCGGCACGGGCAAGAGCGTATTGCTGCGGCTCATCATCGGATTGGAAAAGCCAGACGCAGGATCGATTCTCATTCATGGCCAGAACATCGCCGGCCTGGCGATCGACCGCATGGGCGAAATCAGAAAGAAGATGGGCTTCCTGTTTCAGCACGCCGCGCTTTATGATTCGCTCACCGTCGAACAGAACGTAGAGTTTCCGCTGTTGCACCATAAAAAAGAGATGTCGAAATCCGATCGTGCCGTCCGGGTTAGAGAGTTGCTCGCGGAGGTGGGAATGGAAGGCGCCTTGGCGAAGATGCCCTCCGACATTTCCGGGGGCATGCAGAAACGCGTAGGTCTGGCGCGCGCGATGGCTTTGGAGCCGGATATTCTACTGCTCGACGAGCCCACCGCCGGCCTTGACCCCATCAGTTCCGGGGAGATCGACGACCTCGTCCTCAAGCTCCAGCAGGAACATCAGGTCGCTTTCATCGTAGTGACGCACGATCTGCACAGCGCAAAGACCATTGCCAGCCGTCTCGCGCTGCTCGATAAGGGAAACGTAGTGATTCAAGGCAGTTTTGAAGACCTTCAGAAAAGTGAAATCGAGTTCGTTCGGGAATTTCTAAAGCATTCGTAGGAGAACACAATGTCGAGATCGGTGCGGTTGGGCGCCTTCATCATTGCGACCCTGGCAATTCTAATAGCAGGCATCTTCGTCATCGGCGGTAAGCAATATCTTTTCACCTCTACCTACCAACTGAAGGCAAAATTCGATGACGTCGTGGGTCTCGGTGCGGGAGGAGACGTGCGGGTGGGTGGAGTGCATGTGGGAACAGTGCACGACATTCAGTTACCTCACAAACCCGGCGACAAGGTCACGATCGTCATGGATCTTGACAAATCGACCCATCAGATCGTCAAGCAGGATTCTGTGGCCTCGATCGAAACGGAGGGATTGTTGGGTAACCAATATTTGGCGATCTCGTTTGGATCTCCAAAGGCAGCCGGCGTCTGGGACGGCGACACAATCGCCAGCCAGCCTCCACTGGAAATGTCGGACCTGCTGAACAAGATGAGCGGAATTCTGGACAGCAGCCAGCAAGCGATTCAGAATGCCACGCAGGCGACCGCAAATCTCAACTCAATCAGCGCCAAGATCAACGCAGGGCAGGGAACCGCGGGAGCGCTGGTGAATGATAAACAGCTCTACACCAACCTCGAACAGACGTCGAGTGCGATGCGCGATACGATGGTCCACGCGCAGGCTGGGGTTACCGACTTCGAGGAAAATATGGAAGCCATGAAGCATAACTTCCTGCTGCGCGGTTATTTCAAGAGCCGCGGTTATCAGGACTCAGCCGAGCTCGCCAAGAATGAAGTGGAACGCCTTCCGCAGGGTGAACCGACGAAGGAGTTTACCTACTCGGCCAAGCAGCTTTTCGATAAACAGGATTCCGCCAAGTTGAAGAACCAGAAATCTCTCAACGCCGGCGGCGAGTTCCTGCGCGATAATCAGTTTGGGTTTGCAGTGGTGGTTGTATCCTCCGGGATGGCGGGTGATACTCAGAAAGATTTAGTACTGACGGAAGCGCGGGCCATGGTGGTGCGCGAGTATCTGGTGGAAAATTTCGGATTCGACGATAGCCAATTGAAGACATTTGGAGCTGGCAAACAGACTGACGCCGGTTCAGATGGCGCGTGGGGTACGGTGCGGATTCTCATCTACCCAACCGGAACGGAAATTCCGCCGAACAAGCAAACTCCGGCCGGTGTCTCAGCCGAAACCAGCTCGGGGCAGCGGGGCCCGGCCTCAGTAGCCGCTCAATGACTGAATATCTACAAGCAATAACGTGAGCAACAATAATCTCAATTGGCTAACGGCTCTCAACCGCGAAGTCATTGCCTGCACGCGCTGCCCACGCCTCGTCGCCTATCGCGAACTGATTGCCCGCGAGAAGCGCCGCGCTTACCGCGACTGTGAATACTGGGGCAAGCCTGTTCCTGGGTTCGGCGATCCCGGCGCGCGAGTTCTTATCATGGGCTTGGCTCCCGGTGCGCACGGCTCCAACCGCACTGGACGCCCGTTTACCGGCGATGCCTCCGGCAAGTTCATGTTCCCTGTGCTGTATGAAACGGGATTCGCCAGCCAGCCCAACGCGACCGACCGCAACGATGGGCTCACGCTGAAAGACTTGTACATCACAGCCGCGGTCCGCTGCGCCCCGCCCGACAACAAGCCGCTTCCTCAAGAGTTGTTAGCGTGTTCGCATTTTCTTGACCGAGAGATCGCAGGATTAGAGAAGGTAAAGGTTGTGGTCGCGTTAGGTAAGATTGGCTTCGATGCCTATCTGAACTACGTGAAACGGCGTGGCTTGTTCGCCAGAGAAGAGCGCTCTGTTTTCAAACATTATCCTTTCAAACATTTTCTCTTCAAACATGGCGCCAGTTACCGGTTACCCGATGGTAAGGTGTTACTGGCCTCTTACCATCCTTCGAACCAGAACACGCAGACTGGAAAGCTCACGCGGGAAATGTTTGTGAAGATATTTAAAGAGGCGGCAAGACTTGCCGATGAGTAGCTTGAGGCGCCGCCGGAGCCGGATCGTTGCACCTCACCCCATCGCAACGGGGTCACAATCGAGAAACTGGGGTCACGAACTGGGGCGGCGCCGTTTGCTCGATGTACGCTGACAAAGTCGGGAAATGTTCAAACTAGAGCACTTTGTACAGCCAATCGCGTAAGGATCGAAATGTATGTATAATCCTTGTAAATGAGACCATCCAAAGCGGTTTACAAGGGCGGACGGACGAGGGCCCAAAAGAGCCCAAAAACCAAGAAGAACCCCAAAACGATCAGTTTGCAGGCGGTAGCAGAGGATGCCAAGCCGAAGCGGAGCTATGCTTTGCTTCGGAATGTGGGGGTCTTATACCGACCGATCAAGAAGCCTGTCACACTGCGGCTGGACGCTGATGTGATTGCCTGGTTTAAGACATCGGGGCGCGGATACCAGACGCGCATCAATCGGGCGCTGCGGAAGATGATGGAAGGTGAGATGAAGGAAGAGAAGAAACCGTCGGGGGAGTGAACCGCAAAGCTTTCGCCGGGGGAACGAGCAAGTCGCCCGCGCCCCCACGAGCTGCAGGTTCACACGGCCTACTTCAACTTCGACACTATAACTTCCAGCTGGAACTGCCGCTTCGAATTGGGATCATCCACGCTGCCGACTACCATCGGTTTTCCCAGTTGCGCTACCGTGCTGGCTTTGATGGATAGTTGACGCAGCACCGGCCGAACCTGCTGGCCTTGCTGCTCGGGCATGGCGAAGTTGCTGATTTCGGCGCGCACCGACATGGGCAAACCGTTGGCGCGCTCGCCGATCTTGCACCAGATACTGGTTCCCACATCGAGATAATTGAACTCACCTTGCTTCGACTCGACCGGAACCCGCGTTCCAATTTTGATCTCGTTGCCGGGTTCGTCGGAGTTCAGGTTCATTGAGTACTGCCGGGAGTTGATCTTCTTGCCGTCTTCGAATTCGTTGACGGAGAAGTCGAGGCGATAAGCGTTTACGGACTTCTCGGTTTCAGAAGCTGCCTTCGCTGTGCTGGATTCCTGCGCGGATGCGTTGCCGGTTCCTGCAGTCGTCAGTGTGAGAATCAACGCCGCCGCTAAAATCATTTTCTTGAACATTGTTATTCTCCTTAATTTGTGCGGGTATTTCTACTTGTTCCGCTGTGAATTCTGGTTGCTCCCGGAAAGAGCATCGTCCATTTCTTCGGCGCTGTCCTGCCGCAGTTCGTCGGTTCTGGCTTCCGCAATAAGCGCGGCGTGCTCCGGATAAGTTTTGATGTAGTCCGCCAGAATTATCTCCTGCTGGCTCAGCGGCTGCGGTGAAGGAAACTGATCAGGCTTCGGCGAGGGGACTGCGATCGCTGCCGGGCGGCTGAGCGTGCGTGGTCTGAGCCGCCTTTCAGATGGCTCGTGAAGAGGAATCGAGCTTCTTTCACTGTTGGTCGCAACCGGCGTCTTAACTCGTTCAATAGTTTGCATGGTGATTTGTGGATGCTGCGCGGCGATGTTCTGCACCGGTTTTCGCGATCTCCATCCGACGAATACGGTCACCACGATCATTGCTACCAGTGCAGCGATGGCCGGCCATCGCCACCAAGAAGGCTCCGCTGCACGCTCCTGTTCGGTCCGTAGAGTCGCTAGAATGCGATCTTCCAGTCCAGCTCTCGGGTCGGCCGTTGTGAACTTCGCCAGTGTGGCATCAAGTTTGTGGTCGAGCGCGTCCTTTTCTGGATCACACTGGCTTTTATTGGCCGGTCTTGGATTGCTATCCATCATGTTTCCTACCTTTACTTCTTCACCACCAGCTCAGCGAGTTTCTCCTTCAGAATCTGCCGTGCGCGAAAGACTCGCGACCGTACTGCCGCTTCATTGATCCCTAGCGTCGCAGCTACCTCGAGCGGCGACATCTCTTCGAGTGCAGATAAGATCAGCGGGTCGCGAAGCTTGTCCGGTAGAGCCACAATCAAACGTTCGAGCAGCGCCCCGAGCTGCGAGCCGTGCATGGCCTCGTCCGCCGAGGCGTCTGCGGACAGCACTTCCGCAACCGGTTTCTTAGGGTCCTCAAGCGGTATCTCTCGCTTGCGGCTGCGCTGCTTGCTCCGGTCGACCGCCACTCGCCATGCGATGCGCGCCAGCCAAGTCTTCGGGTCATCCACCCTGGGTAACTTGTGGCTGTAGCGCAACACACGGAGAAACGTTTCCTGGGTCGCATCCTCGGCATCGTGATGGCTTCTGAGCGCGGCATATGCGATGCGGTAGACGAGCCGCGAGTGCTGCCGGACGAGATCTTCAAGCACTTCATTCTGACTGCTGTCTCGACTTCGGTCTTGGCTGCGCGGCACCGTCACGGCTTCGTTCAGGATTGCCTCTCCCGCCACCAATCGCTTGACCTCTATCATGAAGACCGCCGGAGAGTGTTATTTGTTCAGGTATTTCTTTGGGAAGAACGAGTGGAGAGCGCCCACTTGCGAGTTAGCTTAGTGGAGGACAGCAGGTTCCTCCACTCCGCTGTCCATCCCCTTCGGGAATGGAAAGCTGCGGTCGGAATGACAAGTCGCTAGTGGGAACATCTGAGGTAATGGGGCGGGGAAAATGTGAAACGCCTTAAAAGCCCACCATAACCGGTTCCAGTTCCAGGTGGACGCCCCAGATTTCTTCCACGCGATGCTGGATCTCTTGTTTTAAGGCGAGGACATCGGCGGCGGTGGCCCCGCCACGATTCACGATTGCGAGCGCGTGCCTGGTAGAAATACCAACGCGGCCAAAACCGAATCCTTTAGCGAATCCGGAGCGCTCGACTAGCCACGCCGCAGAAACTTTCTTGCGGGTCTCGAGTGCGGGATAGCTGGGCACGGTTAATCCTCGTGCGGCGGCGCGCTGCTTCAGATCTTCGTGCTGTTCTGCCGAGAGCACAGGGTTCTTGAAGAACGAGCCTGCGCTCTTGCTATCCGGATCGCCCGAGGTGATGAGCATGCCTTTCAGGGCGCGAATGTGGCGCACGGCCTCACGCGTTTCGGCTAGATCTGGAGGAGTTTCGCGTCCCTCGAAATGCCTTTTCAGGTCTGTATAGGCGATGCGCGGGCTGCCTCCGGGAGTGAGCGCGTAGCTGACGCGGAGAACGACGAAGCGTCCGCGCTCGGTGGTGTTGAAGATGCTGGCGCGATAGCCGAACTCACAGGCTTCGGGGCAAAGTTCTCTAATCTGATTATCGCTGAGGTCGAGAACTTGAACCGAGGCAATGGTCTCGGCGACTTCCTGGCCGTAGGCGCCGACGTTCTGAACAGGTGTGCCGCCGACGCTGCCGGGAATGCCGCTTAGGCACTCGACCCCGGCACAGCGTGCGATCACGGTGTGAGAGACGAACTTATCCCAGGATTCGCCGGCGCCTGCATCGAAAAGAATTTTACCGTTTTCATCGTGCCCGCTCTGTTGGTCGATTCCTTGAATCGAGATTTTCAGCACCAGGCCCGGCCAACCGGCGTCGGCGACTACCAGGTTGCTGCCGCCGCCGAGAACGAAAAGAGGCAAATCACGCGAGCGCGCGAATGCAATCGCCTCCTGCACTTCACTGGTGGTTTTGGCTTCGACAAAATACTTCGCCGGACCTCCAATTTTTATGGTGGTGAGGGGCGCGAGCGGGATGTTTTCGAGCACGAGCACAAATCATTTTCAAATATACACACGGCTGGAGCGGGACGCAGCGGCGCGCGGGTTACGGGAGTACAGGAGACCAAGTTCTCCTGCGGTCGGCTGTGAGCCGTTGTCAAGTTTGGATTTCGATAACAACATCTATTTTTGCGGGATAACGAAGTCGGGCACTTCGGCGAGAGTTCTGATTTGCGCGTCAGGTGTTTCGGGAATTCGCTCGGGCGCCTGGTTGAAGCGATTGCACCACAAGGTGTGAAAGCCGAACGCCTTGGCGGAGTAGGCGTCCCAGCCATTGGAAGATACAAAGCAGACTGCGGGCGGAGCAACTCTGAGCCGCTTACAGGCCAGACCGTAGACCGAAGGGTGCGGCTTGTAGACCTTCACCTCCTCCACAGACAAAATCTCATCAAACAATTCGCCGATGCCTGCGCTGGCTGCTGCCGCAGCGAGCATGGCTGGCGTTCCATTGGAGAGGATCGCGAGCTTCATCCCGGCTGCTTTCAGTCGCTTCAATGTGTCGGGGACTTCCGGATAAGCGTCCAGTGTCAGGTACGGATTCATGAGGCGTGCGCGCAGAGGCGGGTCGTCGAGATGCAGCGTCGAGAGGGCGAAGTCGAGAGCATCGCCCGTGACCTGCCAGAAATCTGCGTGGTGACCGGAGAGGCCGCGCAGCCAGGTGTATTGCAGTTGCTTCGAGCGCCATAACTCGGCGAGTGGCTGCCATTTCTCTCCCAAAGAATTCTGAGCCGCGCGTGCAGCACTGTTGACGTCGAACAGCGTGCCGTAGGCGTCGAACACGCAGGCCTCAATGCCGCGAAGTTTTAATGTCATGATCATTTCTTCTTCCAATATGGGCGCCTAAGCCACGGCAAGATATACGTAGCGAAGAATGAACAGAACGGTGAGAATCCACACCAGGGTGTTGATCTCGCGAAATCTTCCGGCCGCGAGCTTCACGACCGTGTAGGAAATCAGACCGAGGCTGAGTCCGGTGGCGATGCTGAATGTGAGTGGTGTGGCGAGAATGGTGATGAAGGCTGGGACGGCTTCCGTGAAGTCCCGCCACTGGATTTGCGCGATCGATTCTGACATCAACACACCGACAAGAATCAGAGCTGGAGCTGTGGCATAACCGGGAATCGCCGTGGCCAGAGGTGAGCAAAACGCCGCCAGCACGAACAGCGCGGCGACCGCGATATTGCTTAGACCGGTACGCGCGCCGGCTGCGACTCCGGCGGCACTTTCAATGTAGCTGGTCACCGTGGACGTGCCGGTCAAGGCGCCGAACACCGTGCCTACGGCATCGGCCAGCAGCACGCGGCCGACGCGCGGAATCTTGCCGTCTTTGATGAAGCCGCCTTGCTCGCACACTCCCACGAGCGTGCCGACGTTGTCGAACAAATCCACGAACAGAAATGCAAACGCTATTTCTAACAGGCCGAGATGAGTGAGGCCGCGGAAATCCAGTTGCAGGAATGTGGACGACGGATGCGGCATGGAGAAGATTGCTGCGGGCCAGTTCGTGATGCCGCGAAGGATTCCGAGAAGGGCGGTGCCGAAGATGCCGAGCAAGATTGCACCATGCCACTTGCGTGACATCAAGATCAACGTGAGGGCCAGGCCGAAACAGGCGGTCTGCACTTCTTTGTCGGAGAAGCTGCCGAGACCTACAAATGTGGCGGGGT